>CAVJGP010000054.1:0-18956 GCA_963648855.1 Alistipes onderdonkii | reverse complement strand
GCCACGATGTTGAGCGTGCCTGCAGGCAGGGTGTCGCCGGCCTCGAGCGGCGCGGTGGCGAGGATGACGGCCACGTCGGCCTTGGTGCGCTCGTGGAACTCGCCGTTGGTGAGGGCATCGGTGAGCATGACGTGGGCGTCGCTCGTGGTGGCGTAGGCCACGTTCCAGATGCGGCTCGCCACGTTGCGGGCGATGGGGTCGGTCGCGCCGATGACGATGGTGTTGGACTCGAGCACCTCCACGGCGCGGGCGAAGCCCATGTGGCCGTTGATGAAGTCGGGGTTCACCGTCTTGCCCTGCCACACGTGGTGCAGGCGCTCGATGGCCTCGAAGGTGTCCTGGAAGGCCATGCCGTCGGCCATGAGGCCCATGTTGGACTGGAACTCGCGCACGGCGGCCTCGGTGTGCGGGCCGTAGAAGCCGTCCACCGTGCCGCACGAGAAGCCCAGCACGTTGAGCGTCATCTGCAGGTGGCTCACGTCGGCCCCGTGGAAGTAGGGCAGGCGCAGGTAGAGCGTGCGGTCGCCCATGCGGTACGTCTCGTCCACAAGCACGATCCAGGCAACCTCGTCTATCTCGTCGCCCATGGGAAGGCCGTGCTGGGCGCGGAAGGCGCGCACGGCCGCCGTGGTGCTCGCGCCGAACTCCTGGGCGTCGAGCTCGGAGGCGTCGATGGTGGCCCCAAGGGTGCAGAGCCTGCCCTGCACGTCCTCAACTGCCGCTCCGGTGCATCCGGGCTTGATCGCTTCCATGCGTGGTGCCTCCCTGGGTTATACGATGCGCTGTACGAAGAAGTCGGCCATGGAGAAGAGCAGCTCCTTGGCGTTCTCGTCCAGTTCGATGGTCTCGATTGCCGCCTTGGCCTGGGCGGCGAGCTGAAGCGACAGCTGACGGGCGTGCTCGATGGAGCCTGCCTGCTCCATGAGCTCCACGGCGCGCGCGAGCTGGGCGGTGTCGGTGGTGTGGGCGTTGAGGATGGCCCGCAGCTCGTCGGCCACGGCGGGGTTGGCCAGCGCGTGCACCACCATGAGCGTGCGCTTACCCTCGGTGACGTCGCTGCGGAAGTCCTTGGCCACGGATTCCTTGTCGCCCACGAGGTTGAGGATGTCGTCTTGCAGCTGGAACGCCAGGCCCGCGGCCATGCCGAAGCTGCGCAGGGCCTCCACCTGCTCGTCGGAGCCGCCGCCGATGATGGCGCCGCAGGCCAGCGGCACGGCCACCGAGTAGTAGGCCGTCTTGTGGCTCGCCATGGCGAGGTAGTCGTCCTCGGAGATGTCCCAGCGGTTGTCGCGCGCCCAGCCGATGTCGAGCGCCTGGCCCTCGATGGTGCGCGTGGTCATGGCCACGAGCTCGCCCAGCACGCGCACCTTGGTGGCGTCGTCGAGCGAGGGGTCCTCGAGCACGGTGCCCGTCACCTGGGAGAGCGCCAGGTCGCCGGCGTTGATGGCCAGGCCCAGGCCCATGGTGAGGTGCAGGCACGGCTCGCCGCGGCGCAGCTCGCCCTCGTCGGCGATGTCGTCATGGATGAGGGCGGCGGTGTGGAAGTGCTCCACCGAGGCGGCGGCGCTTGAGGCGCGCGTGGGGTCGCCGCCCACGGCCATGCAGCCCAGGAAGCACACCACGGGGCGATGGCGCTTGCCGCCGTTCGCCGAGTACTTGGCCAGGGGCGCGTAGAGGTAGGCGTCCATGTCGGAGTGCGTGCCATGCTGCGCGTAGTACGACGCGATGAGCGCGTCGACGCGGGCGTGGTACTCGTTGAGGAACTGCGCGAAATCCTGTGACATCAATACCGCATCTCTCAGATCGTGAGGCTGAAGGGCGAGCCGGGTGTGTCGGGTATGGTAGGAGCGGCGGGACTCGAACCCGCATGCCTTGCGGCGAGTGATTTTAAGTCACCTGCGTCTGCCATTTCGCCACGCTCCCAGATGCAAGCACTTTAGCACAGCGGTGCGCCCATTTCGGGCGCGGCCGGGCTTAGCGCAGCATCTGCGCTTGCAGGCGCAGCGGCAGGGGGCTGGGCGCGCCCTTCACCTGGGCGTCCAGGCATTCCACCACGCCGAAGAGCGAGTTGGACTCGCTCGTGACGAAGCCGTCCCAGCCGCCTGAGGCCACCAGCTCGTCGAGGATGAGGGCGCCGGCATGGATGACGTGGGCGCGCTTGGGCTGCAGGCCCTTGAGGTGCGCCCGCTCCTCGCAGCTCAGGGCGCACAGGCGCTGCGTGAGGGCATGCAGGTCGTCCGCGCCCGTGCGGCGCAGGTGCACGAAGTCGCTGTCGTAGGGCTCCAGCTCGCAGGCGATGGAGACGAGCGTGGTGGCGGTGCCTCCCACGCAGGCGAGCGTGGCGGGCAAGTCGCCCTGCCCGGCCGCCCACTCCTCGAACATCGCGCGCGCGAAGTCGCGGGCTTGCTGCACCGCCTGCGGGCTGGGCACCTCGTCGGGGGCGCAGGCCAGGAAGCGCTCGCACACGCGGCGCGCGCCGATGTTGAGCGAGACGCCGCCCAGCTGCACCAGGCCGCCCTCCTCGTCGCGGCTGCCGCACGAAAGCTCGCAGGAGCCGCCGCCGATGTCGCAGGCGCACACGGTGGTGCGCCCGAAGTCGCCCGTCACGCCCAGAAGCCCCAGGGCGGCCTCGTCGGCGCCGGCGATGACCTGGGCCGCGAGGCCCAGCTCGGCCAGGGGGGCGAGCAGCTCGGCGGAGTTGCGCGCGTCGCGCGCGGCGCTCGTGGCGGTGAGGCAGGCGCACAGGGGCAGGCCCTGCTCGTCGGCGAGCGCACGGGCCTGGGCCAGGTAGTCGGCCACGCAGCCCACGGTGCGCTCGATGGCCTGGCCCAGCAGCTCGCCGCTCGCGTCCACGCCCTGGCCCAGGTCGGTCACGCGGGCCTGGCGCAGCAGGGGGCGCACGCCGCGCTCCTCGTCGCGGGTGGCGCACAGCATGCAGGTCGAGACGGTTCCGGCGTCCAGGGCGCAGTACAGGGTGGGGGTCATATGGCCTGCCTTCGGGGGAGGGCGGTTATTGCTGGGTGTCGGCCTGCTCGGGGGTGGCGGAGTCCACGCTGGAGTCCTCCGTCTCGCTCACCGTGGCGGTCTGCTCGGTGCTCTCGGTGGCCGTGGTGGCGCCCGTCTCGCCGAACACCTGGTCGAGTATGTCGGTCACCCAGGTGGAGGTGTTCTTGCCCGAGCCGCGGCGCACCTCGTCGGGGATGGAGGTGTCGGCGGCCTGGTAGGCGGCGTTCTCCACGTTGAGCGACACCTCGTCGGGCATGACGAGGCCCCAGGTCTTGCGCGCGGCGTCCTGCACGCCTTCGGCGGTCTGCAGGGCGCTCACGCTCTTCTCCAGGGCCGCGACGCGGGCCTGGTTCTGGGCGAGCTCGTCGGTGAGGCGCTCGTTTTCGCGATAGGCGCTGTAGAGCTGCTGGGCGGGGCTGTAGAGCGTGACCACGGTGAGGGTCACGCAGGCCAGGAAGGTGACGCCCACCGTGACGCGGCGCACGAGCGTCTCCGAGCCGCCCAGGGCCCCGGCGACGTTCTTGAGCCTCTCGGCGATGCCGGGCTTGGGGGCCTCCTCGCGCATGCCGGGGTTGGCCGGGAACACGCGCCCCTCGTAGGCGGCCTGCGCGGCCGCGCGGGCGACGTCGCCGGGCTGAGCCGCAGGGCCGGGCTGGGGCCTGGCGACGGAGCCGGAGGCTGCGGGGCGCGCCTGGGCGGCCGGTGCGGGCGGCACGTTGGGGATGGAGCCCGCCACGGGGCCGCGCGGGATCTGGAACTCCTGCTCGGCGCGCTTTGTGCGGCTCGCCGCCCTCTGGGCGCGCTGGGCCTGCTTGGACACGCTGGGTCGCACCGCGCCGCCCTCGATGACGCGCATCTGGGAGCGCAGCTCCTCCACGCTGGCACCCTTGCGTGCGGGCGAGAACACCTCGCCGAGTTCGACGGCGGCACGCTTGGCGCTGCGCTGCGTGGCGTAGGGCGAGGTGTCCACCTCTTGGGAGAAGCTGGCCTGGTCGGTGTAGTCCACCTGCGTGCGGACCTGCGCCGCCCCCTGCATGTGCATGGGAGCGGGCACGGCGCTGTGGGCGCCTGCCATGCGCTGATCTGACATGGGGGACATGCTCGGCGTCTCCTTGAGGGGCGAGGGCGTACTGTGCGGCGGGTTTGCTTGATAACCCGTCCATGATAGCGGCCTTGAGGCGCGACGATGACGTGTGCCCTCAGTTTCCATCCATACTCTGCTCCCGGTTGCGCTAGAGTTCTCGCCATAGCCGATTCGAGCCGACCGGCCTGCCGCGCGCGGGTCGCTGAGAGGAAGCATCGTCATGGGAGTCACCGCCATAGTCCTGGCCGCTGGCGAGGGAACGCGCATGAAGTCCGCCCGCCCCAAGGTGGTCCACGAGGTCCTGGGCAAGCCCATGGTGGCCTGGGTGGTGGACGCTGCCCGCGCCGCCGGCGTCGAGCGCTGCGTCGTGGTGGTGGGCAACGGGGCCGACCAGGTGCGCGCCCTCTTCGCCGACGACGCCGACGTGGAGTGCGTGCTGCAGGAGCAGCGCCTGGGCACGGGCCACGCGGTGCGCTGCGCCCTCGACGAGGCCCAGGTGGAAGACGGCCAGGTGCTCGTGCTGTGCGGCGACACGCCCCTTCTGCGCGCCGAGACGCTGGGCTCGCTCGTGCAGGCGGCGCTGTCGCCCGACCATGCGGCGGGCGCCCTGCTCACCATGACCTACGACGACCCCACGGGCTACGGCCGCGTGATGGTGGGCCAGGACGGCTGCGCCACGGCCATTGTGGAGCAGAAGGACTGCACGCCCGAGCAGGCCAAGGTCACCACGTGCAACGCCGGCGTGTACTGCTTCGACGCGGCGCTGCTGCGCTCCCACATCGCCGAGCTCACCTGCGAGAACGCCCAGAAGGAGTACTACCTCACCGACATGGTGGGCATCCTGCGCTCCCACGGCGCGGCCATGGCGGCGGTGGAGTGCCCCGACGCCGACGAGCTCATGGGCGTGAACTCCCGCATCCAGCTCGCCCAGGCCACCCGCGCCATGCAGGAGCGCATCAACCGCGCCCACATGGCCGCCGGCGTCACCATGCTCGACCCCACGCAGGTGTGGATCGGCCCCGACGTGCAGATTGGCCGCGACACCGAGATTCTGCCCGGCACCATGCTGTGGGGTGCCACGGTGGTGGGCGAGGGCTGCGTGCTCGGCCCGCAGACGCGCCTCACCGACACGCGCGTGGGCCAGCGCTGCGTGGTGGACGAGACCGTGGCCGTGCAGGCCCAGCTCGACGACGACGTGACCTGCGGCCCCCGCGCCTACCTGCGTCCCGGCGCGCACCTGTGCGACGGCGCCAAGGCGGGCACCCACGTGGAAATCAAGAAGTCTACGGTGGGCAAGGGCTCGAAGGTGCCGCACCTCTCCTACATCGGCGACTGCACCATAGGCCAGGACGTTAACATCGGCGCGGGCACCATCACCTGCAACTACGACGGCAAGAACAAGCACGCCACCACCATCGGCGACGGCACCTTCATCGGCTCGGATACCATGCTCGTGGCCCCCGTCAACATCGGCGCGGGCTGCACCGTGGGCGCGGGCTCGGTCATCACGCGCGACGTGCCCGACGGCTCGCTTGCCCTGGAGCGCTCCGAACAAAAGATGAAGGCTGGTTGGCGTCCCAAGTGGGACCGCGCCTAAGGAGTATTGTTCGCTCCGTGCGTTTTCACTGACAACAGGCAGCACCGGCAGATCGAGAGGGGCACGAGGTCGATGGATTCAATCCAGAAAAGCATGAAGATCTTCTCTGGCACGTCGAACAGGGAGTTCGCCGAGGCGGTGGCGGCCAAGCTGGGCACCCAGCTGGGCGACCTGCAGATTGAGAAGTTCGCCAACGGCGAGATTTACACGCGCTTCGCCGAGAGCGTTCGCGGCTGCGACGTGTTCATCATCCAGTCGGTCTCCGGCGCCCACCTCAACGACATGCTCATGGAGGTCCTCATCGCCGCCGACGCCGCCAAGCGTGCCTCGGCCCGCACCATCACCGCCGTGCTCACCCACTACGCCTACGCCCGCCAGGACCGCAAGGCGGCCCCCCGCGAGCCCATCACGGCACGCCTCGTGGCCGACCTGTACCAGGCCGCCGGCATCGACCGCGTCATCACGGTCGACCTGCACCAGGGCCAGATTCAGGGCTACTTCAACATCCCGGTGAACCACCTCACCGCCATGCCCCTCTTCGCCGAGTACTACTCCGCCAAGGGCTTCGACATGAACAACACCGTGGTCGTGTCGCCCGACGTGGGCCGTGCCAAGGCCTCCAAGCGCCTGGCCGACATGCTCGGCTGCAACATCGCCATCGCCCACAAGGGCCGTCCCGGCCACAACCAGGCCGAGGTCATGGGCATCATCGGCGACATCAAGGGCCGCACCTGCATCATCAACGACGACATGATCGACACCGCCGGCACCCTGTGCGGCGCCGTGCGCGAGCTGAAGAAGCTCGGCGCGGGCGACATCTACGTCGGCGCCACCCACGGCCTGTTCTCCGGCCCCGCCTACGAGCGCCTGCTCGACCCGACCCTGCCCATCGTGGAGGTCGCCGTCACCGACGCCGTGCCCGTGCCCGTGGAGAAGCGCGGCGACCGCATCAAGGTGCTCTCGCTGGTGGATGAGTTCGCCAAGGCCATTCGCAACGTGTACGACGAGACAAGCGTCTCGAAGATGCTCGGCGTCAACCCCGAGTTTTAGTCTCCGCGGGGCGGACCACAGCACGCCATCCGCCGCGTTGCTTCGCCCCTCACGTACCTCGTGTACGCTACGGGGCGAAGCGCCTTGCGGATGACGCACTGTGGCCGCCCTTTGGGGGCGGACCACGGGAAGGCGTGCGGCGTTGGTCGCCCTTTGGGGCGGACGGCGGGCGGGTTGCTTGATTGAGTCTCAGGCCAGGGGTTCCTGGCCTGATTTGTTTGGGAGGGTGTATGGCGCAGGGTGGGGGCAAGGCCGCTAAAGACGTGCCCGTGGGCATCGTGTGCGGGTTGGGCAACCCGGGCAAGGAGTACGAGCGCACGAGGCACAACGCCGGCTTCTTGGCGATAGACGTGCTGGCAGACGAGCTGGGCGCGCGCTACTGGAAGGCCAAGCCGGGCGCGGCGGTGTGCGAGGTCACGCTCGCTGGGCGCAAGGTGGTGCTCGTGAAGCCGCAGTCGTACATGAACGTCTCGGGCGGCCCTCTCAAGAAAATCGCCGAGGAGTACCGCGTGCCTGCGGCGGGCATCCTCGTCATCCACGACGAGCTTGAGCTGCCGGCCGGCGGCGTGGCCGTCAAGATGGGCGGCGGCCATGCCGGCCACAACGGCCTGCGCTCCATCGGCGAGAAGCTCGGCACCACCGACTACCCGCGTGTGCGCTGCGGCATCGGCCGCCCGCCGGGAAAGATGGCCCCGGCCGACTACGTGCTGCAGCAGCTGCGCGGCCGCGACTGGGAGGAGTTCCAGGTCACCGTGGCCGACGCCGCCCTCGTGGCGCGCTTCGCCCTGGAGCAGGGCGTGGCGGCGGCGCTGGCGAAGTACCCCGCGAAGAAGTAGGGCGGCCCTGCGGCGGGCGACGTGCGAGTACGGGGCGCCCGCCGGCCTGTGCGCGCCGCATGACGCGAGCGGACGCGCGCGATGGGCGCTGCGCGCGAGTCGGCCAAGGGCCGGGCTGCCCGCCCACCTGCGGCCCGCCGCGCCCTCCCGCCCTTCTCGTCCCTCTCGCCTACAGCAGCCTGGCGATGGCGCTGTCGTCCATCGTGATGCGGCAGCAGTAGTCGGGGCGCTCGGCGGCCACGGCGTCGCAGATCCGCTCGAGCAGCTCGTCGCGGCTGTCCTGGAGCTGGGCGGGGCACACCACGTTGAAGAACAGCACGTCGCGGCCCTCATGGTCGTGCACGAGCGACACGTCGTCCACCTTGAGGCGCGCGTCTATCTGGCGCACCGTCGCCTCCACCCACACCTGCAGCTGCGCCTGCTCGGAGGCCCCCGAGGCCACCGGGTCCACGTGCACCACGAGGTTGACGCCCTCGTCGTCGCGCACGCCGCGCTCGATGCGGTCGGCCGTGGCGTGCGCCTCGGTCAGGCTGCGCCGCGCGTCCATCTCCACATGCACGGAGGCCCACACGCGCCCCGGTCCGTAGTCGTAGACGTTGAGGTCGTGGGCGCCCAGCACGCCGGGGGTGCAGGCAATGCGGCGCTTGATGCGCTCCACCAGCTCGGGGTCGGGCGCCTCGCCCAGCAGCGTGTCGGCCGTGTCGCGCACCAGGCCCGCGCCCGAGACGATGATGAAGACGCCCACGGCCACGCCCGCCCAGCCGTCCAGGGCCAGGCCGCTCAGGCGCTCCGCCACGCAGGCGAGCAGGACCACCGTGGTGGTGATCGCGTCGTTGCGGCTGTCCTGCGCCGTGGCCTGGAGGGCCTTGGAGCCCGTCTGGCGCGCCATGAGGTTGTTGAAGCGCATCATCCAGAGCTTGAGCAGGATGGACGCCACGAGGATGCCCACGGTGAGGGCGGTGAGGCTCACGGGCTGGGGCGCCACGATCTTCTCCGCCGAGCTCTGCACGAGCTGGGCGCCCACCACCACGATGAGCACGGCCACGGCCAGGGCCGACAGGTACTCGTAGCGTCCGTGCCCCAGCGGGTGCCCCTCGTCGGCCGGGCGGCTCGCCATCTTGAAGCCCAGCAGGCTCACGAGGCTGCTCGAGGCGTCGGAGAGGTTGTTGAGGGCGTCGGCCACGATGGCCACCGACCCGCTGAGCGCGCCGGCCGCGGCCTTGCCCAGGCACAGCGCCACGTTGCAGCCGATGCCCACGGCCCCCGCGAACTTGCCCAGGCGCGTGCGCTGTTGCGCGGCCGGGGCCTCCTCGCCTCGTGCGGCATAGGCGCGTATGAGTTTTTCGGTCAGCATGGCGGCATTTCCTTTTGACATTGTGTGAGGAACGCATTATATGTGCCAGGACACTGTATGCGCACGTCGTTGTATCAGTGACGGGGAGAGGGAAGAAGTGCATCGAATACTTAAGAAGGAGCTTCTGGCGCAGGGCACCTGGCTCATGCGCGTCGAGGCGCCCGCCGTTGCCGCTAAGGCGCAGGCGGGGCAGTTTTTCCTGGTGAGGCCGCGCGAGGGCGCCGAGCGCGTGCCCTTCACGTTCTGCGACTGGAACGCCCAAGAGGGTTGGATCGAGTTCGTGTTCCTCGTGGTGGGCCGCACCACCGAGCTTCTGGCCGAGTACGGGCAGGGCGAGTGCCTGCTCGACGTGACGGGCCCCCTGGGCAACCCCTCCGACATGCAGGGCGTGGCGGGCCAGCGCTGGGCCGTGGCCGGCGGCGGCGTGGGCCTGGCGGCCGCCTTCCCCGTGGCGCGGGCCCTCGCGCAGGCGGGCGCCCAGGTGAGCGCCATCGTGGCCGCCCGCAGCCGCGACCTTCTCGTGCTTGAGGACAAGTTCCGCAGCATCGAGGGCGCGCAGGTCATCGTGGTGACCGACGACGGCTCCTACGGCGAGAAGGGCTTCGCCACGGGGCCGCTCGAGCGCCTGGCGCAGGCCGGCCAGATCGACCGCGCCTTCGCGGTGGGCCCCGTGCCCATGATGGCCGCCTGCGTGAAGGCCGCCAGCGCCCACGGGGTGCCCGTGACCGTCTCGCTCAACCCCGTGATGCTCGACGGCACGGGCATGTGCGGCGGCTGCCGCGTGGTGGTCGATGGCCAGGTGCGCTTCGCGTGCATCGACGGCGTGGACTTCGACGGGGCGCTTGTGGACTGGGCCGACCTGCGCAGCCGCCTGCGCACTTTCGCCGCCCAGGAGAGGGAGTCGCTTGAGCGCGCGCACGCGTGCCGCCTGCGCGACGTCGCCGCAGACGAGGAGGCAGCGCGATGAGCGATAAGGAGTGCACCATGGAGGCTGCCGAGCAGCGCTACAAGCCCAACGCGAAGGCCCCCCGCACGCCCGCCCGCGAGGTGGAGCCCGAGGTGCGCGTGGGCGGCTTCATGCCCGTCGACCTGGGCTACACCGACGACGACGCCGTGCTTGAGGCCAACCGCTGCCTCGACTGCAAGAAGCCTGCCTGCGTGGGCGGCTGCCCCGTGGGCGTGGACATCCCGCGCTTCATCGAGGCCATCCGCGCGCGCGACTGGGCGGCCGGCCTGGAGGTCGTGCGCCGCGACAACCTGCTCCCCAGCGTGTGCGGCCGCGTCTGCCCGCAGGAGAGCCAGTGCGAGGGCGCCTGCGTGCTCGCGCGCCGGGGCAACCCCATCGCCATCGGCCAGCTCGAGCGCTTCCTGGGCGACAAGGCGAGCGAGCTTGAGGCCGCCGCGCCCGCGCCCGCTGCGCCCGCCGCGCCCGTGCCCGAGGGCGCCGCACGCCCCCGCGTGGCCGTGGTGGGCAGCGGTCCCGCCGGCATCACCTGCGCCTTCGAGCTTGCGCGCGCGGGCGTGGAGGTGACCCTCCTGGAGTCGCTCTTCCGCCTGGGCGGCGTGCTCGTGTACGGCATCCCGGAGTTCCGCCTGCCCAAGGCCGTGGTGGCCCGCGAGCTGGAGGCCCTGAAGGCCCTGGGCGTGCGCATCGAGCCCAACATGGTGGCGGGCCGCACCGTCACGGTGGACGAGCTCCTGGGCGAGCACGGCTTCGACGCCGTCTTCATCGGCGTGGGCGCGGGCTTGCCCAAGATGCTCGGCGTGCCCGGCGAGAACGCCTGCGGCGTGATGTGCGCCAACGAGTACCTCACGCGCGTGAACCTCATGAGCGCCTACGACTTCCCCCGCACCGACACCCCCGTGCGCCCCGGGCGCAACGTTGTGGTGTTCGGCGGCGGCAACGTGGCCATGGACGCGGCGCGCACGGCGCTTCGTCTGGGCGCCGAGACGGTCACGCTGTGCTACCGGCGCACCGAGGCCGAGATGCCCGCCCGCGCGGCCGAGATCGAGCACGCCAAGGCCGAGGGCGTGCGCCTTTTCGAGCTCGCCGCGCCCCTGGGCTTCGAGGCCGACGAGGCGGGCAACGTGTGCGCGGCGCGCCTGCAGCGCATGGAGCTGGGCGAGCCGGGCGCCGACGGACGCCGCCGCCCCGTGGCGCTCCAGGGCCCCGACGCCGTGGCCGAGATTCCCTGCGACCTGGCCATCACCGCCATCGGCACCAACGCCTGCCCGCTCGTGCCCGCCATGGCGCCCAACGTGGCCCTCAACCGCTGGGGCTACATCGAGGCCGACGAGCAGGGCCGCACGAGCCAGCCGGGCGTGTGGGCCGGTGGCGACATCGTGACGGGCGCGGCCACGGTCATCCTCGCCATGGGTGCCGGAAAGACCGCCGCGCACAGCATTCTCGCCGCTCTGAAGCAGGGGTAATCGAAACACAAAACACCTGGTAGAGTGCGGTCGCGTCGCGGTTAAGCAATTTCGCTTCGGCGAGGTTTGCAAGCCCCTGGCGCGACCGCTTTTCTGTGTTAGCCACGCGCTGCGCACCCGCTTGTGCTTCACGCGCCGTGGCCGCGCGTCGTACAATGGCGCGCGTCTGAACCTTACGTTTGGGAGGCAATGCACCCGTGAACCGCACAACTGTCGCAAGCATCTTCGCCAACTCCCAGAGTCTGGGCGGCGCCACGCTCACCGTGGCCGGCTGGGCCCGCTCCATCCGCGACTCTAAGGCCGTGGGCTTCGTCGCCCTCAATGACGGCAGCTGCTTCAACAGCCTGCAGGTGGTCCTGAGCCGCGACGCCCTGGCCAACTACGACCAGATCGCCTCGCAGAACGTGGGCGCGGCCCTCGTCGTGACGGGCGAGCTTGTGCTGACGCCCGGCGCCCAGCAGCCCTTCGAGCTCAAGGCCGCCAGCGTCGAGGTGGAGGGTCCCTCCGCGCCCGACTACCCCCTGCAGAAGAAGCGCCACACGGTTGAGTACCTGCGCACCATCCAGCACCTGCGCCCGCGTACGAACCTCTTCAGCGCGGTGTTCCGCGTGAGGTCGCAGGCCGCCTACGCCATCCACACCTTCTTCCAGCAGCGCGGCTTCGTCTACGTGAACACGCCCATCATCACCGCCAGCGACTGCGAGGGCGCCGGCGAGATGTTCCGCGTCACCACGCTCGACCCCGCCAACCCGCCCCTCACCGACACGGGCGAGGTCGACTTCTCGCAGGACTTCTTCGGCAAGCCCGCCAACCTCACCGTGTCCGGCCAGCTCCAGGGCGAGAACTTCGCCATGGCGTTCGGCAGCATCTACACCTTCGGCCCCACCTTCCGTGCCGAGAACTCCAACACCCAGCGCCACGCCGCCGAGTTCTGGATGGTGGAGCCCGAGATCGCCTTCGCCGACCTAGCCGACGACATGGACCTGGCCGAGGACATGCTCAAGTTCGTGATCCGCTCTGTGATGGACACCTGCCCCGACGAGCTGGCCTTCTTTAACTCCTTCGTGGACAAGGGCCTGCTCGAGCGCCTGGAGCACGTGGTGAGCAGCGACTTCGGCCGCATCAGCTACACCGACGCGGTGGCCGTGCTGGAGCAGGCCGTGGCGGCGGGCCACGAGTTCGAGTACCCCGTGTACTGGGGCTGCGACCTGGCCACCGAGCACGAGCGCTTCCTCACCGAGCAGCACTTCAAGCGCCCCGTGTTCGTGACCGACTACCCCGCCCAGATCAAGGCCTTCTACATGCGCATGAACGACGACGGCAAGACCGTGGCCGCCGCCGACTGCCTCGTGCCCGGCATCGGCGAGATCATCGGCGGCTCGCAGCGCGAGGAGCGCCTCGAGGTGCTCGAGGGCCGCATCCGCGAGCTGGGGATGGACCCCGAGCAGTACCGCTACTACCTTGACCTGCGCCGTTACGGCAGCTGCCGCCATGCGGGCTTCGGCCTGGGCTTCGAGCGCCTCGTGATGTACCTCACGGGCGTCTCCAACATCCGCGACGTGCTGCCGCACCCCCGCACCGTGGGCAACGCCGAGTTTTAAGCGCCGCCCGCCCATCATCTGACACCTTAAAGGAGACCCATGCGCATCATCGCAGGCACCGCCCGAGGAAGGGAGATTTCCGCCCCCAAGGGCATGGACACCCGCCCCGTGACGGACATCATCCGCGAGTCCCTCTTCAACATCTGGCAGTTCGACGTTGAGGGGGCGCGCTTCCTCGACCTGTTCAGCGGGAGCGGCTGCATGGGCCTGGAGGCCCTGTCGCGCGGCGCCGAGCGCGTGGTGATGGTGGACGCGGGCAACGAGCAGGTGCGCACCATCCGCGCCAACCTCAAGCGCACGGGCCTGGACAAGTGCGCCAACGAGGTGGTGCGCGACGACGTGTTCCACGCCATCGGCCGCCTGGGGCGCACGCACCAGCTGTTCGACATCATCTACCTCGACCCGCCCTTCACGGTGGACGAGATCTTCATCCCCGTGATGGAGGCCCTGGCCGACGGCGCGCTGCTCGCGCCTGACGGCGTGGTGGCCATCCGCACCCGCGACCGCAAGGAGATGCCCGACACCTTCGGCGTGCTCAAGCGCACCCGCCAGAAGCGCTACGGCATCTCGATGGTGCACTTCTACGAGCGCGTGGAGGACGACGAGCCGGTCGAGGACGCCGGCGAGCACGGCGTGCTGGGCGAGAACGGCGAGCTTGCGAGCGAGGGCGCTGAGGGCGCGTGCGAGCCTGTGGGCGAGGGCGCCGAGGGCGCGTGCGAGCAGGCGGGCGAGGAGGCGTGCCATGCATAGAGAGATGCGCCGCGCAAAGCAGAGCCTGAGCTTCGAGGAGGCCGTCGAGGTCATGCGCGAGGCTTCCTCGGGCGTGCTTGCCCTGGCGGGCGACGACGGCTATCCCTACGCCGTGCCGATCAGCCACGTGTGGTGCGACGAGCGCGTGGGCCAGGAGGACGAGTTCATCGGCCGCATCTACTTCCACAGCGCCACCGCCGGCTACAAGATCGACTCCATCATGGACGACGAGAAGGCCTCGTTTGCCGTGGTGACCAAGGATGACGTGGTGCCGCAGGAGTACACCACCTACTACCGCAGCGCCATCGCCACGGGCCGCGTGCATGTGCTTGAGGACGACGACGAGCGCATGCGGGGCCTTCTGGCCCTGGCCGAGAAGTACAACCCCGGCCAGCCCGCCGCTGCCGACGAGGAGATCTCCGGCGCCTTCGAGCGTGTGGCCGTGATCGCCTTCGAGGTGGAGGAGCTCTCCGGCAAGCAGGGCCGCGAGCTTGCCGCGCGTGCTGCCAGGGAGCGCCAGGCCCAGGAGGCGCAGGCCTAAGGGAGTTGTGGGCGCCGCGTCATGCACGGGTTAAATTTGTGCAAACGATGGTGATGAGGGTTGAGCGTTGACCCCAAGCTGCTCAACGCGTATATTACTTCCTTGCCGAAAGGCACTCTCCAATTGCGGGATGGAGCAGTCTGGTAGCTCGCCGGGCTCATAACCCGGAGGTCGTCGGTTCAAATCCGGCTCCCGCGACCAAGACATTTCAGCAGGTCAGAGGCTAAGTTCTCTGGCCTGCTTTTTTGTTTGTGCGGCATTCCCCCTGATGCCGAAAGCAGAATCCAAGCAGAATCATCGCCCCAGCTCAAGGGGCATAGCATGCCTGATCTGGGAGAAGAGACAGTCATTCTGCTGGCAAATCGCTGGTTTACAACGGGGCCACAACGGATCCCAATTCCTCACGACGGTGCTAGCGCCGTGCCACCCGGCATGGTATAAAAGCCTTGGTGGCCTGACGGCTACTTCCAAGTGCCGGGGGCTTATCCCCCGGATGGCCAGAAAAAACGCGCGGCCCGCCTCCTTTTGGGGGACGGGCCGCGCTTGCATTTAATACCCTTGATGCTTACCTGAACGGGGGAACCGGGATGTACCCGAGGCTGGGGTCATCCGTGCCCTCATCGTCGTCGGCACCGGGGGTCTCGCAGTCGGGCTCGTTGAGTTCCAGCTCAGCGAGGGTTCCGCCGCTCACCTGGTCGAGCGCGCTGTCGTTGACGGTGGCGGTCTTGGTCTCTTCGAGCTTCGTCATTTTGGGGCTCCTTTCCCTTGTTGAGGGCCTTCGCTTTCCGTTTGCTGGCGCAATCATACGGCCCAGCAGGGTGTTGCTCAAGTGGCGTCTTGCGTTCGTTCGTAATAAAGCTACACCCGTTCGCCGTTGCTGTATACATGGGGCTTGCCCGGCAAAGTCGTTCCCCGTACGCGGGGATAACGGCCATATCTTGGGCGAGATACGCCGATTGCATGCAGAAATGTCCGGCCGGTCTTCACCCGAATCTAGCCGCAACGAATCTACCAAGGCTTTTGCAAACGAGCTGAATCACGGGCAGAGAAAGCCGCATGCAAAGCGTGCACCTCATCCATCAAATGGGATATTCCAAATGAAACGTCGTCGTATGAGGGGTGCCGGAACACCGGAAGAGCATCGAACCCAGGTCCGCGCTTGCCACACCTATTGCTCGCCCCGCCCGTCCCCTGCGCCGCCCTCCCCGTGTCCCTCGGGCAGCTATACTTGCGCGCGTGTATCTATCGACGGGCGGGAGCGGGCATGGCACAGGGCAGCAGGAAGGCCGCGCAGGAGTTCGTGCGCTATTGGGCGGGCAGGGGAGACGAGAAGGGCGAGACGCAGCAGTTCTGGATAGACCTGCTGCAAAACGTGCTGGGAGACGACGACGCCCTGCGCCACCTGCGCTTCGAGGCGCGCATCGACACCGAGGCCGGCTCCTCCAAGGGCTTCGCCGACGTCACCGTGCTGCGCCCCGACGGCCGCGGCGCCCTTGCCATGGTGGAGCAGAAGTCGGCCGGCATCGACCTCGACAAGCCCGAGCTTCGCCAGGGGCGCATGGTGACGCCCGTGCAGCAGTGCCGCGCCTACGCCGAGGCCTTGCCCCTAAACGAGCAGCCCCGCTGGGTGCTCACCTGCAACTTCACCACCATCCGCGCCTACGACCGCAACCGCGACCCCCTCTGCTCCAAGCCGCCCGTGCTCGAGATGGCCCTGGCCGACCTTCCGCGCAACCTGGACGCCCTGGGCTTTCTCACCGGGGGCGACGCCGCGCCGGTGCTGGCCCACGAGGTGTCGGTGCAGGCGGGCGCCCTCATGGGCCGCGTGCACGACATGCTGGCCGCCTCGTTCGCCCAGGTGATGGACCCGGACTCTCCCGAGGTGCACCACGCGCTCTCCGTCATCTGCACGCGGCTCATGTTCCTCATGTTCTGCGAGGACGCCGGGCTCATCCCCGCCAGCGCCTTCCGCGACTTCTTGCGCGACACGCGTGCCGAGCGCCTGCGCAAGGCCCTGGCCGACCTCTTCGTGTGGCTCGACACGCCCGACGCCGAGCGCGACCCCTTCGACGTGAAGGATGGCCCCTTCAAGGCCTTCCCCTACATGAACGGCGGCCTCTTCGCCGAGCGCGTGCAGGTGCCCACGATAGATGAGACACTGCGCACAGAACTCATCATCCACGGCTGCCAGGAGTTCGACTGGTCGGGCGTGTCGCCCACCGTGTTCGGTTCCATCTTCGAGGGGGCGCTCAGCCACGACAAGCGCCGCGCGGGCGGCATGCACTACACCACGCCCGAGGCCATCCACAAGCTGATAGACCCGCTTTTCCTCGATGGCCTGAAGGCCGAGCTGGCCCGCGCCCTGGAGCTGCCCGTGACAGGCGGCGCGAGGACCAAGGCGCTGCAGGCACTGCAGGCAAAGTTGGGGTCTCTCACCTTCCTCGACCCGGCGTGCGGCTCGGGCAACTTCCTCACGCAGACCTACGTGGAGCTGCGCAAGCTGGAGAATCGCATCCTGCTTGAGCTGGGTCGCCAGGAGAACCTGCGCTTCACCTTCGAGGAGCTGGAGGCCTCGCCCGTGCGCGTGAGCCTGGCCAACTTCCACGGCATCGAGATCAACGACTTCGCCTGCTGCGTGGCGCGCACCGCGCTTTGGATTGCCGAGAAGCAGGCCGACATGGACACGGCCAAGGTGGTGCGCCGCGTGTACGACGAGCTGCCCCTCACCGACTACGGCTGCATCGTGCAGGCAAACGCCCTGCGCGTGAGCTGGGAAGACGTGGTGTCCGCGCAGGAGTGCGACTACATCGTGGGCAACCCGCCCTTCATCGGCTACTCCAACCTCACCGAGGAGCAGAAGGAGGACCGCCTGGCGATCATGGGGCCTGGTGGCGGATTCCTCGACTATGTGGCGTGCTGGTACAAGAAGGCCGCCGACTACATCAAGGGTTTCCATACCCGTTGCGCCCTGGTATCCACGAACTCCATCTGCCAAGGTCAGCAGGTGGAGCTGCTTTGGCGCCCCCTCTTCGAGGACGGCATCCACATCGACTTCGCCCACCAGACCTTCGTGTGGAACTCCGAGGCTACCGACGAGGCGCACGTCCACGTGGTGATCGTGGGCTTCTCTCGCGGGGGGGGGTTCGGCGCCGAAACTGCTGTTCGGGGCCGACGGCCAGGCGCGGCAGGTGGAGCACATCAACGCGTACCTTGCCCCGGCCGAGGACGTCTTCGTGGAGAAGCGCTCCAAGCCCCTCTGCGACGTGCCGGAGATGACCGCGGGCGGCAAGCCTACCGATGGCGGGTTCTTGCTCCTCACGCAGGACGAGCGCGACGAGCTGCTGAGGCGCGAGCCGGCGGCCGAGCCCTACATCAGGCCGTTCTCCATGGGGGCCGAGTACATCAACGGCATCCCGCGCTACTGCATCTGGATGGACGGCGCCGACCCCGCCGTGCTTCTCAAGCTACCCTTGCTGCGCGAGCGCGTCGAGCATGTCCGCGAGTTCCGCGCCCGCTCAAAGAAGGCGGCGACGCAGAAGAAGGCCGCCACCCCGTGGCTCTTCGACGAGGTGAGGCCGCCCAAGGGGAGCAGCTACATCGCCGTGCCCGCCGTGTCCTCGGGCAGGCGCAAATACGTCCCCATGGGCTTCGTGACGGACGGCATGATTCCGGGCAACCAGCTGTACTTCGTCCCCGGCGGCAGCCTCTACGAGTTCGGCGTCCTCACGAGCCAGTTCCACAACGCCTGGATGCGCCAGGTGGCGGGCCGTCTCAAGAGCGACTACCGCTACACCAACACCATCGTCTACAACAACTTCGTCTGGCCCGAGGCCACGCCTGCCCAGCGCGAGCGCATCGAGGCCTGCGCCCAGGCCGTGCTCGACGCCCGCGCCGCGCACTCGGGGGCGACCCTGGCCGACATGTACGACCCCGACAACGACTTCCTCTTCGCCGACCTCACGGCAGCGCATCGCGCCCTCGACGCCGCCGTGGAAGCCGCCTACGGCGTGGACCTCAAAGGCGACGAGGAGCTCATCGTCGCCCACCTCTTCCAGCTCTACGCCCAAAAGACGTCCGCCTAAGCCCGCCGAGGCTCTGACATGAGTCTTTGCGTGCGCGCCAATCGCCCGACCAACACAAAGCGCGCCCGCCTACTGCTGGTAGACGGGCGCGCTTCTACGTGCGATGGCCTTATTACATGGAGGGCATGTTGGGGTAGTAAAAGTCGGACCAATTGATCGAGTCGTCATCGTCGTCGTCGGACTTCGGGATCACGCACCCCGGCCTGTTGGGGTCGCGCCTGAGGAGGACTCCGCCGCTCACCTGGTCGAGCGCGCTGTCGTCAGCCGCAGTGCTCTTTGCTTCTTCGGGCGTGGTCATGGTGTGCCTCTCGTTTCTACGTAGCTTGTACGTTGCCGTGTGACGGCGCAATCTTACGGCTCCTGCTCGCGGGCATTCAAGAGGAAACTTGCACTCGTTCGTTAAGCGCATCGATTGGTTTCCTGTGGGCGACGTTCTGGGTATAGGGGCTGCCAGGAGCCTGACGGCGCGGGCCATCCCTCACGCCCTCGACGCCGCCGAAGTCGCCAATGGCGCGGGCTTCGCAGGCGACGGGTTTGGTGTACCTTGTTGCGGGCGATATCGTGCGCGTGCGGCGTTACCCAGCTTCGCAGGAGGGTTGTCCAGGGCAACTGGGAGTTTGTGTTT
>CAVJGP010000053.1:6440-18995 GCA_963648855.1 Alistipes onderdonkii | reverse complement strand
GGGGAGGCTTCGGCAAACCAGGAGTAATCGAGCTGTGCCAGGTCGGCAGCGACGCAGAGCTCCACCACAACGACGGGCATGCCGTCGGTGGCGGCGGGCAGCGCGCAGGCCAGGTCGGACGCGCCCGAGAGGTTCACGTGCAGCTCAATAAGGACGTCGGCCCCGGCCTGCTTCGCGGCGGCGACGCGGGCCGCGAGCTCGGAAGCCTCGTTGGCCTCGTCAGAGAGGGCCTGGCCGGAGGCGCGCACAAGGCTGAGGCTGAGGGAGGCGCTCGTACTCGCCTGCCTCGCGAGCTGCTGAGACAGGGCCAGGGCGAGATCGGCCTCGCCAAGCTCGCCCAAGGAGGTGCCGGCATGGTTTGCGTCGTGCGCGGCATCGAGCGCCACGTTGAGGGCGGCTCCCTCGGCCGATCGGGTGACGCCGGCAGCCGCAAGGGCCTCGGACAGGGATGTGTAAGCGGCCTTCCCCTCGGAAGTCACCGCGTAGAAGCGAAGCCCAAGGATGCCCACTGCCTTGTCGGAGCCGGCAGGGCCGGCGGGGTCGTCAGAAGCGGCAGGCTCCTTGGAGTCGCCGGGGTTCGCCGCGTCCTTGTCGGCGTCATCGGCAGGAGCGTCCGTGCCGTCCTGCGAGGGGGCGTCGGGGGCAACCACGTCGTCGAACGTGGCCTCGTTGCCCTGCTCCGTGTCGCCGGCCACCTCGCCCGCGCCCGGCTGAGACGCATCGGAGGCACCGTCGGCCTCGGTCTTCTGGCCCGCGTCGTCCGTGCCCGTCGCGGCTGCGTCCTGGATGCCACCGGCGGTGGAATCGTCAGCAGGCCGCGCGGCTGTGGCAGACTCGGCCGACGAGTCCTGCCCCTCCCCTGCCCAGGCTACGGCAGCGGGGGCACCCGACGCCTGCTCGGCGGCAACGGTCTCGTGCTGCTCTTGGGCCCATGCCGTCGCGGGAAGCGAGGACGGCAGGGCAAGCGCGGCCACGAGGCATGCCGCGCCGAACACCCCGCCTAGGCTTGCGAGTCTGCAAATCCTCATGTGATGCACCAACCTCATAAACTCGGCGTCTCGTTCACAACACGCGCTGCATCATACCAGCGCCACCCTTCACAGATGCGGGCATTGCACGGAGATGCCCGCAATCGCCCACCCACAGCGTCGGCCCGGCCCCTCACTCTCCTACACGCCACCGCAGGCCCAATGTTTCAACGAAGGGCGGAGCACCACGGCATCTCCAAAAACTCGCTCCACCTGGCTGCGCGTCATACGACGCGCGGGAGCACCGCGAGCGCCACGCACCAAAAAGCCCCGAGACGCTTCTGCGCCCCGGGGCTCCCTTACTTGCAGAACATGCCGCCCGCTACCACACGCGCACCGTGGTGCCGGCGGGGATGTTGTCGTAGATCCACTTGGCGTTCTCCGTGGCCAGGCGCACGCAGCCGTGGGAGAGGTTCATGCCCAGGCGCGTGTCCTTGGGGGCGCCGCTCGTGTAGTACGTGGTGGAGTGGAACAGGTACTCGCCGTAGAACTGCGTCCACCAGTAGCAGCGCACGCCGTAGGAGTCGAAGTAATAGCCCTTCGAGTCAACCGCGAACGTGCCCGTCACCGTGGGGGTGGCGTAGGTGCCGGGCGAGCAGTACCAAAGGGCCGCCTCCTCCCAGCCGTACGAGGTCTTGTGGTAGACGCCCGTCAGGCAGTTGTAGGTGTCCACCGCAAGGAGCCAGTCGGTGGGGCTCGTGAGGTAGCGGATGTTGTTGTACATGTCGAGCGACTGGCCCGAGATGGCGCGGACGCGCACGCCCGCCGTGCTCGAGTGGCCCTCGGGGTCGGTGGCCTTCACGTACAGCCAGTAGAAGCCGTCGGACCACACGTCGACGGTCTTGCTCGTACCGCCCGAGGAGCTGCCCACATACGAGGCGCTGCCCTCGTCATAGCCGCGCTTCCAGGTGTACTCATAGGTAAAGCCGCTGGTAGAGCCGATGGTGAGGTTGGGGGCAACGGTCCAGGTGTACGTGTCGGAACTGCTCGACGCCTTGGGCGTGAGCGACTGCCACACGTAGACCGTGGCGTACTGGATACGGCTGACGCCCGCGGAGTCGCTCACCTGGCACCACAGGTGGAAGGTGCCCGAGCCGCCCAGGTAGAAGTTGAAGGTGGAGTCGCCCTTGCCCGACCAGCTCTGGCCGGCGTCGTTGTACCAGCCGTACTTGTAGGTGAGACCCGTGGCGCTGCCGGAGATCTGCGGGGCGGCGGAGACGGTGGATCCCACCGTGACGTAGGTGTTGCCGGTCTTGAGCGAGCTGTAGCTCCACGAGGACACCTGGGGCTTGGCACCGGCCAGCGTGTCGCGCACGAGCACGGTGAACATCTTGGCCGCCTCGGCGCGCGTCGCGGTTGCGGTGGGCTTGAGGCGGGCGGGGTTGGTGGACTTGTCGCCCGTGACGATGCCGGCGGCGTTGGCCCAGCGCATGCCGCTCGAGGCCCAGGAGTCCACGCTGGAGGCGTCCGGGTAGCTCGAGATATTGCCCAGCGAGCCGGCGTTGCCGCAGAGCTTGGCGAAGCGGTAGAGCATGGTGGCGAGGTCCTCGCGCGTGATGGCGTCGCCCGTGCCGAAGGCGCCGGTGCCGGAGTAGCCGGTGGTGATGCCGTTCTGGAACGCCCACTCCACGGCGGCGGTGTAATACTGCTTGGTGGGGACGTCGGAGAAGTGCGTGACCTTGCCGAAGCTCGAGCTCGACGTGGTAGCCTTGCTCGTGGGGTTGGCGTAGCGGTACAGGATGGTGACGACCTGCTCGCGCGTGATGGGCGCGTCGGGGCCGAACTTGCCCGAGCCGTCGGTGTAGCCGTTCATGAGGCCGGCGCTCGTCACGTAGTCGAGCCAGCCCTCCGTCACGTACCAGGCGTTCTTGGGGGTATCCTTGAAGAGCTTGGTGGTGGCCTGAGCGTCGACGTCCTCGTCGGCCTGGGCGGCGTCGGCGTCGCCGGCCTGGGCGAACTCGGCGAAGCCCAGGGAGGCGAGCCAGTCGGCGGTCGCGCGCTCAAGGCTGATGGCGCTCCCCTCGAAATAGCGCACCTGCTGGGTGTCGTCGCACATCCACAGGCAGGCGTCCGCGGCCACGGCAGTCTGCGCGGGGGCCTCGGCGGCGTCCTGGTCGGAGGCGTCCCCGGACACGGCGTCGAACGTCACGTCAGTCGAGGCCTGGCCCTCCGTGGCGGCAGCGCCCGCGGGCATGACCTCCACCTGGTACGACAGGGCCTCGTCGAGGGTGAAGTCCACGGTGGCGCTGCCCTCGGCGGCGTCCGCATAGCTCAGCTCAAGCGTGGAGAGCGTGGCCTTGCCCTGGCCGAGAAGGTCCGTCGCCACCTCGAACACCAGGTAGCCGCCGTCGAACTTGCTCGACGCGACGGCGACGTCGCCCTGCTCGGTCTTGAGCGTCAGGCTCGCGCCCTGGAGCTGGGCCGCGGGGTCGGCAAGACGAACCGCCAGGCGCACGGTGTCGCCCAGGGCCGGCTTGGCGTGGTCGGCGTACACGAAGGAGAGGAGCTGCTTGGGGGCCACGGGCGTGGCGGCCGCGTCAGCGTCCGTGCTGCCGCTCGCGCTGCCGTCGGCCTGCTCGCCCTGCTGCGCGCCGGAGGCCGCGTCCGTGCCGTCGGCGGCGCCGGACGTCGAGCCATCGGGCGTCACGGCGTCAGAGGTGCCCTGGCCCTGCCCGGAGTCCCCGCCAGCCTGCCCGGCGTCCGCCGCGCCGTCCACGGGGTCGAACGTGGCGCCGTCAGTCGCGCCCGTCGTAGGAGC
This sequence comes from Alistipes onderdonkii, assembly GCA_963648855.1. Taxonomy (GTDB): domain Bacteria; phylum Actinomycetota; class Coriobacteriia; order Coriobacteriales; family UMGS124; genus UMGS124. The sequence goes on along the minus strand of CAVJGP010000053.1, from coordinate 15,209 downwards.
GTCGGACCCATCCGCAGGCCCCTCCTGGGTCTGGCCGGAGTCCGCGGCCGACCCGTCGGTCGCTGCCTGGTCGCCCTGCACGTCGTCGAATGCCGTCAGTTCCTCGGTGGCCGCGCCTTCCTGGACGGCGTCCTGCGCCAGCGCGAGCCCCGCGCCCGGCGCCGCCGAAAGCGCGAGCGCGAGGCCGGCCGTGACCGCCAGGCCCGCGAGAACGCCCGCTCGCCTCGCCCTCATGTTCGATTCGAATCCCATGGCTACCCCCATTCGTGCCGAGCCCGTCGAACCCCCGGCGAGCCCTCCATTGCATGAAGCGCAATTCTACCGCAGCGGCACCGCAAAGCCGCCGGCAAACGAAGACGCCACCCAACCCCCTGCGCGCCGTTCGCGAACGGCACGGATTCGCGGGGCTGCGGCAGCCGACGTGCGCCAGGAAGGCCTCCCGGGCCCGCCTCGCCCAAAGCCGCAGGCGCCCCAAGCCGCGTCAAGCCGTGCCCATATGGGGGAGTCTTGGCCGTGCGGCCCCTACGCGCCCCCTGAGCTGGTAAGGTGTGCGCGTACCGGTGCCGCTCGACGGCCTTACGAGAAAGAACAGCGCCATGCCCAAGGTCTCCATCGTCATCCCCGCATACAACTCGGCCCTCTACCTGCCCGCCTGTTTGGAAAGCGTCTCGGCGCAGTCCTTCGACGACTTCGAGGCCATCGTCGTGGACGACGGCTCCAAGGACAGCACCGCCTACGTGGCCCAGAGCTCCGCCAAGCGCGACGGGCGCATCAGCGTGGTGTCGCTCGCGCACAACAAGGGCCCGCACCTCGCGCGCGCGACCGGCGTGGAGAAGGCGCAGGGCGACTACGTCCTCTTCCTCGACGCCGACGACGAGCTCGCGCCCACGGCCTTGGAGGAGCTCGTGGAGCGCATGGAGAGCTCCAGCTGCGACGTACTGCACTTCGGCATCGAGGTCGTGGCCGAGGAGGGCCTCGACCCCGCGGCCGCCGAGGGCATGCAGAGCACCACGAACAGCTACGCGCCGCGCCTGGAGGGCCTCGACGGCCTGCGCGCCATCTTCAGCGAGTCGCAGGGCTTCGGCCTGGACTGGCGTACCACGCAGCGTCTGTACGCCACTCCCCTGGCCAAGCGCGCCTTCGCCCTCATGTGCAAGGAGCGCCTGAACCGCGCCGAGGACGCCTACGAGACGTTCGCGCTCATCAGCCTGGCGCGCGTCCATGAGTCGGCCGACGACGTGCGCGCCCTGCGCTACCACTTCGGGCGCGGCATCACGGGCACGGCGCAGGAGACCATGCGCGCCTTTGAGCTGTCGTGCGCGAACTTCGCCGCGTGCCTGGACGCCTGCCAGGCCTGGACCGATGAGCGCGCCGACGACACGGTGCAGGACTGCATGCGCGGCCTGCGCTACCAGTGCGGCGTCATCCTGGCCAACGAGTGGCTTCAGCGCCTGGCCGAACAGGACAAGGAGCGCGGCGTCGAGCTCATGGCGCAGGTGCTCGGCGGCTCCCAGACGGCGGCGCAGATCTTCCGCATCGTGCGCGACCAGGCCTACGCGGCCCTGTCCCACAACACCGAGCTCGAGAACGAGCAGGCCCTGTGCGCGTGGATCGGCTACGCCGAGCAGCTCGCGGCCCACGACGCCGCGCGTGCCAGCCGCGACGCCCACCTCGTGCGCTTCCGCGGCCAGGCGCAGGCCCACCTCAAGGCGCTTGAGCAGCGCCACGGCCTCGCCCGCTACAACAACCAGGACATCCGCATCTTCGTGAGCACGCACAAGATCGTGGACACCTTCGACAGCGACATCCTCCAGCCCGTGCAGGTGGGCGCCTGCAAGGCCTCCTCGCGCTTCCCGTTGTGCCTGCAGGACGACGACGGTGAGAACATCTCCCAGCTCAACCCCATGTACTGCGAGCTCACCACACAGTACTGGGCCTGGAAGAACGCCTCGGCCAAGTACTATGGCTTCTGCCACTACCGCCGCTACTTCGACTTCTCCGACGAGCGCCACGAGGAGAACGCCTTCGGCGAGATCATGGACTGGCGCATCTGCCCCGAGTCGCAGGCCAAGTACTGCCTCACCGACGAGCAGATCGCCCAGGCCGTGGAGGGCTGGGACGTCATAACCACCGAGGTCAAGGACCTGCGCCAGTTCCCCGCCGCCTACAGCACGCCCCACGAGCAGTACGCGGCCGCGCCCTACCTCAAGATCGCCGACCTCGACCTGGTCATGGCCATCCTCAAGGAGATGCACCCCGACTACGCCCAGGACGCCGACGCCTTCCTCAACGGCAACACGTCGTGCTTCTGCAACATGTTCATCATGGCCCACGACGTCTTCCACGAGTACTGCGCCTGGCTCTTCCCCATCCTGGAGGAGTTCTGCCGCCGCGCCGACATGTCGCACTACAGCCGCGAGGCCACGCGCACGCCGGGCCACCTCTCCGAGCGCCTGCTCAACATCTTCCTCATGCACGCCGAGCGCACGGGCCGCGGCTGGAAGCGCAAGCAGGTGCAGTGCGTGCACTTCACCAAGCCCGAGCCCCTCGCCGGCCTTTCTCCCCTGCCGATGAGCGACCCCTGGAAGCCCGTCATCCCCGTGGTGTTCGCGTCGGACAACAACTACGTCCCCATGCTCACCACCACCATCCACTCGATGCTGGAAAACGCCAGCGCGCGCTTCATGTACGACATCGTTGTGCTGCACAACGGCATCACCGAGCCGAACAAGGCCACGATGCGCGAGTTCCTTGAGGCGCCGGGCAAGGCCAGCGTGAGGTTCGTGGAGGTCGGCCCCTACGTGGACCGCTACAAGCTGAGCACCAACAACGCCCACATCGGCGTGGAGACGTACTACCGCTTCCTCATCCAGGAGATCATGCCCTGGTACGACAAGGTGCTCTACCTCGACTCCGACCTGGCCGTGCTGGGCGACGTGTCGCAGCTCTACCAGATGGACCTGGGCAGCAACCTGCTGGCGGCCGCGCACGACATCGACTTCCTCGGCAACCTCAACATGAACGACGGGGCACGTCTGAAGTACAACGAGAAGACGCTGCACATGGCCGACCCCTACGGCTACTTCCAGGCCGGCGTGCTGCTGCTCAACACCGCCGAGATGCGCAAGCTCCACCCCGTGAGCGAGTGGCTGGAGCTGGCAAGCAACACCAAGCTCATCTACAACGACCAGGACGTGCTCAATGTGGCCTGCGAGGGCCGCGTGACCTACCTGGGCTGGGAGTGGAACGTCATGCACGACTGCGGCCAGCGCGTGGCCAACGTGTTCTCCTTCGCCCCCACCGACGCCCTGGCCGGCTACAACGCCTCGCGCAGCAACCCGCGCATCATCCACTACGCGGGCTTTGAGAAGCCCTGGAAGTTCCCGACCTGCGACTTTGCGGCGCAGTACTGGAAGTACGCCCGCCAGACGCCCTTCTACGAGGTGTTCCTGGCGCAGCTGGGCGGCATGGGCGTCGGCGGCAAGAAGGGCAACGTCATCCACGAGAAGGCCATCGGTGAGAAGAACCCGATCCGGCGCATCGTCGACCCCATCTGCCCCTACGGCTCGCAGCGCCGCGAGGTGCTCAAGGCCATCGGCCGCGCCGTGAGGGGCCGCGAGTAGGGGCGTCGGGCGTCGGGCGCATCGGATGTCGGCCAAGTGCCCAACGCCATAAACTACGCGAAAGGGGGAGGCTCGCAATTGCGGGCCTCCCCCTTTCGTATGCGTCGCCCTAAAACCCGGCGGCCCTGATATGCGCGTCTCGGCCAACCGCACCCCTGCGGCTCAGGGGCACCGCAAGCCTCGCTCGCCGCCACGACGGCCTCGGCCGCCAAGCGCCGGGCGCCCCGGGCGTACCTGCTAGTTAAAGAAGTTCGGCAGCTCCGCCGCGGCCGTCATGAAGTCGGTGGGGTTGGCCACGAAGATGACCGTGTCGGCGTCGCTCCATTCAAGCAGGTCGGAGAACGTCTCGTCGTGGCCGGCGCGCACGGCGACGGACTTGTAGAGCGTCTCGAACTGCGTGGCCAGCTGGCGGGTGAGCGCCCCGCCGTAGGAGTTCGAGATGAGCAGGGCCGAACCCGTCCCCGTGCCGTGCACCAGCGTGCCGTCGGGGATGTTGTCGTAGTACTCGTCGTAGAAGGAGTAGGCCTTCTCGCTCTCGTCGAGGCCGGTGAAGGTCGCGTGGTCGTTGCCGTCGTGGGTCTGGCCGTCCTCGCCCGTATACGTCACGCCCGAGTAGTCGATGTCGGCGTCGAAGGCCTCGTCGCGCACCACATGGCGGCCCCAGCGGGAGGTCGCGCCGATGAACGTGTAGCCCTCGCACACCTGGCGCAGCGTGAGCGACGAGGTGTCCTGCGTCTGCAGGCCCAGCGCGTCGGCGATGGTGTTGTAGGCGCGCAGGGCACCCTTGATGTTCCAGTGGTGGTCGGAGCGGAAGAACTCCTCGTAGTAGCTGTCCAGCGAGTCGTACGTGTCGGTGAGGACGCTCACGTTGGGGCAGTCGGCCAGGGCGCTCCTGAGGGCCTCGACGCCCTCCTGCGGCAGGAACGGGTTGCTCACCAGGTCGTACGCCGGGTCCTGGGCGGGCTCGGAGAAGCCCTGCACCACGTACACCACAAAGCGCTTCTCGGGGTGGGCCTTGGCCTGCTTGGCGATGCCCTGGGCGTATTCAGCCAGCTTCTGATCGTGGTACTCAGTATGGGTGAAAGGCAGGTAGGTCACCGCGTCCTGGGAGGCGACGTAGAGGCGGTTCGAGCCGAAGTACGTGGGATAGACGTCGTAGCCGAAGAGCGCCGCTGCCTGGCTGATGCCCACCTCCTGCAGCTGCGCATTGAGAAGCATCGCCTGGTCGTGGAACGGCAGGGAGTCCGACGCGTAGCTGTCGGTGGCGCTCTGGAAGTCGCCCGAGGCAAAGGCGTCAAGCGAGAGCTCCGGGGCGGCAGCCGCCTCGCGGCCCTCAAGGGCACGCCACGACTGGCCGATGCCCGTGACCTCGGGGAAGCTCACGCCCACGGCAACGAGCAGCCTGGTCACGATTGCCGAGCACACCACGAGCGCCGCCAGGCAGATGAGGATGATGTTGCGCGCTTTCGTCGCATTCGTAGTCATGGACATCCCTTAGAACCTGAAGTAGATGAAGGGGTTGTACGAGCCCGAGCACACCGCCACCGCGCTCGCCACGAGAAGCGCCAGCAGAGCCACGTCGCACAGCACCGCCACGCACGACAGCACGCGCAGCCTGCCCGCGTCGCCCTGCATGGACGCAGGCTCAAAGACGCACAGGGCCTCGGTGGAGAGGTTCTTGGGCGCGGGCAGGTCAACCTCGCAGAAGCGGCCCTCACGCGCGGGCGCCACGCCGGCCCAGCGGGTGAGCAGGCTGCGCACCCAGGGCACGATGGGCGTGGAGGCCAGCGCGCACGCCAGGAACACGGGGACGTACTCCCAGCACGTGAGCTCCCAGAACGTCGAGGTGCCCGTGGTGCCGTACCAGCCGATCAACGCCTTGAAGTAGAGCTTCATCTGCTCCATGTCGCTGATCCAGAAGATGAGCCAGCCGAACATGAAGAGCAGGATGCCATAGATGTGGCGCACCGCGCCCGGCAGGCGCTCGAGGAGCCGGCCCCACAGGAGCTTCTCGCAGATGAGCAGGACGCCCCAGTACACGCCCCACAGCACGAAGTTCCAGGCGGCGCCGTGCCACAGGCCCGTGATGGCCCACACCACGGCGATGTTGAACACCCAGCGCGGCGTCTTCACGCGCGACCCTCCCAGGGGGATGTAGATGTAGTCGCGGAAGAAGCTCGACAGCGAGATGTGCCAGCGGCGCCAGAACTCCGAGGCGCTCTTGGAGAGGTAGGGGTAGTTGAAGTTGCGCAGGTACTTGAAGCCGAACATCTTGCCCAGGCCGATGGCCATGTCGGAGTAGCCCGCGAAGTCGAAGTAGATCTGGAAGGTGTAGGCGAGAAGGCCGGCCCAGGCGCCCACCGCGCCGATGGAAGGCCCTCCCAGCTCAAGCATCTTGTCGGCCAGGATGGCCACGACGTTTGCCAGCAGCACCTTCTTGGCCAGGCCCACGATGAAGAGGCGCAGGCCCGCGCAGAAGTCGGCAACGTTCTCGCGACGATTCTCCACCTGGTCTTGGATGGTGGAGTAGCGCACGATGGGGCCGGCCACGAGCTGGGGGAAGCACGCGATGTACATGCCCAGGTAGATCACGTTGCGCTGCGGGGCCACCTCGCCGCGGTACACGTCGATGATGTAGGACACGGCCTGCAGGGTGTAGAACGAGATGCCTATGGGAAGCGACAGCTCCAGGTTGGGCACCACCTGCGAGCCCACGAGGGCGTTCACGTTCTCGGCGATGAAGCCCTCGTACTTGAAGAAGCCCAGAAGCGCCAGGTTCACCAGCAGGTTGGCCACGAGCAGAAGGCGCTTGCGCCCCTGGGAGCCCTGCCCCAGCGCGATGCCGAAGAGCCAGTTGACCAGCACGCTCACCAGCATGAGCCAGATGTAGACCGGCTCGCCCCAGGCGTAGAACACCAGCGACACGGCGAAGAGCCACACGTTCTTGGCGGCCCGGCCTGGCATGAGGAAGTAGAGCACCACCGAGATGGGCAGGAAGAACAGCAGGAAGGTTGAGCTGGAAAAGACCATTGAGGGAAAACCTCTCATATACAGCGAGACGCCCCCGCCGGTTAGACGAGGGCGCCCCGCGAGAGCTGCGGACTAGCGGTAGTTCTGCACCGTGGGCGTCATGCGCACGGTGAGGTCGTGCGCGGCCGTGGCCGGCACGGTGAGCTTGAAATCGATAATCGCCGGGTTGTTGATCTGGCAGTGGAACTCGCCGGCCTGCACCTGCAGGCCCTTATACGAACTCATTCCCCACACCGTGACGCCGTCGGAATGGCTCGTGACCTCGATGGTACCGCCGGCAGGCGCGTAGATGGCGTATCGCTCGAGGATGTCGTCCTCGGAGTACTTCTCGGAGTTCACGCCGAGGATCCAGTCGTTCGCGGCGGCGATCTCCTCCTGCGTGGCGGCGTTGGAGGCCGTGAGGCGGCAGGTGTAGACGCGGGAGCCGTCGATGTCCTCGGAAGGCTCGCCCACCTCGAGGTCCATGTTGAGCCACCATTCGATCTTCGACCACGTCTCGTTGTTGACGTAGACGCCGACCTGCGGGTCGGTGGCGTCGACCTTCACCGCGCCCGACACGCCGAGCTCCTCCATGGCGGCCTGCTCGGCGGAATCGGCGAACCACGCGTATACGTGATACTCGTTGATGCCCTCGTTCACGGCCTTCATCAGGCCCGACGCGCTCATCGAGGAGACGTTGCCCACGATGCAGTCGAGCGCCGTGTTCGCGGCGGCGGCAAAGTAGGCGTCCATGGCGTCGGTGTCGTTCATGTACGTCCAGTACGTGTCGTGCATAAGGACGCGTGCGGTGTTCGTGCCGTCGATGTGGCTGCCGTCGTACATGTCCGCGCCGGGCGTGAGCGCCATGAGCATCTGCAGGAAGATGGGGTCAAGGCTCACGATGCCGTTCAGGTACTCGCCCTGGTGGGTGTACCAGAGCTGGTTCCAGATGTCGCACACGCGCGGGTAGTCGGGGATGCAGGGGGTGTTGCCCGCCATGTAGCCCACGGTGTTGCCGTAGAGGTTGTACTCCTCGTCGCTGAGGGGGACGAGCGCCGACTCCTCGTTGGGGATGAAGTTGTAGATGGACGAGACGTCGCCCAGGCTGATGGCACCGTTGTTCACCACGACGCGGCAGCACTGGCCCGCAAAGCCGCCAAGGGAGCGAATCTCCACGTTGTTGAGGGCCATGACCGCGTAGACGCGCTCGCCCTGGGCGCCGAGCAGGTTGGGGAACACCGAGAGCAGGTCAGAGAGCTTGTCGACCTTGCCCATGAGCGGCGACACCTTCTCCTTGGCCTGCGAGACGATTTCGGCGATCTGGGGGATGTGCATGTCGCCCAGGCCCTCGATGGTGTCGACGGCGCTGGAGACGGTGGGCATGACCTGCTGGATGGCGTCGATGATCACCTGCAGGCTGGAGATGTTGATCTGCAGGGCGCCCTCGTAGTTGCGCGAGATGAGGTTGTCCAGCGAGAAGTCCGAGAGTGTCTCGGCCATGGGGAGAAGCGCGTTGTCCACGAGGTTCACCAGCACCGACACAAGCGAGCGGGACGCCTTGACGTCCTCACCGATGATGGGGATGCACTCGGCGAAATCGAACAGGCCGCCATCCATCTTCGACTGGAACTCATGGGCCGCCGTGGAGGTCTGCAGGGCCAGCTCGTGGCCCTCGAGGAAGTCGAGGCTCTTGAAGGCGTCGATGGTCTGGTTGAGCAGGCTGGACACCTCGGAGGCGCTCGCCTTGAGGTCGCCGATAACCCCGGAGGCCATGGCGGGCGTGGCGGCGCCGACGGTGGCCACGGCGGCCAGGCAGATGCCCCCGCCGATGAGGGCGCGACGGCTCACGCCGCCCTTCTTGCCCGAGCCGTTGTGGCTGGCATGATAAAAGGAGTTGTTGCGGCTGTGCTTGGCCGCATAGGGACTTTGGTTGCGGCTGCTTGAGCTGTCGTCGAAATGAGCGGGCATCGCCCCTCCGTTCCTCATCCGATGCGCGGCGGGCGGGGCCGCGGCACAAGGCATAATCTCTCGAAGTTTAGCAGCGACGCGTGCCGTCCATGCGCCCATGCGCCAACGTCCGCCAAATAAGGGCAAACGCCCAAGGGCGCGCCACGGCGGCGCGACGAAGCTGAAAGGC
>CAVJGP010000053.1:3702-6196 GCA_963648855.1 Alistipes onderdonkii | reverse complement strand
TACAGCAGCGTGAGCTTAGGGCCCTCCCCTGCCGGGCGCTCCGAGCGCGGCTTGCCCGCGCCGCCGCCCAGGATGACCGTGCCGCCCGCCACGGCGGGCTTGGGCAGGTGGTCGACCAGCCAGGAGTTGGCGCGCATGCGAAGCGCCATCTCGCACATCTTGGGCATCTGGCCGGAGTCGAGCAGGCTCTGGTAGGCCTCCTGCTCATGACCGGGCGCCATCTGGGTCACCACGGCGGCGATGTCCTTCTCGTCGAGCTGGATGTCGAGGTGGTCGGCCAGGGAGTCGAGCGCGAGGCCCCGGCGCAGCGCGTCGCTTGCCTGCGAGGTGAGCTCGGCCTCCCAGGCGTCGCGGTCAAAGCCGGGCTGGGCGAAGACGTCGTCGAGCGTGAACCCCTGCATCTGCAGGCGCTGCACCGTCTCGGCGAGCAGCTCGTCGCGCATCTTGGAGACGTAGCGCTCGTCGGGCTCTCCCTGCAGGCGCGTGGCAAGCTCGGCTGCCGTGAGCTGCATGAGCTCGGCGCGATGGGCGCTTTCGGCCTCGCGCTCGAGCATCGTGCGCACCTTGTTGCGCAGGCCCAGCAGCGTCTGGGCCTCGGGGAGGTTCTGGGCCACCCAGGCGTCGTCGATCTTCGCAGGCACGCTGCGATGGATCTCGTCGATCTGCACCTTGACCTGAATCACCTGGTAGTTGACGGAGCCGTCCTGCGCGGGCATGGGAAGCGACAGCGAGAACTCCTTGCGCTCACGCGGCGCCATGCCCTCGAGCTGGGCGTCGAACTCGTCGCCGAGCTGGCCCGAACCCACCAGGTAGGCGAGGTGGCGACCGCACAGCTGCGGGAAGGGCCTGCCGTCAAGCTCGGAGTCGAGGTTGAGCGAGACGTGGGCGCCGCGCTCCACCGCCGTGGCCGCGGGGTCGTTCTCCCAGGTGGCAAGCTCGTTGGACATGTTGTCGAGGTAGGCGCTCACGTCCTTGGAGCTCACCTGCTGCTTCTCAGGGAGCTTCACGCGCACGGGGTCGTAGGAGCTCAGCTCGTAGCTGGGGCGCAGCAGCGACTGCATCTCGAAGGTGTAGTCCTGGCCGGCCTGGGGCACCGTGGCCGTGAGGTGGTCGGGCTCGAGGAAGGGCAGCACGCCCGTGCGCAGCAGGGCCTGGGCGAAGAAGTGGCGCTGCACGAACGTCGTGATGAAGGAGTCGAAGGCCTCCTGGCCCATCTGCTCGCGAATGACCTTGAGCGTCTCGGGGTCGGCCGGGGCGCCGAAGGTGGCGGCCAGTCCCGTCTGCGCCTGCTCGATGGCCTGCGCCACGTCGTCAGCCGGGGCCGTCACGGTGAAGTGGGCCATGCCGGTGGCGTCGGTGGCGAGCTTGCAGGCCACGCTTCCGGGCTTGGCGTCGTACTCAAGCTCGCAGACGCTACCCGCCTGCGGGGATTCCTGCTTCTCGCGTTTCAGCTTCTCAACCTCGGTCTTGAAATCGATGACGTCGGCCATCGTGTCTCCTTTCAAGTCGAAAACGCCCGCTCCACGCGAAAGGGCGCGAGCGGGCTCAAGCGGCGTGTCCGTGCGTGACAGTGTACCCCAGGGGGACGCGTCTCACGCCCGACCGGCGCGGCCCACAACAAATCGGTCGAGGGCTGAAAGCGCCCCGGGCAGAAGTACGAGCACGAGCAGCACGGCCATCGCCGCCCCCTCGGCCAAGATCATGCAAATCTGCCCCACCGCGCCGCGCCCGAAGAGCCCCAGCGCCAGACACACGAACGTGAGGATGGAGCCGGAGGTGAGGATGGCCGGCGTGGAGGTGGCGTAGGCGCGCGCCAAGGCCTCGCGGGGCTCAAGCTCGCCCCTGGCCTCGCGGTAGTTGCTCGTGAAGAGGATGGCGTAGTCGATGGTCGCGCCCATGAGGATGGCCTGCACCACGATGAGCGCCATGTAGTAGATGGGATTGCCCGCCAGGCCGTTGATGCCGCTCACGAGGCCATAGGCGCTCTGGATGGTGAGGACGAGCGGGATGGGGATGAGAAGCGAGCGGAAGGTGACGGCGACGATGAGGTAGAGCGCCGCCATGGTGACCCAGGAGATGAGGTTGAACTCGGCAAGGAAGCTGCTCACCATCTCGCGGGCCATGGGCGCCTCGCCCACCAGGTAGTACGTGCCCCCGACCTGCGCCATGGCGTCGTCCACCTGCGCGAGCAGCGCGCGCATCTCGTCGGACTCCTGGCCATACGACGAGGTCACGAGCATGCGTCCCCAGCTCTCGCCCTCAAGCAGGCCGCGGGCCTCGTCGAGCATGCCCGAGAGCTTCCCCACCGTCTGGCGCTGCTCGTCGCTGATGAGGCCCGAGAGCGTCTCGGAGGTCATGACGGTGTCTTGCAGGTAGGCTAGAAGCTCGGGCAGCGTGGCCGCCCAGGTGGGGTCCACCTCGGAGGCGGCGTTCTTGTACAGGGTGAACAGGCGCAGCTTGCCCACCGAGTCGGGGTCGGTGTCGGTGAAGTAGA
>CAVJGP010000053.1:0-3433 GCA_963648855.1 Alistipes onderdonkii | reverse complement strand
GAGGGGAACACCTCCTCGATGGCCTGCGAGTCCTCGTTGGAGGCCTCCACGTGGTAGGCGGCAAGCATGTTGCCCTTCACGGCGAACGCGCAGACCACCACCACGCAGAAGACGCCGAGCAGCACGCGGCGATGCGCATAGCCCTGACGCGCCAGAGGTGCCAGCTTGGGGGCGGGAACGGGCTTGGGCGTCTTCTGGATGAGGCGGTCGGCCCACACCACCAGGGCGGGCATGACGGTGAGCTCGCACAGAAGGCTCAGCACGACGCCCTTGGCAAGCACCAGGCCCAGGTCGCGGCCGATGGTGAACGACATGAGCACGAGCGTGAGCAGGCCCACCACGGTGGTGACCGAGCTCGACGCTATCGCCCTGAAGCCGCCGGAAATCGCCCGCTCCATGGCCTGCGCGCTGCTCTGGGCACCGGCGCGCTCCATGCGATAGCGGCTCATGAGCATGATGGAGTAGTCCATCGACAAGGCCATCTGCAGGATGGCGCCCACCGTGTAGGTGATGTCGGAGATGGAGGGGAAGATCAGGTTCGTGCCCAGGTTGAGCAGCACGGCCATGAGGATGGTGATGAGGATGAGCACGGGCTCGACCCACGTCGCGCTCATGATGAAGAGGATGGCCACGCCCAGCAGGAACGCCCCCACGAGGATGGGGACGAGGTAGCCCGAGGTGGAGCCCACCGACGAGCTCACGTGATAGCTGGCCCCCTCATCCTGCGACGCCTCGGCGCTCACCGTCTTGACCTCGTCGTAGGTGAGAATCGCCTGCTCGGAGTACGCGCCGCCCTGGCACGTGAGGGTGAACAGGGAGTGCTGGCCGCTCTCGTCGCGCTGCACCGCCACGCCGCTCACCGACTCGATGTCGCGGTAGCGGCCCGCCAGCTCGGCCTGCTGAGCCTCGTCGAGGCCGTCGAACATGACGCGCATGGTGGAAAGCTCGCCGAACTCCTCGTCCATGACGGCGAGGCCCTGCTTGGTCTGCAGGGTCTCGGGCATGTAGAGGGTGAGGTCCTGGTTCACGCGCACGTGCGGCGCCGCCAGGGCGGACGCCACGCACAGCGCCACGAACACGAGGAAGGCGGCGACACGATGGCGAACCACAAACCGCGAGACCTTCTCCATCATGTGCCGCCGCCCCTCCCCTGCCTGGCGCTCAGATGTGCCCGCACGGCTGCGGGCGCACGCGGGCTACTCGCCCTGCGACTCCTTCAGATGCTCGACGTTGGTGGCGTTGGGGCCCCAGTCCTGGTCGTTGGGACGGGGCATCCAGCCGCCGCCCAGCATGTGCACGTGGAAGTGCTGCACGCTCTGGGAGGCGTCCTCGCCGGTGTTCACCATGAGGCGGTAGCCGTTGGTGAGGCCCTTGATGTCGGCCACCTTGCGCACGGTGGAAAAGACGTGGCCCAGCGTCTCCTCGGGCACGTTGTCGCCGATGTTGGCGTAGTGGTCCTTGGGGATGATGAGCGTGTGCACGGGCATGAGGGGCTCCAGGTCGTCGAAGGCGATGACGTACTCGTCCTCGTAGACCTTCTTGGTGGGAATCTCGCCTGCGGCAATCTTGCAGAAGATGCAGTTCTCGTCCTTCATGGGGGCTCCAATCCTGACCTGGTGAACAAATGGGCAAGAAGAGAGCTTAGCACTCTGCGGCGCTACGGGCACGCAAGCCGTCCCATTGCGCCCGCCCGATGGCCGTCAAGGGCGCAAAAAGGCAGATAATGTGCGAAAATAGCGACCAAGCTGCGGCCGCGTCCATACGCCGCGCCCGCACGACATGGAAAGGCGGGGGCTCATGAAAGACAGACTTGCCGGCTTCATCGTGGAGAAGAGGCGCCTGATCCTGGTCGCCATGCTCGTGCTCACCTGCGCGGTGAGCCTGCTCATCCCGTCCGTGCACGTCAACACCGACCTGACCAAGTACCTGCCCGACGACTCCTCCATGAGCGCGGGCGTCGCCCTCATGGAGACCGAGCTGCCCCAGGCGGCCTCCACCCACACCTTGCGCGTGATGGCGAGCGGCCTCGCCGCCGAGGAGCGCACGGCCCTCGCCGGAAGGCTCGGCGAGCTTGAGGGCGTGGACGCCGTGACGTACGCGGCCGACGACCCCCTGTACAACCAGGGCGATGAGGCCCTCTTCTGCGTGGCTATGGCCTACGATTACCGAAGCGCCGAGCAGCACGCCCTCGAGGCCTCGATCGAGCAGCTCATCGGCCAGGACTACCCGCAAAGCGCGGTGGTCATAGCCGACGACGACCCCAACTCCAGCGACATACCCCTGCAGACCCTGTGCATCGCGCTGGGCCTTCTGCTGGCCATCCTGCTCGCGATGTGTCCCTCCTGGCTTGAGGCCGTGCTGTTCCTGCTCACGATAGGCTGCGCGGTGGGCATCAACCTGGGCAGCAACCTCGTGATGGGCGAGGTGTCCTCCATCACCATGTGCATCGCGGCGCTGCTGCAGCTCGTGCTCTCCATGGACTACTCCATCATCCTCATGAACCGCTACCGCCAGGAGCTTGCCTGCGAACCTGTGGCCGAAGGCCAGACACGGCCTGCACGCGAGACACGCGAGGCCGCCATGAAGCGCGCGGTAGTCGGGGCCTTCTCGGCCATCACCGCAAGCTCGCTCACCACCTTCGTGGGGCTGCTCGCCCTCGTGTTCATGAGCTTCAAGATAGGCGCCGACCTGGGCATCGTGCTGGCCAAGGGGGTCTTGTGCAGCCTGGTGTGCGTGTTCACCGTGCTGCCCGCGCTCATCCTGGGCTGCGACAAGGCGATCCGCGCCTGCGAGAAGCCCACGCTGCACCCCGAGCGCCTCATGGCCCCGCTCGCGCGGCTCTCCTATCGGGCGCGCCACGCGATGTGCGCGCTGTTCGTCGTGGCCTTCGCGGCCGCCTGGCTGGGGCAGGCCGGCACGGGCGTGTCCTACACCCTCGACAAGCAGGACGCCGTGGCGCAGGTCTTCGAGCGCACGACCTCGGTGGTTGTGCTCTACAGCAACGACGACGAGGACGCCGTGGCCGCGCACATAAGCGAGCTTGAGCAGACTCAGGGCGTGCACGCGGTCAACGCCTGGGGCAACACGCTCGGGCGCGCCTACAACGCAAGCGAGCTGGCGACCCTGATGGAGGACTACGACGCGGCCGGCTCGGGCTTCGACGCGAGCATGGTGGAGGTGGTGTACGCCCTCTACGCCTCCGGGCAGGACATCGACTCCATGAGCAAGCTCGCCCTGCTGCGGCTCGCCACCGGCGGCACCCAGGCAGACGGGGACGTGCGCCTCACCATCCCCGAGTTCCTCGCCTACGTTCAGGACAAGCTCCTCCCCAGCCAGACCTACGCTACGATGGCAACCGACGAGCAGAAGGCCGCCGTGCAGCAGATGTCCGAGCAGGTGCAGGCCGGCCAGGCCAAGCTGCGCGGCCAGAACT
>CAVJGP010000052.1:0-19095 GCA_963648855.1 Alistipes onderdonkii | reverse complement strand
GGGTTTGCATGCATGAGATGGCGCTTGTCCGCAATGTGGTGGACATCGTGGTAGATCAGGCACAGAAGGCGCATGCCAGCGAGGTGAAGACCGTCTACCTGACCATCGGATCTGGCCGCGACGTGGTGATCGAGTACCTGGACGGCCTCTTCCAGTTCTTGGCGCGCGGCACGGTGGCCGAGCACGCCGAGCTTGTGGTGCAGACCACGCCCATGACGGTGAAGTGCAACCAGTGCGGCTTCATCTTTCCCATCAACGTCTTCAAGCAGGAGACGTGGGTGTGCCCGTCCTGCAAGGCCGAGAAGGACTACAAGCTCAACTCCGGCATGGAGTTCATGATCAACCGCATCGAGGTGGCAGGCGAGCGTCCTGCCCCCGCTCAGGAGGAAGCGAGCGCCAGCGCGTAAGGCGCAGGCTGCGGGCTGCAAGCCCCCGCGCGGCGCACGAAGGCGAACGCCAGTGCGTATGGCGCAGGTTGCAGGTTTGCCAGAGTTTGCCACTCCCAAGGGCCGCCTCGCGAGGGCGGCCTTTTCGTGCGGCATGCCGCGCCCGTTTCCGCGCTTCCGTGACTGCTTGCGTATGGTTGAGGCGCCTGCCTGCGGGAACGTTGCGAACGTCATGCCTTCCTGCATGTTGCGTCGGGGATGTCCGACCGCCGTCCCGGTTGCCCTACTTGCCTGAATGTCGATGTGACAAGCCTGATATCTGCTTGGGCTGCAGGTCCGCTTGTGCGTCCTCGTGCCTGCGAACTGCTATGATGCTCTCTCGTCGGCGCCCTGCGCCTCCCATATGTTCTCAAGACGCCCCCGCCTGGGGAGGAAAGGCCCGCGCATGCCCACCAACACTGCCAGCACACCCGCCGCCACGGACGGACGCAAGGTCCTCTACGCGGCGTCGAGTTTCTCGCACCTCGCGAACTTCCATATGCCCTACATCGAGGCTCTCCTCCGCGACGGCTTCGCGGTCACGCTGCTCGCCGGCACCGACGGCCACGAGTCGCAGATGCCCGAGGGGGCGCAGCTGGCGCCGGTGACCTTCGCCAAGAAGATGAGCGCCCCCGGCAACTTCAAGGTGGCCTCGCAGGTGCGGGCCATGCAGCTTGAGGAGCACTTCGACCTCGTGCTCACGCACACCTCGCTGGCCGCCTTCTTCGTGCGCCTGGGCCTTCTGCAGGCGGGCATGGGCGGCAAGGCCCCGGTGCCGCGCGTAGTGAACACCGTGCACGGCTACCTCTTCGACGACGCCACCGCGTTCGCGAAGAGCCAGGTCATGCTCTCCGCCGAACGCCTCTGCGCGCCCGTCACCTCCGACATCGTGGTCATGAACCGCTGTGATGCCGAGATTGCCGGCAAGCATCGCCTGTGCCAGGGCACGGTGTTCGCCACGGCCGGCATGGGCTGCGACCTGTCGGGCCTGGCCCCTGCCAGCGCCGAGCAACGTGCCGCCGCCCGCCGTTCCCTGGGCATCGACGCCAACGCGCTCGTGCTCATCTGCGCGGCCGAGTTCTCCTCGCGCAAGAACCAGCGCATGCTTATCGAGGCCATGCCCGAGCTGCCCGCGCACGTGGTGCTCGCGCTTCCGGGCAAGGGGACCCTGCTTGAGGACTGCCGCGCCCTGGCCGAGAAGCTCGGCGTGGCGTCGCGCGTGCGCTTCCCCGGCCAGCTTGCCCCGGCCGACCTGGCACAATGGCGCGCCGCCAGCGACATTTGCGTCTCGGCGAGCCGCTACGAGGGCCTGCCGCACCATGTGGTGGAAGGCTTCGCCTGCGGCCTGCCCGCCGTGCTGAGCCGCGTCAAGGGCCACGAGGACCTCGTGCACGACGGCGTGGAGGGCCAGCTCTTCCGCTTCGACGACAAGGCCGCCTTCGCCGACGCCATCACGCGCCTGGCCAACACCTCGCGCGTGCGCGTGGAGATGGGCCGCCGCGCCCGCCAGGCAAGCGCCGCCTACGACCTGTCGAGCGTGCTCCCGTCGCTGCTTGCCTTCTACGAGAAGTAACGGGGAGTGCCTGGTAGATTGGGGTGTTTGCGGTAAAGCAAGCGCCCGTGGGGTCGGCGCGGCGTCTCAGTGCTCAAACGGTTTAAGATGCAAGGCCCAAAGGGCCTTTCATCTTAAAAACTGCGCCTGAGAAGCCGCGCCGGCCCTCGCGCGTTTCTCTCGCTGTAATGTGGCGATGCCGAGCCGGCCCAAACCCTTGCCCTCCTCAGAAGCCGCCCCTTTCGCTCGTGGGGGCGGCGGGCCGCAGCGCTGGCTCTCGCGACGTGACGGCAAGGGAAAGCGAACATCGCGCGCATCGCGCGTCTGACCGGGTTCTCGCAGCCGTCGGTACGAGCGACGCCAGCGATCCGGCCCGACCGCCCCGGTTGCGACTGCGACTTCGCCGCTTTACGCCGCCCTCCAGTTGAGCAGCGACCCCGCGAACACGAGCGCCGTGCCCGCCCAGAAGATGGGCGAGAGCGCCACGCCGAGCAGCGCCGAGCTTGCCGCCGTGGAGAGCACGGGGGCGGCGTAGGAGAAGGCGGCCATCTTGCGCACGTCTCCCTTGATGAGGCCGTGGCCCCAGAGGGTGTAGCCGCTCGCCACGCACACGGCCGTCACCACCACGGCGACGATCGAGCCCATGCCCGGGGTCTCGGCGGGCAGGTACGGGCCGTTTACCAGGAACACCAGCCACAGCGTGATGGCCACACCGGGGAAGAAGAGCGACGTGGCGTCGGCCCCCTGCGACATCGAGGGCGTGACGGTGGAGTAGAGCGCCCAGATGACGGCGCCTGTTAGGGCAAGCAGGTAGGGCAGGGGGTTCTGCCCCAGGTGGGCCGCCAGCGAGGCGGCGTCGAAGCCGGCGTTGCCTCCCACGGCCACGAAGACGCCTGCCGTGGCCACGATGGCCCCGGGAAGCACGCGCCGCACGGCGCCAGGCTTGCGCGTGGCCACGGCGCAGAAGAGTACGGTGAGCGTGGGCCACAGGTAGTTGACGAGGCTCACCTCCACCGCCTGCATGTTGCTCGTGGTCATGGAGACGGCCAGGGCGAAGATGGACTCGTAGCTCACGAAGAGGAGGCCGCCCACCGCGAGGTAGCGCCGGGGAATCCCCTTGAGCTTCGGGGGCCGCGCGACGAGCAGCGCGATGGACGCGAGCGTGTACACGATGGGGGCGCCCAGCGTGGAGCCGAATCCTGTGGACACCAGGCGCAGGAGTCCCGCCATGAGGGCCCACACCACCACGGCACTCATGCCGAGCAGCGTCGCCCGCGAGTTGATGCGCGGGCCTGCGCCCTGTGTGCCGCCTTCTTGCATGGTGCGCGTCCTTCCGTGAGTCTGATTGCATGCGCGGGAATTATGCGCTCTGCGACGGCCACGGCACTGCGGCCAGTCGGCATTCGCTCAAAGTCGGCATCGCCCGGCCTTCTCGTGACTGCTTGCCGGGGGCTTCTGACGCGCTTGAAATCGCCCCCGTTTCCCTCTTGCCTCTACACCTCCTATCAAAAGCCCAGTTCGCGACCTCATCCCGTCTGAATGAGACAAGGTTTGCACGGTGCATCATCCCGTTCAAGGGAAGTCGTTCCGGGCGCGTGGCCTAGAGTCGCCATCGTTGCAAAAGATATCCGGGCTCGCGGGTGCGGGCCGGCCCCGCGAGGGGGCCGAGGCGTCATGGGATGGGAGAGGCGATGTCTGACAAGGCATTTGACGAGTTTTTCTACGACGGCGACGAGGGGGCCTTCGACCCACTGGCGGAGGACTTCGACCCCGCTGAGGCGGCGGAGGAAGACGGCATCGTCGACCTGCCGGTGATGGCGGAGATGCCCAGCGACTTCAAGCCCAAGAGCGTCTTCGACAAGGAGCGCTTCGCCAGCGCCCAGGATGCCATCGAGGAGTTGCTGAGCCGCAACCCCGGCCGCAAGCCGGTGCTGCTGCAGATCATCGAGTTCTGCTGCGAGGAGCGCACGGGCGAGGAGGTGGCCGAGCTCGTGGAGCAGGCCCAGGCTGAGAACCGCTCGGTGTACACGCCCCAGTCGCTGTGCTCCATCCTGGAGCGGGCCGGCGCCCTCACGGGCCGCAGCGAGGCACCCGCGCAGCAGGACGCCCCTGGCGAGCAGGACGCTACCGAGGGCCAGGCCGACGCGACCGAGCAGGCCGACGCGCAGGCCGACGAGCCTGAGCAGCCCGCCGCCCCCGCCCAGGACGGCGCCGAGGGCGACCCCGCCCAGCCCGAGGTGGAGGCGCGCGAGGTGGCCCCGCAGCCCACGACGTACTGGCTCGCCACCGACGACGGCCTCACCGTGCTGGCCTCCCACAAGGAGGGCCACGCGCTGGAGGAGCTGCTCGCGAGCGAGAGCGAGTCGCCCTACCTGGAGATCTACGAGCGCGTCCTGGCCTTCTGTGCCGCCGAGCCGCGCAAGAAGCCCCAGATCGACGCCATCGTGGACGACGACCCGCTCGTGCAGAACCCGCGCCGCTACTCCAATCACTTCATCGAGCTTCTTGAGAATCGCGAGGCCCTGAGCTGGCACGACGGCGGCTGGAACGCCACCGAGCTGGGCCGGCGCTACCTCGAGGAGCACGGCCTGCTCGCCGACTAGCGTTTCGTCCTGCTTTCCACCACCTGCAAACCCACCTTCCTTCCTTGAGGAGTCACCCATGACCACTACCGCCATGCTCGAAAAGCCCGCCGCCGACGCTCCCAGCGCCCAGGACCCCACCCTGGCCGACCTCGCCCGCGCCATGGACGGCCGCGCCGACACGTACGGCCTGCTCTCGCGCCTGTACCGCGTTGAGGTGGACGGAGCGCTCCTGGCCCAGCTGCGCGGCACGACCTTCCCGCTCAACACCGGAAACGAGCACGTCGACCGCGGCTATGAGCTCATGCACCGCTACCTCTCCAGCGTGTGGGAGCCGGCCCTGCTCGACCTGGCGCGCGACTACGTGCGCGTCTTCATCGGCCACGGCGTGAACGGCCACTCCGCCGCCTACCCCTACGAGTCGGTCCACACCTCCGAGAAGCGCCTCATGATGCAGGAAGCCCGCGCCGAGGTGCTCGCCGTCTACCGCGCCAACAACCTCAAGAAGGACGCCCGCTGGCGCGAGTGCGAGGACCATATCGCCGTTGAGCTGGAGTTCATGCAGGTGATGTGCCAGCGTGCCGCCGCACTGCTGCGTGCGGGCGACGAGGAGGGCGCCGCCGCCAACCTGGCCGTGCAGCGCGACTTTGTGCGCGACCACCTGGCCAACTGGGTGCCCATGCTCGTGGCCGACATGCTGCGCTTCTCTGAGACCGAGCTGTACCGCGGCCTGGCCGAGCTCACGCAGGGCTTCGTGCAGACGGAGACCGAGCTGCTCGACGAGCTGCTCGCCGACGAGCAGGCCGCCTAGGCGCGTGCAGGGGGAGAAGAAGTGACGGAGAAGATGCCCGAGGCCAAGAGAGCGGCGGGCGGCATGGCGGCGAGCCTGCTGGCCCACCTGCAAAGCGCCGACCTCAACGTCTACCCGTACCGCTGCGCCTGCGTGCGCAACCGCCACGCGAGCTGCCTGCTCTGCGCCCAGGCCTGCACCTCGGGCGCCATCAGCATCGAGGACGGCGAGGTGGTGGTGGATTCCGATCTGTGCGTGGGCTGCGGCACGTGCGCCACGGTGTGCCCCACGTGCGCCCTTGAGGCGCGCCATCCCACCGACGCCGAGCTTGCGGTGCGGATGCGCGAGGTGCTCGCGACCGGGCAGGACACCCTCGTGGTGGTGTGCGACTCGCTGTGGAGGCGCAGCGCCGGGCGCATCGACGCCGACCGCGCGGTGCACGTGACCTGCTTGGGCCGCGTGGAGGAGTCATTCTTGGTAGACGCCGTGGCTCGGGGCGCGCAGCGCGTGCTGCTCGCGCATGGGCCGTGCGAGTGCTGCCCGCGCTCGGCAGGCGTGCAGACCTACGGCGAGGTGGTGGAGAACGCCAACCTGCTGCTGCAGACCTGGGGCGCCGCGCCCTGCGTGGAGCTGCGCGAGAAGCTGCCCGCCTGCGTGCGCCTCTCGCAGCCTGCCGCCCAGCCCGCTGGCGGCGCAGGCTTCGACGAGTCGCGCCGCGAGGCGTTCGGGCAGGTGGGGAAGGCGGTCGCCGCCGCCTTCGGCTTGGAGGGCGACGCGGGTGACGCGGCGAGCCAGGCGCAGGGCGAGGGCGAAGGCGGCTCGCGCGATGCGGCGAGCCAGGCGGACGCCTGCGAGGGCGCCGGGGCCACGCCGGGCCAGGCAGCCGGGGCCGACTGCGTCCCCGAGCCCGCTGCTCCCGTCTCGGGCACCCATCCCCTCAAGGTGATGCTCGACGGCACGCTGCCTCACTTCTTGCCCAATCGGCGCGAGCGCCTGCTCGACGCCCTGGCCGAGCTGGGCGAGCCTGAGGACGTGGCGCTCGAGACGCGCCTGTGGGGCCGCGTGGAGGTGGACGTCTCCAAGTGCCGCACGTGCCTCATGTGCGCGACGTTCTGCCCCACGGGCGCCATCTCCAAGGTGCCGGGCGCGGACGGCGCCGTGACCCTGGAGCACCGCCCGGCCGACTGTGTGAAGTGCCGTTGCTGCACCGACGTCTGCCCTACCGACGCCCTCACGCTGCACGAGGACGTCATGGCGCGCGAGGTGGCCGGCGGCGACGTGGCTTGCTCGTTCGAGCTGCCGGCCGTGCGCGACGGGCGCGGAGGCCCGCATTCCATGCTCGGCGCCTTGAAGAAACTCATCCACTGCGACCAGCTCTACGAGCGCTGATACGGGGTGCTTACGATATGCAAGAGATAGAGAACAACCAGGTCATGGGGCCCGTGTGCGACGACCGTCCTGCTGCTTTGGCCACCAGCGCCGCCTGCGCCCCCGAGCAGCCCGCCCACGACAGCGCCCGCGTGCTGGTGAGCGGCGCGGCCAACGCGGGCAAGACCGCCTTGGCCTTGGAGCGCGTGCGCGCCCTTCTCGCCGGCGGCTCCGAGCCGTCCCAGGTCCTCGTGGTGTGCGCCTCGCCGGTTGCCGCGCGCGACTTCTCGGCCCGCCTGGGCGCCGCGGGCGCGGGCGTGCGCGTGTGCTGTGCGCGCGACCTCGAGCTCGAGCTGCTGGGGCAGCCGCAGGCCCAGGCCCTCACGGGCAGGCGTGCCCGCGTGCTCTGCGACTTCGAGGAGTCGTTCCTGCTTGAGGACATGCGCGCCACCGGTGTGGCGGCCAAGCGCCTGAAGGGCATGCTCGGCTTCTTCCGCAAGAGCCTGACCGAGCTGGCCGACGACGACATGGACAGCTTCATCATCGACATCCGCGAGCAGGCGGTGCTCGACGCCCTGCATGCGCATCTGGCCGCCTACGACGCCATGCTCGACTGCGAGGTGGGCAACCTTTGCGTGCACTACCTGCGCGAATGCCCCCAAGCCGCCCAAGCGCTGGGCGTGGAGCACATCGTGGCCGACGACTTCCAGTGCCTGAACCGCGCCAGCCAGCACGTGCTGGAGCTTCTGGGGGCCCGCACGCTGTGGGCCTTCGCCGACCCGGCGCTGGCGCCCCAGGGCGACGACCCCTTCCCCTACCCGGCCGGCGTGGAGGAGCTCCGCGCCCACGACGGGGGCTGCGTCGAGGTGCGCCTGCCCGACCCTGCAGCCGGTGCCGCCGCCGCGAGCGCCTGCCTAGTGTCGAGCGGCTATCTCACGGCGCTCACGCCGGGCCTGGCGGAGAGCCGCGGCAAAGTGGAGCAGGCACAGGCCTACGAGGTCGCGCCGCATGCGGGCGGCCTTGAGGGCATCGCGCAGCGCGTGTACGCAGGCCCCGAGGAGGAGCTTGCGGGCGTGGTGGCGGGCGTGTGCGACGTGCTCGCCGACGGCGCCGACCCGTCGCAGGTGCTCGTGCTCGCGCCGAACCGCGCGTGGGCAACGCGCGTGGCCCAAGGCCTCGAGGGTCGGGGCGTGGCCGTGGAGCTGCACGGCGCCGTGCGCGTGGCGGGAGGCTCCTTCCGCGACCTGGCGCTGTGCCGCACGGGGCGCATGTACACGGCGCTTTCGCTGCTGGCCGACCCCGACGACGCCCTGGCGTGGCGCTGCTGGTGCGGCTGCGGCGACTACCTGGCCCGCAGCAACGTGTTCTGCGGCGTGGAGGACCTCGCCCGCGAGCGCGGCTGCGGCCTTGCCCAGGCGCTTGAGCTGCTGGAGAACGGCCAGGCCGGGCCCCTTCCCGCCCAGGAGGGCATGCTCGTGGCCTATCGCCAGGGCCGCGAGATGATTGCCGGCCTTGCGGGGCTCACCGGCGTGGCCCTGCTCGCCGAGCTTGCGTCGGGCCTGGGCCTGGACGCCGTTCCCGAGCCGTATGCGAGCCTTGTCGAGCGCGGCCTGGCCACGCCCGAGGCCGACGCGGCCGAGCTTCTCGCCGCAGCCCAGGGCCTCACCCGCGCCGCGGCGGCCCGTCCTGGCGCCGTGCGCGTGGGCCTCTACGGCCTGGCCGGCGGCTTCAAGGCCGAGCGCGTGTTCGTGTGCGGCCTCATGAACGGGTGGCTCCCCGAGCACGCCTACTTCGACCTGGCCGAGGCCGACTTCGACGCCCGCGCCAAGATTGACGCCCGGGCCCGCCGCACCCTGTGCGAGCTTGCGACCTGCGCCGGCCAGAGCCTGACGCTCAGCGGCTTTGCGCGCTGCGACCTGGAGCTTGCCGAGCGCATGCACCTCAAGGGCTACAAGGTCGCCATGGGCGCGGACGGCCGCCGCACCACCACGGTGCGCCCCAGCGACCTGGCCGCCTACGCCCTGCACGTCTGGGGCCTCGCGCCCCTTCCGGCCCGCCCGCTCGTGCGCGACTTCGCGCCTGCCCGCGTGAACGCCTAAGCCGGGCCCGCCGCCCGGCACATCCATAGACAGGAGTCACCCATGCTCATACATCCCTCACTCATCGAGAAGGCCGTCCTGGACACCCGCGAGTACAACGACGAGGTGGCGGCCGACGTCAAGCGCTCATTTGCCTACGTGGGCCCCGTCACCGTGACCGCGCGTGCGCCTCAGACCCCCGACGCGCCCGTGTGCAACGAGCTCAAGCTCATCTGCCGCATGAGCAAGCCGTACTGGACCGACGAGGGCCAGGGGGCCGAGATGTGGGCCGCCATGCGCACCTGGCTTGAGGCCAAGGCGCTCAAGGTGGCCGCCACGGTGGAGAACTTCAACAAGTCGCGCGGCGAGGCGGGCCACCAGACGGTGGACTACGACCGCGCGGAGCTCGACATGAAGCCTTACGCCCTGGGCATCGCCTGCACGCAGGCCGACACCCTGCCCGACCTCGTGGGATGCGCCCAGCGCCTGCGCGAGCTGCTGAGTGCGGGGGTCGTGCCTGTCGACGCCGCGCGCGTGGACATCCCCGCCGCCGCGAGCCTGGCCGAGCAGGTGGCCCGCGCCGAGCAGGCCCGCCAGGCCGCCGAGCAGGCCCAGGCGCAGGAGGCGCAGGGCGAGGAAGGTGCCGCCGAGGGCGAGAACGCCCAGGTAGGGGAGGCAGGAGAGGTTGAGGTCGCCGCCCAGCCCGAGGGTGCCGAGGCGCAGGACGGCGAGGGGGCCGGCGACGCCGAACAGGCCGCCGAGCAGCTTGCTGCCCAGCCCGCGCGCCTCGCCCATGCCAGCGACGGCCTGGAGCAGCTCGACTGCACGCTGTGGGACGTCACCCTGGCCGACGGCAGCGTGCGCACGCTCGACAGCGCGGCCGGGGCGTGGGTGTAGCCATGTGCGCCGCTAAGGTGGAGGCCGTCGCGGGCCCCGCCGGCTCCGGCAAGACCTCGGCCCTCGTCGGGCGCGTCTGCGAGCTGGTCGCCGCGGGCGTGCCCGCAGGCGAGGTGCTCGTGGTGACGCCAAGCCCAGATGCCGCCCTTGAGCTGCGCCTTCGTCTTGAGGGCGAGCTTGCGGGGGCCGAGGCGCCCCGCGTGGTGGGCGTGCGCGCGCTGCTCTGGGAGCTGGCGGGCCGCCCGCGCGTGCTCGCCGCCGCAGAGCGCACCATCCTGCTCGCCGACCTGCGCGTGCAGGGCTTCTCGGGCGCTCAGGTGAGTGCCGCCCTCGGGGCTGCCTGCGAGGCGTGGTATGCGGCGGCATGGCCGCAGCCCGGCGAAGTCTGCGGGGCCGCGCTGCTGCGGGCCCTTGAGGAGCGCGGGGCCGTCTTGCCCGAGACGCTGCTCGCCCTGGCCGCTCGCAGCGTGGCAGGCGTGACCGATGCTGCGTCCAATCGGGCGGGTGCCCCCGCATCTGCGTCTAGCGTTGCCCTCACTGCCCGCGGTGCGGCGGGCGCGACCGAAGCCACGGCTGCTGGCGCCCGTCCCCTTGCCGACTACATCCTCGTGGACGACGCCCAGGCCCTCTCCCCGGCGGCGTTGTCCCTGCTTGCGGGTCTTGCGCGCATGGGCGTCTTCCTCGCGGGCGACCCGGAGAGCCCCTGTACGCTCTTCGACGCCGCTGCTGACCCGCACGCCTTCCTGGGCCTTGCCGGCCCGCAGGCGACCCGCATGCTCGACACCGCGCCGCATGCCCTTGGCGCGCGTCGCAGCCAGGCCGTCAAGTGGGCTGACGCGGGCGAGGAGCTCGCGGGCGTCTGCGCGCTCATGGACGCCGCGCATATGCAGGCCGGCACGCGCGGCGCGCTCGTGGTGTGCGCGAACAACCCGGCCTGGGCGCGCAGCCACGCCCGCGCCCTTGCGGCGGCGGGCATGGAGGTGCTGGGAGCGCACACCCTGCGCGCCCTGGCCTGCGACGCCCGTGACGCCAGAGCCTGCCATCCCCTGCGGGCCTTCGCGGGCTTGGGCCTTCTGGCCTGCGTTGATGATGTTGCTTGCTGGCGTTCCTGGTGCGCTCTGGGCTATGCCGACCTGGCCAGCGTGGCCTGGACGCAGCTGGAGGGGTACGCCCGCGCGCACGGTTTGGGCATCGCGCAGGCCCTGCGCGGCCTTCCCGAGGCCGTCGCGGCCGGAACTGCCGGCTTTGTGGGCGCGGCGCAGCTCGCGTCTCGCGTGCGCGAGGCCGAGGCACTCTTCGCCGCTTGCGCCAAGCATCGCGGCGCGGCCCTGCTCGACGAGCTCGACGCACCCCATACCCCGGCGTTTCGCCAGCTCATAGGCTTTGTGGACGACGAGGTTGCCACCCTGGACGCCCAGGGGCTCTACGCCCTGGGCTGCGCACGCCTCGCCGCACCCTCGCTTGGCATGCAGGCCTGGGACGTCGCCGCCGCCCCCGAGGTGGCCGAGGCGCATCCCGTGCCCGCCGACGCCGGGCGGCGTGTGTTCGTGTGTCCCGTGGAGGCGCTGCTCGGCGTGCACCCGCGCATGCTCGCGGTGGTGGGCGCCAACGCAGGTCTTGCGCAGGAGGGCCGCTTCGCGCAGGCCCTGGCGCTGGGCGCCGAGCGGCTCGCGGTGTCGTACGTGCAGCGCATGCCCCAGGACATGGCCGACAAGCTCGGCGCCGCCTACAGGCGCACGCGCCATCAAGACGGGCAGGTCATGGCGCTGCTCGCGGCCTGCGAGGCCCTGACCAGCCTGGGCCAGGCAGCCCCCGCCACCATGAGCGGCCAGCAGTTCTGCTCGGCCGTGCTCGACGTGCGCCCCTAAGGCGCGTCCAGGCATCGCCGCCCGCGCCTGCCCGCCGGCAACCAGCACGCCCGCGCCTGCCCGCCGGCTGCTTGCATGTCGTCCGTCGGGCCGCCCACGCCCCTCAGCACCGCCCTCCCATCCCCCAACCTTCCCCGCGCACCAAAAGAGGCGCCCTGCACCAGGCCATCCAGCCAGGTGCGGGGCGCCTCTCGTTTCAGCCTTTCGTTTCGCGGGGGTCCTCGCCAGCCCTCCCGTCGCCCCTCTCGCTTGTCTCTTCTCCCTCGCCCCTACTCCGCGTCGAAGGAGTCGATCAGGCAGATCAGCTCCTGCCTGCCGTGTACGCCGCACTTCTTGTACACGTGGTTCACGTGGGTCTTCACCGTGCCCTCCGAGATGCCCAGCTGCTGGGTGATGAAGCCGACATTGCGGCCCTTGGCCAGCAGGAACAGCACGTCGGTCTCGCGGCGCGACAGCAGGAAGGTGTCGGCCACGCGCTCGCAGCGGCGCACGAAGCGGCCCTTGCGCACCTCGTCGCTGTCCTTCTCGTAAGGGGTGCCGGAGTGGGCGCGGGGCAGCTCGCTCGCGGCGGCCTCGGCTGCCTGCTCGCCGCCTTCCTCTTCGGCGTCCCACAGCTCGGCGGGCTTGTAGGAGCGCGTCACGATGGCCATGATGTCCTCGCGCCGGGGCATGAGCGAGCTCGCCACGCACAGGCCGATGAGGCATACCACCAGCGCGTACACGTTGCTCGACAGTCCCTCCGCCACAATGTCGCTGAACAGGGCGTTCAGCGGGGCGGCGAGCACATAGCCCAGCGTGGCGCAGCCCTGGCCCAGGCCGAAGAGGAACACCGGCGACAGGCGGAAGCCCTGCGCGAGCGACCCCAGGTAGGCCCACGCCATGCTGCACAGGATCGTGAAGTTCACGAGCAGCAGCATGTTGGGCACCACCGGCGCGGCGCCCAGGGCGTTCAGGGCCAGGGGCGGCATGAGGATGGCCATGAGCGGCACCAGGTTGCGGAAGGCGCGGCCAAACGAGAGGCCCTTGCGCGCGCACGTCAGGCAGCACGCCAGCGTGGCGAGGGCGCCCACGCAGGTGAGCGCGAGGCAGCAGAGCACCCCGGCCGCGTCGTCGGACTTCAGGGTGGCCCCCGTGTGCATCACGATGTTGCCCAGGATGAGGCCGATGCAGAAGGTGGCGGGCGCCACCATCAGGGCGAACGAGGCGCGCTTCACGTCGAGCTCAGCGAAGTAGGCGTTCTCGCGCATGTCGGGGTCGGGCAGGCGGTCGGTCACGCGGTCGCGCAGCAGCGCCGCATGGGCCAGCTGGGGCAGGGTGCACGCGAGGTGCAGCGCCACCTGGTTGGGAATGGCGGCGTGCAGCAGCGCGTAGGCGCTCACGCCCAAGACGATGCCCGCGGCGGAGTTGAGCGTGATGTCCCTCGACTCGAGCCTGCCGAAGCTGATGCCCCACAAGAAGACGAGGATAGCCGAGCCCGCGCCCAGCAGTAGGCCGGCCACCAGCTGCAGGCCGACCTCAACCGAGGCGTCGAACCAGCCGCCCGTGATGCCCGGCACCGCGCCGGCCATGAGCAGCGCCATGGCGAGCACCACGGGTTTGAGCGTGCGGAAGACCGCGTGGAAGCGCTTGTCGGTGAGGGCGCCGGCAAGAAGCGTCGCGGCCGCGCCCCCGCAGAATGCGTAGCGCAGCATGCCCGGCATCTGCCCCGCGCCCTGGTCGCCTCCGAGTATCACGTCGAGCGCGAGCATGAGCATGAGGCCCAGGCCGACGGCCTCGGCCCGCAGCGTGCCCACGCCTGCCTCCCCGGAGCTTTCCAGTTGCAGCCGGACCTTGGGTACATGAAGCGCCATCGAGCAATCCCTCCCTGCCGAGCCCCGGCACGTTGCGGCCACGCCTGTCCCCCAGGCTGCCGCGCCGGGTCCCCTTGAATCTCTCCCCTTGTCACGATTGTTGCATAAATCATGCCATATTGCGGCGACTATATCCATTACCCCGCTTTTACCTGGGCATTTGTTGTAAAGATTTTTTCACGCCGCACCCATCATCCCGTTTGGTGTAGGCCGCGATTTGGCCCTGTCACCACCGTTGGGAATGAGGGGGTGGCTTTGCGAGGCCCTAGATTCTCTCTCGTGCCGGCAGCGCGGACGCGCCCGGCGCATGTCGTGTAAGAGTAGAGAGAGGAGCAAAGCATGGCCAAGCTCACCATGAGCCGCCGTAGCTTCGTCAAGGTCGCGGCCGTCACCGCCGCAGCCTGCGCCATGGCTGGCGGCGCCCCCGAGCCTATGAAGGCGCTCGCCGAGGGTGTCGACGAGACTGCCGGTGAGGTCAAGCGCATCCGTTCCACCTGCCGCGCCTGCGGCAAGGTCGAGTGCGGCGTGTGGGTCACCGTCGAGGACGGCAAGGTCACCAAGGTCGAGGGCGACGAGTCCACGCCCCATGGCCGCGGTCACTGCTGCTCGAAGTCGCAGTCTTCGATGCAGGCCGCCTATCACCCCGACCGCCTCAAGTATGTCATGAAGCGCACCAACCCCAAGGGCGAGGACGATCCCGGCTGGGTCCGCATCTCCCTCAAGGAGGGCTTCGACCTCGTCGGCGAGAAGTTCGGCGAGCTCGTGGAGAAGTACGGCGGAGAGTCCATCTTCGCCATGGGCGGCACCTCCCGCGTGTGGACCCAGGCGCCCTACGGCACCCTCAAGCAGGTCTTCGGCACGCCCAACGCCCACCTTGCCTACGAGATCTGCAAGGGCCCGCGTCACTTCGGCGGCATCCTGACCGACGAGATCGGCTCCCCGTGGATGGAGGTCGAGGCCGAGCCCAAGGTGTACGTGCAGTGGGGCACCGCGCCCGAGTACTCCAACTACGACTCCAACAACCGCACCGTCACCGACGTGTCGCAGCACTCCACCTGCCACATCCTGGTGGACCCGCGCCTGACCCCCATGGGCAAGGAGAGCTCCATTTGGCTTCCCCTGCGCGTCGGCACCGACCTGTGCCTGTCGCTGTCGTGGCTCAAGTGGATTCTGGACAACGAGGCCTATGACGACGCCTTCGTGCGCCGCTGGACCAACGCTCCCTTCCTGTGGTGCGAGGACAAGGAGAAGGAGGGCGAGCCCGGCGACGGCGTCTGGTTCATGGAGATGAACGGCGGCATCCACATGAGGACCCGCCTGCTCACCGAGGCCGACCTCAAGGAGGACGGCTCCCCCAAGCGCTTCATGGTGTGGGACGAGGCCAACGAGCGCCTCACCTACTGGGACTCCGAGGAGTGCCAGTGGGAGGGCGAGGAGCACCGCATCCCCACGACCGGCATGTGGGTCGAGCACCCCTATAAGCCCCTCGCGGCCGACGCCTGGCTGCCCGACATCTCCACCTTCGCCGACCCCGCCACCGAGCCCGACCGCTTCCCCGAGGGCTCTGAGGAGTGCAACCCCGAGGGCCTGCCCAAGCTGCCTTCTCTGTTCCCCGGCGAGATCGAGGTCACGTGGAAGGACGGCACTAAGCACACCGCCCGCACCGTGTGGGACGCCTTCGCCGAGAACCTCGAGCCCTACACGCTTGAGTACGCCGAAGAGGTGACCGAGGTGCCCGCCGACCTCATCGAGCAGGCTGTGCGCACCTACACCACCCGCGTCGACCCGGCCATGGGCAACGGCGGCATCCACTACCAGCTCGCTCCCGACCAGACCGGCCACGCCGTGCAGAACACCCGCGCCCTGCAGATCATCGCCTGCATCACGGGCAACTCCGACGAGCCCGCCGGCAACCGCGGCTCCTCCAAGGCCGAGGTCGACGGCTGCCCCGGCCGCGCCACGATGCTGTCCACCGACTACGGCGAGGACGCCATCACCTGGTCGGGCCGCGACAAGTCCATCGAGGACCAGATCCCCGAGATTCAGGACTTCGTGCAGTACCTCATCGACAACGACTCGCCCCTGGCTGAGCGCTACGACAACAAGGTGCCCACCGACGAGGAGGCCCGCTGGATCGCCGAGCGCAAGGGCGGCGCGTATCGTGCCTCCACCGCTTGGCCCAACCCCAAGACGACCTGGGAACGCAACGCCAAGCAGATCAGCGCCGAGCGCTTCCCGCTGCTGCGCTACTGGAACCGCTGGGCCGACGCAGCCACCATCTGGGACTCCATCAACGAGATCGACACGCCCTACCAGATCCACGGCGGCGTGTGCATGTCGGGCGACTTCATGAACGAGTCCAACCTGACCGAGGCCTGGGAGGCCCTGACCAAGCTGGACTTCTGGGTGGACATCAACCTGTGGTCCTGCCCCAACAACGGCTGCGCCGACGTGGTGTTCCCCTGCCTGCACTGGCTCGAGGTCAACACGACCCGCGTGTCCCAGGGTGCAGGCGGCGTCTTCGGCGCCGGCCAGCGCGCCAAGCAGCCCGAGGGCGACTGCATCTACGACCCCGTGTTCGTGGTGCTGCTGTACCAGGCCATGGGCGTGCCCTTCAACAACACCGACCCCGACTACGACGAGTGGCTCAACCTCAACGTCGAGGACTTCGTGCAGATGGGCGGCACCGTCACCTATGAGGAGCAGGAGTCCCGCGTCCTCAAGGCGGCCTGCGACGCCTGGAAGACCCCGGAGTTCCCCGACGGCCCCACCTTCGAGGAGTACGCCGCGAAGTTCCAGGAAGAGGGCTGGTTCGACTGCCGCAAGTACCATCCCGAGCGCTGGGGCACCTACCGCCGTTGGGAGATGGGCTACCGTCGTCAGGAGGGCGGCTACAACCTGTACCCGGCCGTCGACGAGAAGTGCGGCTTCATGACCCCCACCGCCAAGGTGGAGATCTGGTCCACCATCATGGAGTCCTACATCGATGACGAGGACAAGTTCCCCTACTGGCGCGAGCCCATCAACTCCAAGGTGGCCAACCCCGAGTTCTACGACGCCTCCCTGGTCGACCAGATCGGCGAGCACCAGGCCGTGAACGGCAAGATGGACGAGAACGAGCACATGCTCAACAAGGAAGGCTACAAGGCCGCCCTCACCGCCAACCCCGACGCCGCCTTCATCATGACCACCGGCGCCCGCCAGCCCGTGTACTTCCACACCGAGCACCGTCAGCTGCCCTGGTGCCGCGAGCTGTGGCCCTACCCGCGCTTCGAGATGAACCCGGCCGACTGCGCCAAGCTCGGCCTGGAGGCCGGCGACTGGGTGTGGATCGAGTCCCCGTGGGGCAAGGTCCGCGAGGTCCTCGACCCCTACTACGGCATCAAGGAGGGCACGGTCAACGCCAACCACGGTTGGTGGTTCCCCGAGGTCGACACCGCGAGCCACGGCTTCGAGCTGGTCAACATCAACTGCACGCTCGACAAGTACGCCCAGTGCTGGATCTGCGGCGCCTCGCAGATGCGCGGCGTGCCCGTGGTGGTGTACAAGGCAACGGCCGAGAACTCGCCCTTCGGCAACCCCGTGCCCTGCGACCCCGACGGCAACCCCGTCATCTGGGAGCCCACGGACCCGCGCCTGAAGGAGTGGTTGAGCTCGGACCCCACCGTCGAGGGCATGAACTACTACAGGGCGGGTGTGAAGGGTCTGCAGACCGGTAAATCTCTGATCAAGGAGTAGGTCTGCCGAGTCGCGGTAGTCACCGCGTAGTCTCATCCGATCGCGGAGGCGCAGCTGCCGCGTTCCACGAGGCCTCACGTACGTCCAGTACGCTACGGCCTCGTGCGCCTTGCATCTGCGCCTCCGTCTGCTGGGACGGCTTCCGGTGAGAGCGGCTATCGCCGCGATGTCTCATCCGATCGCGGAGGCGCAGCTGCCGCGTTCCGGAGCGGCTCATGTACGTCCAGTACGCCTCACCGCTCCGCGCCTTGCGTCTGCGCCTCCGTCTAAACGGACGGCTTTTGAGGATTGACCTGGGTGGTTGGCTCGAAGGCTGTCTTATCGAACGTATGAACGAAAACTATTGAGAGGAGAGGAACCCGCAATGTCTCAGTATGCGGTTATCACCGACTTGAACCGTTGCACGGGCTGCCTTGCCTGCACTGTTGCCTGCAAGGCCGTCAACCCCGTGCCCGTGGGCAACTACTGGATCCGCGCCCTGCGCGTGGGCCCCACCACCAAGGAAGAGGGCGGCCAGTACCCCGACGTTGACATGTACTTCCTGCCGATGCAGTGCCAGCACTGCGCCAACCCCGAGTGCGTGACGGTGTGCCCCACCGGTGCATCCATCAAGACCGAGGACGGCACCGTGCAGATCACCGAGGACCAGTGCATCGGCTGCGGCGCCTGCGTGAGCGCCTGCCCCTACGGCGTGCGCTACGTCAACGAGGAGACCCTCGTGGCGCAGAAGTGCGTCATGTGCCATGACCTCGTGGAGAAGGGCCAGCTGCCCCAGTGCGTGTCGCAGTGCGGCGCCCGTGCCCGCTTCTTCGGCGATCTCGACGAGGGCATCGACTCCTTCGAGGGCCCCTGGCGCCCCGAGGTTGCCGGCACCTACGACGAGCAGCAGGCCGTGCGCGTCAAGATCCGCGACGCTGTGGAGGAGTTCCAGGACGACGACCTGCACCGCATGCCCGACACCGGCAACGGCCCGCAGAACTACTACATCCTGCGCCAGCACTACGGCGACCGCCGCGACCGCGTGTGGCGCGGCACCGACGAGCAGACGCTCTAAGGCAACGCCCTAACAGCAAGCTGTGATCTTCCGGCCCGGCCCTCCCGACTCAAGCGCTTCGGGAGGGCCGGGGCTTTCATGTGTGGTGCGCTGGACGGGGAGCGACGTGGGGCGGCGGCGGGGAGGTACTGCCGCGGAATCGGGGCCGATTTCGCGGCGACATCCCGGCAAAACGGCGCACGGGCGAATGGCATGCAAGACGCGGCACGCTGATTCCCCGTCAGAACCGATTGCGTGCCGCGCATGGCGCGCCTGCGCCGCGGGGCGAGCTGCGCCGAAGACATGGGCCGCGCAACAGGGGCCGGTTGCCATGCGTCCGGCTATTGATGCCTGGGCGGTCAGCCCCGGACGCGCGCTTGGCGTGCCGGTGTGGCCGCCGAGCCCCGACCTGTGCCCCGGGGCGCTCGTCGTACAATGGGGGTTCATGTCAAGTCAGACGGCAGGGGAGGCCCCGTGGCGCACCATCAGATAAGCGAGACGCCCGTGCGGCACATGGAGTCCGAGCCGTCGGCCGGCAGCATGTGGGCCCCCACGACAAGCGAGACGCCCTCGCGGCGCACGGAGCCGCTGCGCGTGTTGCTCTTCTGTGAGAAGTGGGAGTCGGGGGGTGTCGAGGCCTTCCTCACCTCGCTCATCGAGGCCTGGGAGCCGGGCGCGGTGCAGGTGAGCCTTGCGGCGTGCAAGGTGCAGACCGGCCCCTACGACGCCCGCCTGCGTGCCTGCGGGGTTACGCCGCGCGCCCTGGGCACGAGCATCCGGCAGGTGCGCTCCAACCTGCGGGCCTTCCGCGCGCTTCTCGCCGAGGGCCGCTTCGACGTGGTGCACCTCAACGTGTACGAGGCGCTGGCGCTCGTGTTCGCCCGCGAGGCCAAGCGCGCGGGGGTGGGCCGCGT
>CAVJGP010000051.1:15224-19418 GCA_963648855.1 Alistipes onderdonkii | reverse complement strand
CCCGTGCAGCTCAACGGCGAAATCCGTTTCGGCGTTGCCGGTGTCTGACGACCAATAGACCGGGCTGAAGCCTGAGCGGATGAGCTCTTGGGACACGTATTGCTCTGTGAGCGCGCCCTTGAACTCGGTGAACAGGCGAGAACCCTCCAAAATGGCCGCTGGGTCCAGCTGTGAGAGAGCGCCGAGCAAGCCGGTGTCGAGGCAGAAGAGCTTGAAGCCCGAGAGGTCCTCATAGCCGGATAGGGGAGTCCGCAGGGCACTGACGCGCGAGACACGATTGACAGCTCCGTAGTCTACCAGCCACTGAAGCGCCTCCTCGAGGTCGCGCGCCCGTGCGCCCGGCCTGACGGCGCCGTAGACGAAGCGCTTGTTTTCGCGCGCAAGCTGGCCTGGCAGAGACCTCCACACGAGCCGCATACGCTCAAGAATGCGCGCTGGCGCATGCTTGCTGAAATCCGCGTCGTAATCGCTCAGGATGTTGAGCTGGATGCGCCTCACCTCGCTATGACCATCGCCATTGCGAAAAGCCTCGACGGCTTCTGGCATCCCGCCCACAACAAAGTACTCCTTCAGTCGTTGTTCAAGCAGGTCTGCGACGCCAGCGAGGGCATTTGTGTCGGCTGCCAGGAGCGTGTCGGCCAGTGGGTCGCCTGAGGTCGCTCGGACGAACTCCGTGAATCCCATGGGCCGCAACACCAGCTGGTCCACCTTACCCACGGGAAACGACTCGCCCTCGCGCCGCAGGGCCATGCCCATATACGAACCGGCGGCTATCACATGGTATTCGGGGGCCTGTTCGCAAAAATACTTGAGTGCCGTGAGGCCGCGCGGGGCCTCCTGAACCTCGTCGAAGATGAGCAAGGTTTTGCCAGGCGTGATGTTTCGCCCGCTTCGAAGTTCGAGCTGGCTGATGATTCTGCGCGGGTCGAGGTCTTGTTCGAATACGGAGCGCACGGTTATATCGGACATGAAGTCAAACTTTACCGAGCTCTCGAACTCCTGCGCCGCGAACTCGTCCATGAGCCACGACTTTCCCGTCTGACGGGCCCCCTTCAGGATGAGCGGCTTGTGATGAGGGCGGTTCTTCCAGGCGATGAGTTCGTCCATCAGTTCCCTGCGCATACGCCTCTCCCATCCTTTGCTTGGCGTGCGGTGCTTCGCCGTGTGACTCTATAGAGACGAGTATAGGTTGCCATGAAACGAAACAGCAGGCAGAGGCTGTAGAAATCAAGTAACGCACGTTTTTCCATCGTAAATTGTGGGAGACACGCACATTTTTCCATCGTAAATTGTGGGAGTCACGCACGTTTTTCCATCGAAAAACGTGGGGATAGAGGCAAACCGCCTCTTTGCTCCCCCTCGCCATGGGCGCGCGCGGCCCGTCGCGCGTCCGCGCCTCGCCATGGGCTGGCGGGCGACGGGCCGCCCGCCCGCCAGCCAGCCCGTCGCCCTCAACACGAAACGCACGGCAGGCCGGGGGAAGCCTGCCGTGCGCGTATGGGCCGGCACGTATCGATAACCAGGGTTTCACTGATTACGCAAGGAACGCGTTTGCCAGGCAGAAGGTGTGACTATGGCCCTAGCGCTGCAAGACGCTCTGAAGATAGCGCAAGACCGTTACCCCCATCGTATCAACCGTTTCGAGGAGTATGAGGGTTACTTCGTCTTCAACAACGGGTGTGGACAACCTTCCACGTTTGGGGGTGGCAGAATCTGCCACCCTGCTGTGCGCGGGCGGCCTGGTCGCGCCCGCGCGTCGTGCGCCCAAGCCCGCGCATAGCAGTGGGCCCCGCCCGGACGCGTGCCGGACGGGGCCCACTTGGTTTAGCTCATGTTCGCTCGCGCATCTCGGGGGTTGCGCTCGCGTGCTCTTACGCCCCGGCGACGACGTTCTTGCCGGCGACATAGCCGTAGAACAGGCCCATGGAGCGGGCGATGCCGGCCACGGCGATGGGGTACTGCACGGTGAAGCGGTTGCCCTGGATGTTGCCGGCAACGTAGAGGCCCGGGATGACCTTGCGGTCGTTGTCGTAGACGTGGCACTCCTCGTCGCTCTCAAGGCCGCCCACGCAGGCCAGCGACGCGGCGGGCGTGAAGGTGGAGGCGTAGAAGGGGCCGGTCTCGATGGCGAAGAGGCGCTTGGGGCTCTTGCCGAAGTCCTCGTCGTAGCCCGCGGCGCACAGCTCGTTGTAGCGCTCGACGGCCTTGGCGGCCTCGTCGGCGTCGATGTCGAGCTGGGCGAACAGCTCCTCGAGCGTGTCGGCCTTCACGAGCTGGCCCGACTCGACGCCGTCCTCGACCAGCTTGGGGTAGACGATGGCCTCGGACTCGATCATGGAGTCGCAGATGCTGGCCTGGTCGTCGTCGACGTAGTAGCTCTTGGAGCCGTGCGCCGGCGGCATGAAGGGGATGGCCGAGGGCCAGTTGGCGTCGCAGACCATGTAGGCGGTCATGTCGCGCTGGATCTCGAGCTGGTTCTCGAGCTGCTGGCCGGGAACCTCCTCGTTCATGAAGCGCTTGCCGTCCTTGTTGAGCATGAGGAACGGCGTGCAGCCCAGGGGGCCGGCGCCCATGTGGTGGATCATGAGGGCGTGGCGCAGCTGGATCTTCGCGCCGATCCAGTCGCCCATGACCAGGCCCTCGCCCTGGGCGACGGGGTCGCCGTTGGGGTCGCGGTACATGCCCATGCGGTTGTTGCCGTTGTAGATCTGCTCGGGCAGGAAGAACTTGACGAACTCGTCGTTGGCCACGTAGTCGCCGCAGGCCAGCACGACGCCCTTGGACGCGGTGGCCTTGATGTACTTGCCGGTGTTGTAGTTGTAGGCGTACACGCCCGTCACGCGGCCCGACTCGTCCTTGATGAGCTGCTCGACGCGGGTCTCGTAGTAGCCCTTGCCGCCGTTCTCCTCGGCGTACTGCAGGCCCAGCGCGTCAAGCTCGCGGCCGCAGATGGCGGCGGAGGTGGGGTAGGTGGGGTAGGCCTCCTGCGTGTAGTCGTACTCCTCGGGCTGGGGCCAGCACAGCGGGGCCACGTAGTAGTCCTGGTCGCCGTTGGGCGGATAGTCGTACATGTCCTTGCAGATGTAGATGTCGGGCGTGATGCTGAAGTACCAGTCGAAGACCTTGCCCACGCCGTCGAACCACTTGGTGTAGATGGAGCGCTTGGCGAAGAAGCCGCCCTCGTCCATCTCGTGGTCGATGACCTCGTCGCGGTCGAGGATGTCGTAGTTGCCCCACACCTTGTTGGCGGTCTCAGAGTTGATGATGGCGAACTGACGGCCGGGGGCGGTGTTGCCGGTGGTCTTCTCGAACCAGACGACCTTGGCGCCCTCCTCCACGGCGGCGCGGATGGCGGTGCAGCCGGCGATGCCGCAGCCCACGACGATGACCTCGGTGTCGACCTCTTCCTCAATCATGTCGTCGGTGATCGCGGGCGGCTCGGCGTCCCAAGGATAGTCGGGGCGGGCGCCGTTGGCGTTGGTGGCGGTCTCCTCGGCGGCGTCGCCGGCAGGAGCGTCGGCGGGGGCGTCGCCTGCGGGCGCGTCGGCCGGGGGCTGGTCGGCCAGGGCGACGCTCGCGGCGGCCAGGCTTGCGCCTGCGGCACCGGCAGCGGCGATGAAGCTACGGCGGTTGAGTGGCTTGTTCATATCGATTCCCCTATCTCTATGAATACCAGCGGTCAGGTGCGCTTGAGCATGGGGTGGGGGAAGGTTGACGGCCCAGGTGCGCATGCCGTGGCGTGGCGTGCGCGGTGCCGGGGCCTTGTCCGGCCACCCGTGTGCTCGCGCTTAATCATAGGGGGAGCATCCCGACGAAACGGGTGAACGTGTCCAAGACGGGTGCGCGCGGCACCCGCAGGCAGGCGCACGTCTTCACCTCGAATCTACTATTGACCGTGTGAACTGGGGATTTAAGACAAGAGAGCGTATGGGGGCCGGGCGAGTTCTCTGCTGTCAGCGGCTCGTACGGTGCAGCCCGCACGGTGGATTGGGGGAGCATGCGAACATGCACGATTGCCGTCATCGATGCCATCATGTCCATCATGAAGACAATCATGCAAATGATGAAATAAGCCCACTGTGTGCGGCAGGCTTGCGGCCATGCCCCCATATCCATACTCACCGTGGGGCTCCGCGCCGGCAGGGCGGGTCGGCGGCGTGGTCGCGCGATGCTCTGTATGGGCGGGCGGCTGGG
>CAVJGP010000051.1:0-14960 GCA_963648855.1 Alistipes onderdonkii | reverse complement strand
GCCTCGAAGGGGGCGGCGCACACGGTGCCTTGCGCCCTGAACGAGGACACCACCTGGCTCATGACCTCGAAGTTCAGCTGGGTGCCTGCGGGGTCGGCCAGGTAGTCCACGGCGCGGTCGGCCGCGATGCCGAACTTCTCGGCGCAGGCGACGGCGTCGATGTTGGCGCCGAGGAAGACGAACTCCCAGCCGTAGCGCTCCCGCTCGTGGTCGATGAGCTCCCGGACGTGCGCGGCCGAGTATTCGCGGCTGGCGTTCTCCTCGCCGTCGGTGATGATCACGAACATGACGTGCTCCGCGCGGAAGTTCGGCGCCGTGTTCTTCTGGGCGCGGGCGATCTTCCTGATCGTCTTGCCGATCGCGTCCAGCAGCGCGGTGGCGCTTCCCACGCGATAGTCTCGCTGGGTCATGGGGCGCACCGCGCGGATGTCCACGCGGTCGTGCAGCAGCTCGTAGCCGCTGTCGAAAAGCACCGTCGTGACCAGGCACTCCCCGCGCTTCTCCCTCTGCTCGGCGAGCATGGAGTTGAAGCCGCCGATCGTGTCGCGCTCCAGGCCGGACATCGACCCGCTTTTGTCGAGGATGAACACCAGCTCCGTCAAGCCCTGCTTTGCCATCTTGCGGCCTCCTTTGGACTGCTTCCTTATCGGACGCGACCAAGGATGCCGCATGGAGGGGCGGCATGGGTCGCTTTCAAAGCGACATCGGCGGGCTGGGGCGAGGGGGCCGTCCCGGCAGCGAGGGCGCGGCGGGGGCGCGAGGCCGCCTGCCTGCGGGCGCTTACATCGAGCCGAGCAGCGGTTGGTCGTAGGCGAAGAGGACCTCGTTTATCTCGAAGATGTCGTAGCGGCCGCTGACGATGAAGTACTCCACGATGACGTCGAACACCTGGCTGTGCGACAGGGCGTAGCCCGCGCGCCTGAGCAGGTCGTCGGTTTGCGCAAGCGTCAGCTCCAAGGCGATTGCCAGGGCGATGACGGTGCGCTTGCTCGGCATGTACCCGCCGCCGCAGCGGATTTTGGAGAAGAGCTTGCGGCTGATGTTGGCGCGCTTGTACACCTGCGGGTCGTCCAAGCCCTTGGCGTCGATGAGGCGGGTCAACGTCTCGTTGAAAGGCTCGTCGAGGTTGCCGATGAGCTCGTCGAGCGAGGCAGGCACGGTGGCCTTGTCGAGAGGCAGGGGCTCGCGGTATGCGGTGGGGGCGGCGCACGGGGCAGAGGGTGCGGACTGTTCGCCCGTGGCGGGCCTGGCACCTGCTTCCCAACATACGGCCTGGTCATTGGGGGAGAGACCCGCATCCATGTCGGACCCGTCGGGTGTCGGGCCATAGGCGCGCCGCGCCGCCCTGCGCCGCTCGTCGGCGTGTTCCTCCACGTAGTGCTCGTCGATGTAGCTGGCGACGCGTCCGACGAGCGCCTCGCTTGCGGCAAACGCCTCCTTGTCGAAGACCGCCAGGTACACGTCGAGGTCGTGTGTGGTGAGGAAATCCGTGATGGCGGCTCGGGCGACGGCGAGCGCCCGCGCCTTGGGGTAGCCATACGCGCCGCTTGAGAGCAGGGGGAAGGCGATGCTCTCGCAGTCGTTGCGCACCGCCAGGCGCAGCGACGCCTCGTAGGCATGCCGCAGCAGGTCGTCGCCTTGCGCGGCGGGCTGACGGCCCCAGACGGGCCCCGCTGCGTGGATGACGAGGCGCGCCGGCAGGTCGAATCCCGGGGTGGCGACCGCGTCACCCGTCCGTATGGGGGCGAGCTTGTCGCACGCGGCCTGCAGCCTGCGGGCCCCAGCGGCCTTGAAGATGGCCCCGCAGACGCCGCCGCCCTGTCGCAGGGAAGTGTCGGCCGCGTTGACGACGGCGTCGACGTCCATCTTGGTGATGTCCTGCCTGATGATGGTGAACGGCACGCTTGACCTCCGGTTTCTCGTGTCTGCTCATGCATGCGCGGCGCTCTGGCCAAGCCGCGCGGCAGCGTGGAGCGGCAGAGCAGGCAGGCCTGCACCCCCTTGCGTCCCCCGCCCCGTGCGCCCCCGCCCCTTACGCCCTTGCGCGGCGCAGCGCGTCGTACCAGCCGGCAAGGGCGGCGGCGCGGGCCTCGGGCGAGATGGCGGGGACGAAGCGGGCGGTGCCGCGGGCGTTGGCGCGCAGGGCGTCGAGGTCGCCCCAGTAGCCGGCGCCTAGGCCGGCGAGGTAGGCCGCGCCCAGGGCGGTGGTCTCGGCGGTCTGCGGGCGCACGACGGGGCGGCCCAGCATGTTCGTCTGCCATTGCATCGTGAACGCGTTCATCGCCCCGCCGCCGTCCACCGCCAGCTCGGCCAGGTCGCAGGGGAAGTCGCGCCGCATGGCCTCGATCACGTCGAGCGCCTGGTAGGCCGTGCTCTCCAGCGCCGCGCGCACGAGGTGCGCCCGCGAGCAGCCGCGCGTGAGGCCGCAGATGGTGCCGCGCGCCTGCGCGTCCCACCAGGGGGCGCCCAGGCCGGTGAACGCGGGCACGAGGTAGGCGCCCGCCGTGTCGGGCACGCTGAGGGCGAGCGCCTCGGTCTCCTGCGCGCTCGAGATGAGGCCGAGCTCGTCGCGCAGCCACTGCACGGTGGAGCCCGCGTTGAACACCGAGCCCTCCAGCGCGTACTGCGCCTCCCCGGCCGGCGTGGCGGCAATGGTGCTCACCAGGCCGTTATGCGAGCGCACGGCATGACCGCCCGTGTTCATGAGCATGAAGCAGCCGGTGCCGTAGGTGGCCTTCGTCTGCCCCTCGTCAAAGCAGCAGTGGCCGAAAAGCGAGGCCTGTTGGTCTCCCGCCACGCCGAGGATGGCGGGCCGGGCCGACATGATGTCGCTGCTCACGCGCCCGAAGTCGGCGCAGGAGGGGAGCACCTCGGGCAGCAGGGCGCGCGGGATGCCGAAGAGCGCGAGCAGCTCGTCGTCCCAGGCGAGGTCGTGGATGTTGTAGAGCATCGTGCGGCTCGCGTTGGTGCGGTCGGTGGCGTGCACCTGCCCGGCCGTGAGGTTCCAGACAAGCCAGCTGTCGACGGTGCCGCACGCCAGCTCGCCCGCCTCGGCGCGTTCACGTGCGCCCTCCACGTGGTCGAGGATCCAGGCTATCTTGCTCGCGGAGAAGTACGGGTCGGGCACGAGGCCCGTCTTTCGGGCGATGAGCTCGCCCAGGCCGGCCTCGCGCAGCTCGGCGATGAGGGGCTCGGTGCGCCGGCACTGCCACACGATGGCGGGCGCCACGGGGTCGCCCGTGGCGCGGTCCCACACCACCACGGTCTCGCGCTGGTTGGTGATGCCCACGGCCGCGATGCGCTCGGAGTGGATGCCGCTTGCGAACTGCACTTCCGAGATGGTGGAGACCTGCTTGGCCAGGATCTCGCGCGCGTCGTGCTCCACCCAGCCGGGTTGCGGGTAGTGCTGCGTGATGGGCTGGCTCGCCTGCGCCACGGGCTGGCCCGCCCGGTCGAACAGGATGGCGCGCACCGATGTCGTGCCCGAGTCAAGCGCGAGGATGTAGGAGTCGCTTACGGTGTTCGTGCTCATGTCGGGCCGCCCCTTCTTCGCCATGCGCGCCTGCGCGCGCCCGTCGTGACCATGCATCCGTGCCACTATAACCAAACTGCGCAGCAGCGTGGGCGAGGGCGCGATGCCGAGCCCCCGACGCCTCCGCTGCCCCCGCTGCCCTGCCTAGTACGCGCAGCGCCCGCTGCCCTTGCCGTGGGGCTTGTGGCCCTTCTTTTTGCCGCAGACGCCCTTTGCCTTGCAGGAGAGGATGAGCTTCTCGGTGATGGCGTTGAGCTGGGCCATCTCCTCCTCGGTCAGGCAGGAGGCGATGTCGGCGGCGGCGCGGTCGTTGGCGGCGGCTCGCTTCTCGGCGAGCTTGCGGCCCAGGTCGGTCAGGCTGACGCGGTAGGCGTGCTCCTCGTCGTTCTCGAACGTGACGTGGCCGTTACGCGCGGCCTTCTTCACCACGCCCTTGAGCTCGGAGCGGTCGCAGCCGCACATCCAGATGAGGTCATCGCGCGTCAGGGTGCCGTCGTTGTTGAGCAGCACGTTGAGCAGCTGGCCCTGGCCGCGCTTTCTGCGGGCTCGCCCTACTCAAGCCCGCCCATCTGCTTGACGGCCTTGATGCCCTGGACCATGGCCGAGCCATTGCGCGGGCCGGGCATGTTGCAGGGGTAGGCGCCGCTGAACATGGAGCCGGCGTTGTCGCCCGCCACATAGAGGCCCTCGATGGGGGCGCTGTGGTCGGCCTTCATTGTCTGGGTCTTCTCGTTGATGGAGATGCCCTGCATGGAGCACAGCAACGATCCGCCCAGCCAGCCGCCGTAGAAGGGCGCGGTGCGGATCTGCGACAGACGCACGGCCGGCTTGCCGAACTCCTCGTCGTCCTGGGCGTCGTAGGCGGCGTTGTAGGCCTCCACGGTCGCAAGGAAGTTCTCGCGGTCCTCGCCCTCGAAGCCCAGCTTCTCGGCCAGCTCCTCGATGGTGTCGGCCTTCTGGATGAGACCCTGGGGCTCGTAGGTCTCCAGCTCCTCCTGCATGGCACCCTCGCGCTGGGCGTACGTGGAGCAGGCGATGGTGTGGAAGCGCAGCACGTCCTCGTAGTAGTTCGCGTCAAAGACTTGCGCGTACACGCCGCCAGGCTGGTTGCCCGCCGCGAACACGATGTCGGAGTAGGGGCAGCTCTCGTTGGCGAAGCGCTGGCCATGGCGGTTGACCTTGAGGAAGGGCTGCGTGCCGCTCATGTACTGGTCGAGCGTGCCGGGGAACTCGCGGTGGCCGAACGCCTTGGGGTTCTCGCGATAGCCCGCGTCCACGCCGGGGGCCACCAGACCGCGGTCGAACAGCATGGAGGCCGCCTCCTTGTCGAAGGCCGCGCCTGCCCAGATGGCCGCGCGGATGCCCTGGCCGCGGTCGCGCGGCGAGCCGCTCTGGCAAGTTACGACGGAGCAGGACTGTGGGTCGAGCTGGGTCATCATGTAGGGGTTGCCGCCGTAGCCGCCGCAGGCCAGCAGCACGCCCTTGGCTGCGTTGATCTTGATGAGGTCGCCGGTCAGGACGTTCTGGGCGATGGCGCCGGTCACGCGATCGCCGTCGCGGGTGAGCTTGACGAGCGTGGTGTTGAAGTCCACGTCGTAACCCATGCCCTGCATGCTGGCGAGGAACACGCCGTTGCGGTCGCAGGTCACGGGATAGAAGTGGCGCGTCTCGCTGAAGTAGTAGACGGTGTTGTCCTCGTCGCACTGCTCGGGCCAGCGGGCGCCGTCGCCGTAGGTGATCTGGCACTCGTAGTTGTAGGGGTCGGTCTCCATATAGCTCGCCACGAAGTCGTACATGGCGGCCGATTCGTCGATCCACATCTTGATGACGCGC
Organism: Alistipes onderdonkii; assembly: GCA_963648855.1. Lineage (GTDB taxonomy): Bacteria > Actinomycetota > Coriobacteriia > Coriobacteriales > UMGS124 > UMGS124. Next base: position 9,595 of record CAVJGP010000051.1, on the reverse strand, counting down.
TCATTGCACTTGCCGTTGGCGTAGCGGCGGATCTCGGAGAGCAGCTTCTTGCGGTTGACGGGCTCGCAGCCGGCCTCTTGGTAGAGGCGCGAGTCCACGGCGCCGAAGCCGTTGCGCGTCTCCTGCGTGGAGTTGAGCGTCTCGATGGTGCGGAAGTTCAGGCCGTTCTGGGCGGCGTAGAGCGAGGCGGCCATGCCGGCGTTGCCCGCGCCCGGCCCGTCGTGGGAATCGGTCGCAAGGGGAGGGGCGCAGGCCCATGGAAGGCACGTCCATCGTGGTGGAGCGCGACGACGCGGCCCATGCAGTGCTCGGGGCGCTGGCGCTGGCGCTCATCCAGCTTGGGGGGAACCTGCTGCAGCAGGCCGTCTTCCCTGTGGTCGCGACGGCCCAGCCGCTCATCCGCGAGGCACAGAGCTTCGTGGGGCTGGCCTTCACGCTCTTCCTCGTGCTGGCATGCATGCGCCGTCCGAGCCTGCTGCACATGGGGCGGCTGACGGCCGCCGCGCTCGCCGGCCTCGCGGTGTGCGCCGTGTTGCTCGTGTTTGGGCGGGGCAGCGCCTGGGCGCTCGGTCTGGGCTGCTCGCTTTTGGCCGTGGCAAACGTGTGGGCGTCGACTACGCGGACCTCATGATCGACGAGGCTACGAACCGCGAGACCTACAAGGCCGAGTCCGTCGATGCCATCGAGGTCGAGCGTTCCGAACTCCTCGCCCAGATTGGGCAGGGCGGGGAGTAAGGGGGAGGGCTACTTTGCCATGGGCGGCATCCGGCGAGCCGCGCTCCTCGCGCCCTGCCAGGCGGCTTGTCGCCCTCCCCATGCCCCCGAGCGTCGCGGCCCCGCGCGTGCCTACCGCGGTGCCGGGCGATATACACGCCGCCGGCCCTCCAGCTCTATGCGCACGAGCCCCAAGCGCACCAGCGCGGCCAAATCTGCGTGCGCGGTGGAGGAGACCACGCCGAACCGCGCGGAGTACCCGGCGGCGTCGAGGGCATGCCTGGGGTCGTTGACCAGCTCGCACAGGGCTGACTTCTGACGGTCGTTCAGCCGCCAGTCAGCCTCTATCTGGGCGCACAGGTGCTCGTCGCTGGAACGCATCTCGGCAACGACCTGCTTGACCTGCTCAAGGCCGCGCCTCATGAACGCGATGGACTCTCGCAGGCACAAGGTCGAGTCGGTGCCGTAGGGGCCGAGCTCGAACGCCTTGCCGTAGGGGCGCCCGTAAAGCTGGGGGCTCACGCCCATCTCCCAGTCGAGCCTGATGGCCGAGTAGGGGGCGTAGGCCAGGACGGGCATCCCCAGCCGGCGCAGGAAGGCGTGGCGCAGCACGACCTCCATCATCGCGTTGAAGCGCTCGAACGGGCCGTCGTCGAACATGATGTCGCAGACGAAGATGAGGTCCATGAGTGGGTGGGTCTCGCAGTGCCCGGCGCGCTCCATGCGCGTGGCTACCGAGCCGACGGTTGAGGTGAACCCTCGGGGGCAGGGGAGCATCTCGTCCACGGTGATTCTCGTTCGCGGATGGTCGTCGAGGCCGTCGCAGCCCCGCACGAGTCGCCCCCAGACCTCGCGCAACGCCTGTTCGTCGCATGCCCCCTCGAGCACGGAGGCATCCGCCAGCAACTCCAGGGCGTTGGCTGCCAGCGCCTCCTGGGGCGTTGCGGCGGGCCGACGACTCAAGGCAAGCTCGCGCAGCTCGTGGTTGCCCAAGGTGAGGCCGTCGCGTCGGGCGGCGGCATGCAGGTCGCTCGCGATGAGAAGCTGCAGCTCGTCGCGCGACTCATATTGCCGCATCCGCTCCCACAGCGCCGACGTCGCGCTTGCGCGCGCCACCACGTCGAACAGGTCGCGGTACATGTCGGGCGAGATGACCCAGAACTCCCTGCCTGGGCCGCCGGCCGCGGGACCGCCGTGTCCATCGTCCGCCTGTGACGTCGGGGCGCCGGCTTCGCCCCTGTCCGGCGACGCGTCCTTTTCTGACTCAGCCAGGGGAGGCGTCGCGCGCATGCGCCGGGCAAAGAGCACGAGCTCGCGCGCCAGCTCCGGGCTTACCCCTGCCGGAAGGCCTGGGGTTGGGGGATTCCCGCCGGCGTCGCATTCGCGATAGACGTAGGGCTCTTCCTGCATGAACCGCATGAACGCATCGTCGCGCAGCAGCTGCCGCACCTGGGATTCGAAGTGCCCCATCGCCCATCCTCATCTTCCGATTTTCGGACTTGACGCATTGCACGGTAGTTTACCAGGCATGTTGGCGAATGAAATGCGGAATATCCAGGCGCGGTGAAGCTGCCTATCCTGTGCGTCGGCGCCATTCGCAAGGGGCGGGTGGCACATGCGCAACATAGCGAAAGGGGAATCACATGGCATCTATGAGCAGGCGCAGGTTTATTTCGGGCGCAGGTGTCGCAAGCGTCGCCGCGGCTTCGGCCTGTGGTCTGGGCGTCGCGGGCATGGCGAAGGCCGACGAGGCCGTCACGCCCGGCGCGGAGTATGAGTGGGCCTACGAGGCCGACCTGGTGGTCGTCGGGTCCGGCTCGGCGGCTTACTGCGCGGCCATCGAGGCGGCCCAGGCAGGCAGCTCCGTCTTGGTGCTTGAGAAGAGCGGCATCGTGGGCGGCGACTCCAAGCTTTGCGGCGGCGCTATGATGGGCACCGGTTTCGACGGCCAGCTCGAGCTTACGGGCCATGAGGGCGACACGCCCGAGAAGTTCGCCGACCACATGGTGCGCTGGGCGCAGGGCTTCGGCAACGAGGAGATTATCCGCGAGGCCTGCCTGCGCTCCGGCGACGCCGTCAACTGGATGATCTCCATGGGCCGCAGCTTCGACACCGTCGACCTCGTGCCGCCCATCTGGGCCCTCGACGAGGGCCACGAGGACGAGGCGCTTGCCCCTCGCGTCATCTTCTCCAACGGCGTGAACGGCGAGGACACCGACACGGGTCTCACCGGTTCGGGCAACGCCCACTTCACCATCCTTGAGAACAAGCTTGCCACCTTCGACACCGTGGCCGTCAAGACCTCCTGCGAGGTCACACACATCCTGCGCGACGACGCCGGCGAGGTCATCGGCGTCGAGTTCGTCAACGGTGGCCAGAGCCAGTATGCCAAGGCCCACAAGGCGGTAGTCCTCGCCTGCGCCTCCATCGACAACAATGCCGAGATGGCGGCACAGTTCGGCCTCAACCAGCAGCTCTGGGGTCTCAAGATGCGCGAGATCGACATGGATGACCCGTTCTGCCACGACATGTCCTCCAATACCGGAGACGGCGTGCGCATGGCGATGGAGCTGGGGGCGGCTTTGCAGGTGTCCCAGGCATGCTGCATGCCCGACCTGCACTACTTCGGCGGCGTGAGCGAGTACGCCACCGCCATGATGAGCGAGTCCAACCCCTACCACAGCTGGAAGAACGAGGGCACCATCCTCATCAACCCGCGCGGCCACCGCTTCGTGGCCGAGGATTCCTGCTGGGGCTATGTGGTCACCGAGGTCGCCAAGCAGCTCTTCGCCTGCGGTTGGAACCCCAACGACCCCGCCGGCGTGAACGCCTACGCCATCTGCGACGCCGACCACTACTTCCAGTGGACGCTCCAGGGCCAGTCCACCCTTGAGGCCGACGGCGGCTCGGTTATCTGCTGCGACACCCTCGAAGAGCTCGCCGATCGCATCGGAGTGCCCTTCGACAGCCTCTCCGAGGAGCTCGACCGCTGGAACGCCGCGTGCGAGGCGGGCGTGGACGAGCAGTTCGGCCGTCGCGTCGACTTCGGCACCATCAAGACCGCGCCCTTCTATGCCGACCCCGAGAAGCCCAAGGTCCTGGGCACCTTCGCCGGCGTCAAGGCCAACCTCAAGGCCGAGGTCATCTCCGCCATCACCGGCGAGGCCATCCCGCGCCTGTACGCTGCGGGCACCGTTGCGGGCGGCAACTACGTGGGGCCGTTCTACTTCGGTTGCGGCTGGTCCATCCTGAACACCGTCGTGTGGGGCCGCGAGGCCGGCCAGAACGCCGCCGCGCTTGAGAGCTGGGACGGCAGCGACGCCGTCGTGCTGCCTGAGGCCGACGACACTTCCGACGTCGACATCGCCACGGTGGCCGACGGCACCTACACTGGCACCGGCGCCGGCATGGGCGGCGACATCAACGTGACGATCGAGGTCGAGGGCGGCCAGCTGCGTGTCGTGGAGATCTCGCCCAACAACGAGACGGTGGGCATCGGCGGCTACGAGGCGATCGAGGACGGCACCTACGCCGCCCAGGTCGAGGCCGCTCAAGGCTCGCTTATCGACGGCGTGGCCGGCGCCACCATCACGAGCGACGCTATCCGCTCCGCCGTGCGCGCCGCCCTCGAGCAGGGTGCCTCAAGGTAGGCACGGCAAAACCCCGGGCGAGGCGGCGGCTTGGATAAACCGCTCGTCTCGCCCGGGGCGTGTGTCACGTTGGGCCGACCAGCCGCGAAGGCGCGCTACGCCTCGGCGTACACGCCGGCGTATTCCACCAGCGCGCTCAAGAACGCGTTGCAGATGTCGTTGTCCACATCGACGTCGCGCGTGTCGCGCAGCGCGTCGCGCTCGGGATGGAACTGAAGGGCCAGCGCGAAGAGGTTGTCCTGGTACTCGACGCCTTCGATGATGCCGTCAGAGGAGGTCGCCACGACGGTCAGGCCCTCTCCCAGCTGCTCGGGGTCGATGGCCTGGTGGTGGGCGGTCGCCACGAGGTCGATAGAATCGCCGCCCGCGATGTCGTGCATCCATTTGGAGTCAGGCGAGATGCCGATGCCTTCGACGCCGGCGTCCAGAACGTGGTACCCGGTGCCGCCAGAGTGGACAATCCCGTCGATCTGCACGCGCAGGTGCCCCTCGATGCAGTCGGAGTCCTCCATGTACTTGTCGGTGTCCTTGTCGTAGGTGCGGCCGACTTCCTCGTAGTTCTCGTCATACATGGTGTAGCCGGTGTCCTGGACGGTCTCGCCGCCGGGAAGGGTGCCGCTCACGACGCCGGTCACGCGATCCTGCGAGATCTCGCCGTCGAGAACCTTCTGGGCAAGATAGGAGGGAATGTCCTGGATAAGGGCACCGCCAAGGGCGACGTTGAGACCCTGGGCGCCGCGGCAGACGCAAAGCATGGGCAGGTCCATGGCGATGGCGTTCTGCATGTAGGCGATGTCGGAGGTGTCGCGCGCGTCGTTCCAGCCGCTCGAGCCGTGGGGCGTCTGCACCTGGTCGTACAGCTTGGGGTTCCAGTCTTCGCCGCCTGTCATGAAGATGCCGTCGATCGCATCCAGGGCCTCAACGGCCTCGTCGTCGCTGGTGACCTGGGGCATGTAGACCGCGATGGCGCCGTTGCGCTCAAACGCCTCGGCGAAGCCGATGTAGTCGTCCTTGATCTCGTCTCGCTTCCAGGAGATGCCGACGATGGGACGGTCGGAAACGCTTACGACGTCGATAGAGGCGACCTTGCCGTCCTTGTCGAGCTGGACATCGGCGTGAACGCACTGGCCCAGGGTGCGCTCGCCTGGGTCGGTGGTCAGCTTGGTGGCCGGCGCGTCGGCCACGCCCATGACCTCGAGCAGGGCGTCGAGGCTGTCGATGCCGTTGTCGGTAGAGTCGCTCACGGCGACGTCGTCTGCCAGGGCGTCGGCATACACGACGTTGTAGTGCAGCTTGTCCTCTTCGTCGACCTTGTACAGCGTCGCGCCCTCGATGAGCGCGCCCGGCTCACCATTGGCGTATACCAGGGGCTCCTCTTCGGTTTTTTGCTCGGCGGCAAGCGCCGCAGGAACCCATGCGCTCGAGAACGCAGCGCTCAGCGCGACACCGCCCAGACTCTTGATGAACTGTGACCTTGACAGCAGCATGGAGGCACCTCTTTCTGATCGTTTCTCAGTATTTGGGAGCACGAGTTCCTTATCAGCTCAGGCGGGAGACGCCGTTGTGGTTGGAGCTGATGTGGGTAAGAATGCCAGCCTTTGGTTTCGCGAGAATAAGCAGACTGTAACCGCTGGGCTCCATGAGGTGATCGGGCGATTAAATCTGACCGAGGGGATCTGGGCAGACCGGTGAGCGGGTCGGGTGGCGGGACCGCACGCGGATGTCGGCGGGGTCGATGCGCCCGAGCTCGCGGATGCTGTCGCAGATGGCGAGCGCCATGGAGGTGTTGTCGCTCCACGTGCCGGCGGGCTGGCCGTGCGTGCCATGCCCCACCATGCCCGTGCACGCGAACGTGCCGTACGCCCTGAACTCGAACGGCACACCGAGCGCGGCGCCCACCGCCTGGCCGTATATGCAGTCGCGAAGTGTCGCGGGCATGGTGATTCCTTTCATCACGAAGCCGTGCGAAGAGTCTAGCCCATGCACGGCGCGGCGGCACGGTCCCAAGGCAAGAAGGCGGCGCGGTCGCGTTGAACGAGCTCTTTCGTGACCGCATGGCACCTCCCGCCAACTCAGGATATGATGCTCGCGTCCGAACCGCCCATCGCCCGAGGAACCCACATGCAGATACACGAGGCGCCCGACCGCAGCCCGCAGCTCATCGACTCCCTCCTCGACGTTTGGGAGCGCTCCGTCAGGGCGACCCACCTGTTCTTGCAAGTCGCGCAGGTCGAGGCCATCAAGGCGTATGTGCCGCATGCCCTGCGGGGCGTGGAGCACCTGGTGGTGGCCGAGGCGGCTTGCCCCTTGGCGTTCATGGGGGCGCAGGCGGGCCGCCTGGAGATGCTGTTCGTCGCGCCCGAGCAGCGGGGCTGTGGCCTGGGCAGGCGGCTGCTCCAGCTTGCGGTTCGCGACTACGGCGTGCGCGAGCTCACCGTCAACGAGCAGAACCCCCAGGCCGTGGGCTTCTACGAGCACATGGGCTTCACAGCCTACAAGCGCACCGACCTCGACGAGCAGGGCGACCCCTACCCCCTGCTGTACATGCGCCTGGGGTAGTGGCGGCTACCGGGGTGCGAACGTGTACAGGGCCGAGACGTCCGCGTAGCCGTCGCCGGGGCGCTCGTTGCTGTACGGCGTGGCTCTAAGGGGGCATATGGCCCAGCTCATCTCGAGGGGGTCTTGGGCGCTACATGCCTGTGACCCCCTCGTTCTCCTTGTGGAAGCTGCTTTCCTGCGTGCAGCCAAAAGGTTTGCGCGGCTATATCCGACGATGACGCTGTTGATTACCTGGTCGATCGAGGGCATGAGGAACTCCTCGTCTTTGGGGTTATAACTAAAAGAGAGACCCAACGCATTGTTGGTTGGAGAGTGGATATTGACAACTATGTCTCTGCTGCCGTCTGAATCGACAGAACCCTTTCTGACCAGGACACTCGCTCCGGCTGTGTCGCTCGTTTCCTCGCTTATGATTGGGACGTCTTCAAAATAGGTATCTCCCGTCACACTAAACTCGTAGTAATATCCATAGCCCGCAATCATGGTGGAGAGCGTCATGATCAGGCAGGAGCTGTTTTCAGGATGATGCATATCAAGCCATGCAAAGGATTTATGCGTAGATTCAAAGCTCTCAAAATAGTTGCCACCCCTGCTGCTCTTTTCGGGTGCTGCGCTTGCGGTTGCTCGGGCCGCGCCGCGCTCGAGCGCTCGGCCTGACGGTGCCGTAGACGAATCGGAGCGCAAGAGTGTTGAACGCGTGCGGAGTCTTTGGGAAAATTGGGCTGCCACCCTTATTTGAATCTATATCACCACAGTGATAGTATCTAAGCCAGGATTTCCGGACTTCTCAACGCGTCGCAAGGGAGGCGCCTATGGCCACGCCGCTTACTCTGTACCATGGCTCCGAGAGGGTTATCGAAGCGCCGGTTTTCGGCGCGGGCAGGAGGAGCAACGACTTCGGCCTGGGGTTCTATTGCACGCAGAGCAACGAGCTTGCCAAGGAGTGGGCCGTCTCCTCTCTGCGCGACGGGTTCTCGAATCGCTACGCGCTCGACGTGGAGTTCCTTCGCTTCCTGCGCCTGAACAGCCCTGATTACACGATTCTCAACTGGATAGCCGTCCTTGTGGAGCACCGGCTCTTCTCCATCAAGACGCCCGTCGCGCAGCGGGCCAAGCGCTACCTGCTCGACAACTTCGGCGTAAACGTGAACGCCTACGATGTTGTCACGGGCTATCGGGCCGACGACTCGTATTTCGATTACGCCGAGTCGTTTTTGAACAACGCCATCTCGGTAAGCCAGCTTGCCCGCGCGATGCGCCTGGGAAAGCTGGGCGAGCAGGTGGTCGTCAAGTCGGAGTACGCCTTCTCGCTCTTGCGCTTCGAGGGTTTCGAGGTGGCTCCCAGGGCCACGTATCATGCGGCGCGCAAAGTTCGCAACGATGAGGCCAACCGCCTGTACCTTGACCTGCTGGAAGAGGACGACGACGGCCTGTACATTCGAGACATCATGCGGGGAGGTATCGGCAACGATGATGAGCGCATACCCCGAAACCTGGTTGAGTAGTGCGCAGGCGCACCTCGGCGAGGCCATCGACTACGCCGTCAACGCCTGCGGCATGTCGGGGTCTGATTTCGCTGTCCTGTTTTGCATGAGCTCGCAGTCCAAGCGCATGGAGAGGGGCGAGGCCGCGCTTCTTCTGGGGAAAACGGGACCTGAGCTCGTGGCCGACGTGCTGCTTGAGGCGACGGGGCGCGTGCTGGACGTCGCCCCGCGCGATTGTTTGGGCCGCTCCCCGGAGTACTGGGTCGGCTGGGCTGTCGCATATTATCAATGGCAGTCCGGGCGCAGCTACGCCCAGATTTTTGCGGCGCTTCCGTTCGACGAGCTGTGCGAGATGTACAACCCCCTCCACGAGGCGGATGTGAGCAAGTTCATCGACATCGCCGAGGCCCGCGTGCGCGCGACCTTTCCCGAGACCAACCTCAGGCGCCTACGAGAGGCCTACGGTTGCTCCCAGGCTGAGCTTTCCCGGCTCTCCGGCGTGGGCCTGCGCTCCATCCAGATGTACGAGCAGCGCAACAAGGACATCAACAAGGCCAGCGCCGAGAAGCTCTACGCGCTCGCCCGCGCTCTCGGCTGCGACATGGAGGACCTGCTGGAGCGGTAGGGCGTGAGGGAGTCGCTGCTTAGAAGAGGGCGAGCGGTCCCCGCCCGCCCGCTACCGCCACCGCCTAGCGCGAGCGGCGCTTGTCGCCGTGGGGCTTGCGGCCCTTCTTCTTGCCGCTGATGCCCTTTTCCTTGCAGGAGAGGATGAGCTTCTCGGTGATGGCGTTGAGCTGGGCCATCTCCTCCTCGGTCAGGCACGAGGCGATCTGGGCGGCGGCGCGGTCGTTGGCGGTGGCGCGCTTCTCGGCGATCTGGCGGCCAAGCTCGGTCAGAGTCACGCGGTAGGCGTGCTCCTCGTCGTTCTCGAAGGCGACGTAGCCGTTGCGCTCGGCCTTCTTCACCACGCCCTTGAGCTCGGAGCGGTTGCAGCCGCAGATCCAGATGAGGTCGTCGCGCGTCAGCGTGCCGGCGTTGTTGAGCAGGGCGTTGAGCAGCTGGCCCTGGCCGCGCTTGAAGCTCTTGGGGCCGTTCTTGTGAAACGACAGCTGCACCAGCTTGTTGGCCTTCTTCATCTGGGCGAGCGTCTTGGAGGCGGTGTTCATGGTGGGCGTTCCTCTTTCTTCA
>CAVJGP010000050.1:0-20080 GCA_963648855.1 Alistipes onderdonkii | reverse complement strand
GCTACCACCTCAACGACTTCGAGCTGTTGTAGGGGCGGGGGTGCGGCGGGGCAGGGCAAGGCGGAGACGGAGCGGGGCGCCGGCCGGGCGGGGGCGTGACGGAAGGTTCCCTGGCTGCCGATTTGCACTCCAACCCGGAGTCAAAGAGCCCGATCGCCCTCCTCCCGGCCTGCACGCCGTGCTTCACCCTGGGGGCTGTTCGCATAAGAAAGCCTCCCATCTCTCGTGTTCAAGAGATGGGAGGCACCTCAGAGATCAAGCCGGGCCTGCCTCGTCTTTTGCGACTTCGCTAGTACTCGTTCCACTCACAGCCGCACTGGGGGCACTTGCAGATGATGCCTTCCATCATCGACCCGCGGCTGACTTGCTTCCCCTCTTTGCACCCGCATGCGGGGCAGGTGTAGCTCTTGTCGTTGCCGCTGCAGCCGCCGCCCGACACAGTTGTGAGCTCCTCGGCGGCCAGCTCGCCGGTGCGGGTGAGCTTGGCGTCGAGGAAGGCGCGGGTCTCGTCGGGCGTGGCGTCGCAGCCGCGCTCCTGCAGGAAGGCGGCGAGGGTCTGCGCGTCGGGTGCGGCCTTGGTGAACGCGGCGCGCTCGGCCTCGTCGGTCAGGGCGTTGGTGTAGATTTCCTCAAGCGTGGCCATGCGTGGCTCCTTCGAACGATGTCTGACGTTGCCCACTGCGCCCCGGCACCAGCGCCGGCTCGCCGAGCAACCCTGTGGACCTTGCCCGCCCTGTCCGCAGACTCGACGTGGCGAACGCGTGCATCATAGCGCATGCAGGCAAGCCGGCGTGCAAAGGAAAAGCCGGCGCACGTTTCGTTGCGCAAAGACAGGCGCTCGCACGCCTTCGGCCGCCCGCGTCGCCCGTCCACACGCTTCTCCCCACGCAGCTCGCAGACGCGTCGCGGCGGCGGCGTGCTCGCGGGGCTTCTGGGAAGACCGAGCACGGCGCCGGCGACGCCAGAGCGACATTCTCCGCACTCGCGAGGCTTTTTGTGCGCTCGGGCACAGCCGTAACGCTGGCACGCCACCACGCTCACACGCGGGGCTTTTTGTGCCCTCGGGCACGAGCGTATCGCCAGTAAGCCGCAGACGTCTATCCTGGCAGGCAGACTATCGGCCCGTCCGAGCGCAGGTGAGGAGGCGCGTCGCCGTGCAGCTGCTGCAAGCCCATTCCCCCGAGGAGTACGAGCGCCTGTTCTGCCAGCAGGTGGGGCTGGAGCGCCGCGAGATGCCCGACGGCTCGACGCTGTGGCGCGACCCCACGGGCACCACGCCCGACTACATCCGCCAGTTCGGCTCGCTCGACACGGTGCGCTGCGGCCTGGGCGACTACACCACGCGCTCCGACTTCCTCGCCAGCCTGGACTACGAGTTCTGCTACCTGCACTTCGGCATCGTCTACCAGGGCATCACGTACTGGGTGGCCGACGGCGAGGTGGTGGCCGGCGAGAGCCCCTCGGCCTTCGTGGGACTCGACCGCTCGCCCGTGGGCATGTACCACTGGCGCGCCGGGCAGCACTTCAAGGGCGCGGAGGTCTCCATCGAGATGGACCACCTGCGCACGCGCGTCCTTCCCTACCTGGGCCTGAACGAGGAGGCGTTGGGCTACATCCAACCCGGCGTGCGCCTCACCCACCTGTCGGTCGAGCTGATGGGCGTGCTGCAGCACCTCGAGGTCGCCATGAAATCCGAGACGCTCACGCATGCCCTGCAGGCGGCCCTGGCGGCGGAGTTCGTGGCCCTGCTCGCCCGACCCGACGTGCGCGACGAGCTGCTGCGCGAGGAGGGGCCGGCGGCCCAGACGCTGCGCGTGGGCGAGCGCAACCTGCTCGTGACCAGCGAGGACTTCCGCAAGGTGGAGCAGGTGCGCCGCCGGATCGCGCGCGAGGCCTGCACGTTCCCCACCATCCGCACCCTCGCCCACGACGCGGGCCTCAGCGAGCAGAAGCTTAAGGCGGCCTTCCAGCGCCAGTACCAGCAGACGCTGTGGGACTACGCCAACAGCGTGCGCATGAGCGAGGCGGCGCGGCTGTTGCGCGACACCGACCGCCCCGTGGCCGAGGTGTCGGCCCAGACCGGCTACCAGAGCCAGGCCGCCTTCACCGCGATGTTCAAGAAGTGGACGGGCATGACGCCGCACCAGTTCCGCACGCAGTCGCATCAGGCAAGGGGACGTGGACGACGGGGGTAGGCTGCCGCCCCTACGCCGTGTGCCCCACCTCGAGCGGGTTGCGCAGCGTACCGCCCTTGCCCGCGTCGCGGTGCGGGTGGAACACGACGTTGGGGCCGGTCGCGCTAGCAAGCCCACCGAGCGCGCACGCCTCGCCGTGCGCCGCGCGCAGCTTGTCTATCAGGCCGAACTCGATGGCATGCACGGGGCAGGCGCGCACGCAGGAAGGCCTAGGCGCCCCGTCGGCCGACTCGTCGCGGCACAGCGTGCACTTGTGCGCACGTCCGTCTCGCGCAAGGCGCACGGGATGGCCGTAGGGACATACCCGCTCGCAGGCCATGCAGCCCACGCAGGCGTCCTTGTCGTTGTCGACGATGCCAGTTGCGGGGTCCTTTTGCATGGCGTGGGTGGGACAGGCCCGCACGCAGGTCGGATGGTCGCACTGCCCGCACGTCATGGAGACGTAGTAGGTGAAAGCCGTGGACGAGAACGCCCCCGCCGCGTCCTGCTCCCAGGAGCCGCCGCCGAACTCGTACACCTTGCGGAACTTCTCGGGCACGGCAAGGTCGTTGCGCTCGAAGCATGCGGTCATGCAGGCCTTGCAGCCCGTGCATATGTCGGTGTCCACGTAGAAGCCGTACTGCGCCATGCCGCCCCCTCAGGCCTTCTCTATCTTGCAGAGGTTGGAGTGCACGCCGTTGCCCTTGGAGATGGGCGTGGGACGGGCGCTCGTGAGCACCGAGATGCACCCGCCCACATCGAGCACATCGCGGCTGCCGATGGCCTTCGGGTCGCGCGATTCGGGCATGTACCAGGCGCCTTGCGGGATGGAGACCACGCCGGGCATGATGCGCCCCGTCACCTTGGCCGCAAGCTTCGTACGGCCGCGCCGCGTGGACACGATCACCTCGTCGCCCTGCCCGATGCCCAGGCTCGCCGCGTCGCGCTCGTTGATCCAGCACTGTTGGGGCGCCACGGACTGCATCCATGCGACGTTGCCGTACGAGGAATGCGTGCGGGTCTTCGCGTGATGGCCGATGAGCTGGAAGGGGTACTCGGCGCGCAGCGGGTCGGTGTAGCCCTCGACGTTGTCGTAATGGATGGGCAGGGCTGTGATCTGGTCGCGGCCGTCACCAGGGATGGAGCCGCCGCCCGTGAGGTCCCATTGCTTGGAGATGTTGTACGCCTGCTTGGAAAACACCTCGTACTTGCCCGAGGGCGTGGCCAGCACATCGGGCGCGGCAACGGCGGGGGCGTGCTCGTCGGTCTGCTTGAAGAGGCCGCGTCGGCGGAACTCCGCAAACGTCGCAGGCAGGTCGTCGCCGGCCGCGATGCCCTGGTCGTAGCACCACTCGAGCCAGTCGAGCTGGGTCTTGCCCTGGGTGAACTCCTCCCTCACGCCGAGGGCCTCGGACAGCAGCGTGCAGATCTCGTAGACGGGCTTGGACTCGTACAGCGGCTCTATGGCGGCCGTCTCGCACAGCACAAAGCCCGTCCACGCCGAGCCGCCCATGGTGATGTCGTCCTCCTCGAAAGGCGTCGTACCAGGCAGGATGATGTCGGAGGCGAGCGCGGTGGGCGTGAGGAAGGCGTCGACGGTCACGACCATGCGCAGGCCGGAGTCCCGAGTGTCGGGCAGGTTGTAGATGCGCAGCATGTCGTTGATGTCGGCATGCTGGCCCATCATCACGTTGGAGCCGTAGTTCCACACGAACTTGATGGGGGCCTTGAGGCGCAGCGTGCCGGGCTCCTCGGCAAACCTGAGCTCGCCGTCCACGAAGTGGCGCACGCCCCAGGTGGTGTCGTCCATGGACGCGTAGTCCTCGATGGCGTGGTACCAGCCGAAGAAGGAGATGCAGCTCTGCACTGTGTTTTGGCTGGTAAAGGTGGGGATGGACTTCGCCACGTGGTACGGCACACCGCCCACCTGCTCGCGCGCGCCCGTGCCGCCGCCGGAGATGCCGACGTTGCCCGTGATGGCCGCGAGCAGCGCGATGGCGCGCGAGACGTTGCCGCCGTTGCTGTGGCGCTGCGGGCCCCAGCCCTGGATGGTGGCCGTGGGGCCATCTATATATAGATGCGCCAGGCTGCGGATGGTGCCGGCCGGCACGCCCGTGATGCCGGCGGCCCACTCGGGGGTCTTCTCGCCCGTGCCCTCGTAGGCGCCCGTGCCCCTGAGGTAGGCCTCGTAGGACATGTCCTGCTCGACGGTGAGGGCGCCCGACTTGTCATAGCCGAAGAACGCGTCGCTCGTGGGCTCGGCCGCCCTCACGTCGTCGGCAAACGAGTCGGAGAAGAAGCCGACGAACTTCTCGCGGATGAGGCCCTCGTCAAGCTTGCCCTCGGTGTAGAGGCAGTGAATCATGCCCGCGACCAGGGCGTCATCGGTGCCGGGGCGGATGGGGACCCACAGGCTGGCCATGCCAACGGCCGTGTCGGACAGGCGCGGGTCGACGACGACGATCTTGGCGTCAGGGTTTTGCCGGCGCACCTGCGAGATGACGTACCACATGCCCGAGCCCGACATGCGCGTGTTGGCTGGGTCGTTGCCGAAGAGCACGATGTTCTTGGAGTTGACCAGGTCGGCGGCCTCGTTGTTGGCCCAGGCGTCGCCCGTGAGCAGCGGCAGCTCCCAGGTGATCTGGCCGGTGGAGTAGTCGCTGTAGTGGCGCAGGTAGCCGCCCCAGCAGTTCATGAGGCGCGCAAAGGCCGTGCGGTCGGGCGGCCAGGACTTCGACACCGCGCCGCCTATCATGCCGGTGCCGTACTGGATGTAGAAGGCGTCGTTGCCGTACTCGGTCTTGATGCCCCGCATGGTGTGGGCGATGAGCGCGATGGCCTCGTCCCAGGAAATCTCCTCGTAGACGCCCTCGCCGCGCTTTGTGCCCTCCACGCGCTTGAGCGGGCGGCGCACGCGCCCCTCGTTGTAGACGCGCTGCCGGGAGGTATAGCCGCGCACGCAGGGGCGCAGCTGGCAGACCTTGCCGGGGCCGAGCTCGTCGGCGCCCTCGTCGTCGCCTTCGACGCGGACGATCGCGCCGTCTTTGACGTACACCTTGAGCGGACAGCGCCCGCCGCAGTTCACGTGGCAGGCACTCCAGGTGACGGAGTCGTAGTCGAGCGCGGCGGCGGCGGGGGCGGCATCGGGGATGGCGTCCGCATGAGCGGCGCGGGCAGGGGCGGCACCTGCGTCGGCTGCGCAGGCAACGCGGGCGGGGGCGTCGGCCGCGCGAGAAACGGCGCGGCCGGGCCGCACGCCAGCACCGCCCGCGCGGGCCTCAGCAGGAGCGGCCTGAAAGCGTGCCGTGCTTGTGCTTGGAGATCTCTGCATGCGTTTTGGCTACCGTGCTGGTGGGGGACATCGAAACGCCGGGTATTGTAGCCCTCGCGCGGCAAAGCACGCCCAACGAGAAGATGCACGCGACAAATCAGGCAGATACTTCCGCGCAAAGAACTCGCGTTGTATCCCGCGCGTTTGTGCCAGCCTCAGCCCCGGCCGCCCTCCTGGCAGTCGCGGATGCGGTCGCGCAGCTCCTTGCCGGAGTGGACGTCGAGCTTGGCGTAGATGGCGCGGATGTGGGCGCGCACGGTGTACACGGACAGCGACTCGTGCTCGGCTATCTCCTGGGCGGTCCAGCCGCGCGCAAGCGCCAGGAACACCTCGGTCTCGCGAGCCGACAGGCCCGTGGCGGCCGCCATGTCCTCGCAGGCACGCACGTAGCGCCCCGGCTTGCGGCCCGCCTCGGCGTCCTGTCCTTGGGGCGCCTGGGGCGCCTCGCCTTCAAGCGCGTCGTCCACCGTAGGAAGAAGCTCGTTGACCCTGCGCTCGTTGAACACGAAGAGCACGTCGACGAGCACTGCCACGCCGAGCAGGGCGAACGCCACATGGAGCAGGGACTGCTGTTGGACCTCGACGAGGCGTGCGGCGATGAGACCGCCCGCTATCGTGCCCAGGCACAGCGCGGCGTTGCCCAGGCCGAAGTAGCGCAGGGCGCCTCCCTGCGCCCCGTAGGTGAGATAGGCGAGCATCGCCCACACCACCGAGTTGAACGCCGTGCACACGCACGACGCCACCACCGCCACGGGCAGCGTCGCGCTGGCCAGGGAACCCACGGCAGTGAGCACCACCACGAGGGAGGCCACGACGGCGCAGTACACGCGCGCCAGGTCCAGGTCGCTCACCGCGTGCAGCGCGACGAAGGCCGCCGTGAACACGACGGCGAGGATGAGGTCGGCATCGACCCTGCAGGCCGCGCTCGACGCAGGGGAAACGCTCACGAGCACGGTGCCCTTCATGAGCTCGAGCGCGCCGGAGCACAGGGCCACCGAGACGAGGAAGAGCACAAGGCCCCGCACGCCGCGCCCGTCGGAGACGGCGTCGCCCAGCACGCGGCCCTCCGCAGGCGACTCGGCGCCGCGCACGCACAGCAGCGCGCAGGCGAGCAAAGGGAGGGCGACGAACACGCACGAGGCCACCTCGTCGGACAGGTGCGCCATGCAGAGGAAGCCCAGCGACGCCGCCAACGAGCACTGCACGATCGTCATGAGAGAGCGGTGCGGCGGCAGCGAGCCCGCCATCGGCGCGAAGCGCAGGAACAGGCCGGTCGTCCCCAGGCCGCTCAGGACGCATCCCAAGAGGAAGAGGACGCGGGAGGGCAGGATCGTCGCCCTCGTGATGACGATGAGCAGCGTCCCCACGGAGGCGACTGCGCCGCACGCGAGCACGAACGCGGGCCGCGTCACAAGCCGCCTCGCGCGGTTGGGAAAACCGGCCGCGAGGAGCAATGCCACGAACGACGCGACGAGGTGCGCGACGATGAGGTTCTCCGCCCGCGCGCCGTTCTCGATGTCATGGAGCCAGAAGGCCCCGGAAAAGCCGATGCTGTTCCACAGCATCCAGCACGACAACCCCATGGGCGCAAGCGTCGGCAGGCCCTCGTCAAGCCTGGCCCTCACGCCCGTCGCCGCCCCGCGGCCCTTCTCCTCCACACCCATGACGCACCTGTCTCCCTTTTGTCCCCTATAGCGCGCCACATGGTAACGCACCTGGTAGGGCGTCAATAGTCAAGAGTTGACTAAGCGCACGCGTCACAAACTGACGAAAGCCGAAACGCGAGTCAGGCAATCGGTGACGAGGCGCGCAAGCCCCGCCGCTGGCAAGCTTCCTCTCGCAAGCCAAGGCCCGGCGCACCCGTCCCCAACGCGCACGGCCCAGGCCGACCCGCACCGGGCGCGACGCGCCCGCGGGCCACGTCGCAGAAGAGAGGCAGCGCAGATGAGAGACAGCGATACCGGACAGGCCGTGCACGTGACGACCGCACATCCCCCGCGGCGCCAGGCCGTCCCCAGCGCCGCGCCCGGCGCGCGCACGGCCGCCCACCGCATGCCGGCCTTCCCCGCCTTTGAGGCTTCCGGGCGCTACGGCGCCGACTCCCGCGCGCCGAAAGACGCCGGCCGCCGCGACGCACGCGACCCCTTCGCCCCCGAGGCGCACGACGTCCCGCAAACCCCCGAGGAGCGCGCGGACGCCGTCGTGCGGTGCGTGTGCTCCCAGAACCCGCTGCGTGAGGTGCTCTACAAGCTGCTCGTGCACTGCACGCAGCGGCGCGGCCTCCAGGAGGCGGAGGCCTTCGTGGCCCGGCAGGACGAGTACGTCTTCAGCCACATCGAGCAGACGCCCCACACGCTCATCTCCATGCTCGTGGAGGCGGGCGGCCTTGAGCGCATCTGCCTCGACACGCAAGGCAGCGAGGTGGACGAGAAGGTACTCGCCGGGCTTTCCGACGACGAGGCCGACGACCTCGTGGACTCCTACGCCCTCCTCACGACCGACGCGGGGCGCACGGCGGCCGCCCTGCTCGACCCGGCACGTCGCCTGCGCGCCCGCCTGGCCGAGCGCCCCCACCGGGCCGAGACGTACCGGGCCCTGCTGGCCCTGTGCGCCGGCTCGCCTCAGACGCTGCCCCAAATCGAGCAGTTCTTCAAGGACACGCCGGGGCTCGCCCTGGACCAGGTCACCTCGTACCACACCCTGAGCCCCGACTACTACGTGGACAGGCTCGAGAAGTGCGGGGCCATCGTTTGGCGAGGCGCGTGGTGCGCCACGCAGGCGGGCATGGAGGCGCTCGCCGCGTGGCCCGACCCCGCTTCACATAGCGCGTGACGGCCGCCGTGCGGGGCGCCCCGCCCATGGCCGGCGGCCCGCACACGGCGCGAGCGCGCAGCACCACCAGGCACCACCCACAACATCGGCAATCGGCAACACAAGAGAGGGAGGAACAACATGGCAGAATCGACCATCACGCGGCGCTCGTTCATCAGCGCTGCGGCCGTGGCCGGCGCGGCTGCCGCGCTTGGCGTGGGCAGCGCGGACGACCTGGTCGCCAGCGACAAGGCATGGGCAGACGACGACGTGACCGAGGTCCGCACGTCCTGCCGCGCATGCATCGCCAACTGCGGCGTCATCGCCGAGGTTCGCAACGGGCGCGTCATCAAGATCAAGGGCGACCCCATCGACCCCATGTCCAAGGGCCGCGTGTGCCCCAAGGGCCTGAGCGGCGTGCAGGCGCTCTACCATCCCAACCGCAACAAGTACCCCCTGAAGCGCGTGGGCTCCAAGCCCGGCAACGACTGGGAGCGCATCAGCTGGGACGAGGCCGCGCAGACCGTGGCGCGCCACCTCATCGACATGCGCGACAAGACCGGCAAGCACGGCCTTCTGTGCTCCACCGGCGGCGGCGGCAACCCCCAGTTCTTCTCGCCGCCTCGCTTCCGCAACTTCTGGGGCGCGGGCAACGTCTTCGAGCCCGGCTGCGCCCAGTGCTACCTGCCGCGCAACTACACCATGGGCAAGATCAACGGCCTGGGCGACACCTCCATCGCCGACTCCGGCTGCCCCGAGCTCTATAAGCCCGCCAAATACGGCGGCCTGTGCGAGGTCTACGTCATGTGGGGCACCGGCCCTGCCTGGCACTCCCCCTCCACCTCGGGCCGCTGCGTGGCCGAGTTGCGCGCCAACGGCTGCAAAACCGTCGTCATCGATCCGCGCTTCAACGCCGACGCGAGCAAGGCCGACATCTGGCTGCCCATCAAGCCCGGCACCGACCTGGCCATGATGCTCGGCTGGATGCACTACATCATCGAGAACGGCCTCTACGAGAAGATCCCGGGCTACGAGGACTTCTGCGAGCAGTGGACCAACCTGCCCTTCCTGGTGGACCCGCGCGACGAGGTCTCGCTGCCCCCCGTGGCGCAGGACATCACGGGCGACGGCATGCTGCTGCGCGCCTCGCAGGTCTTCGACGACGTGGACGAGACCAACGAGGGCTACGTCTACTTCGACACGCAGACAGGGCAGGTCACCAAGGCGTTCGCCCTGGGCCCGGACAACGACGGCACCTACCACCCGCAGCTCTTCGGCACCGTTGACGTCACGCTCAAGGACGGCACCACCCTCACCTGCAAGACGGCCTTCCAGGCCTACAAGGACCGCTGCGCCGACTACGACCTCGACACCGTGGCCGCCATCACCGGCTGCGACGCCACCAAGATAGCCGAGGCCATCGAGCTGTACTGCTCCACCCCCCACGGCGGCATCTCGCTGGGCGTGGCCACGGACATGTACCCCGGCTCGGCCCAGGCCGCCATCGGCGCCGCCGCGCTCGACTGTATGACCGCGCACCTGTGGCACACCGGCTGCCCGGCCAACAAGGTGGGCGGCCAGGGCTCCTCGGGCCTGAGCTCGGCCGAGTCCACCATCTTCCCGCCGGGCTTCATCGGCGGCACGGCCTACGAGTTCCAGACCGACGACGCCGTCATGGAGCGCCTGGGATACTGCGAGCACAAGGGCCTGGGCGGCTGGATGCACTCCCACATCCCCACCATCCTCTCGGCCATCCTCACCGGCGAGCCCTACCAGCCCAAGGTGTGGATCGAGCGCTCGGGCAACAAGATGGCGGCCCTGGGCAACGCCAGCTCCTGGGTGGACGCCATCCCCAAGCTCGACCTCATCGTGCAGGGCTACATGTACCCCACCTCCTTCACCACCGAGGCGGCCGACATCGTGTTCCCCGTGTGCGAGTGGCTCGAGAACGCCTTCGCCCAGAACCGCCTCAACGTCAACCTGCTGCGCCAGCCCGTCACGAACCTGTTCGAGGCGGCCGACGAGATCATGATGTGGGGCAAAATCGCCGAGGCCATGAGCGACCCGGACTCCGACCTGTACGACCCCAACATGGAGGCCTGCATGGACGCCGAGAAGATCGGCTCGCCCATGGTGTCCCCCTACTGGAAGACGATCAACGAGTACTGGGACTACGTGGCCCAGCAGTGCGGCGACGAGCGCATCACCACGATGGAGGAGGCGCGCGCCATCATGCCCGAGGAGTGGGCCACCGACGACGAGTACTGGGGCGGCACCACCTACGACGGCTACAAGCTCGTGAGCGCGGGCGGCGGCGCGGGCGGCCCCAAGGGCGACATCACCTCGGTGTCGCAGGACGCCGACACCGACGCGCCCCAGACCTACACCGGCTTCTCCACCGCGCCCAAGGACATCGTGGACGACCCGAAGAAGTGCGGCCCCTACGCCGACCAGATGCTCTACATCGGCCGCCACGGCAACGAGAGCTTCGAGATGCCGGCCTCGGTGGTGGACTGGAACCCGATGCCGTACTACTTCACGCCCGAGGACGAGACGCAGTACGGCGACGACTACCCGCTCACGCTCACCGAGGGGCGCATCCCCTACTTCCACCACGGCACGCTGCGCAACAACCCCTACCTGCGCGAGCTGTACCCCGCCCCCGAGGTGTGGATCTCGCCGGAGAGCGCCGAGGAGCTGGGCATCTGCGACGGCGACTGGGTGAACGTGCACTCCCCGCGCACCGACGGCCTCGACGTGTTCCGCGACATCACCACCGGCCTGGACAAGCAGACCACGCTTGCCGCAGGCATGGACCAGGGCCCCTCGGAATTCGTGCCCGGCGAGGAACTCACCGCCAACGGCCAGTCCGTGGTGGCGCAGGGAATCTACGGCGTGGCGCGCGTCACCGAGGGCATCGCCCGCGACTCCGTCTACATGGAGCGCTTCTGGAACCCCGAGTTCCTGGAAGACGGCTCGGACGGCCGCAAGTCCTGGACGCTCGAGAACATGAACGTCCTGACCAAGAACACCGGCTACTACAACCCGGAGTTCGGCACCTACACACTGCGCGGCATCCGCGTGCGCATCGAGAAGTCCGAGAGGCCCGAGGGCGTGTGGTACGAGCCCGAGGACTTCGAGCCTTGGATGCCTGAACCCAGCGACTTCACGGGAGGGGCGTATTACGAATGAGCCGCTACTGCATAGTCACCGACCTCGACAAGTGCATCGGCTGCCATGCCTGCGAGGTTGCCTGCAAGAACGAGAACGACGTCGCCCTGGGCGTGTACTGGAACCGCCTCATCCAGGTGGGGCCCCACGGCACCTTCCCCGACCTGGAGCAGTACTGGCTGCCGCTGCAGTGCCAGCAGTGCGAGAACGCCCCGTGCATCGAGGTGTGCCCCACCGGCGCCAGCTACCGCGATGAGGACGGCCGCGTCCTCATCGACCAGGACGCCTGCATCGGCTGCCAGCTGTGCATGAGCGCCTGCCCCTACGGCGTGCGCAGCTACGACGCGCAGAAGTCCGTGGTGCAGAAGTGCTCCATGTGCAGCCACCTCACCGACAAGGGCGACAGCCCCGCCTGCGTGGCCGCCTGCTGCGGAAACGCCCGCTTCTGGGGCGACCTGGACGACCCCGACTCCGACGTGTCACAGGCCCTGGCGCAGGTCGACGAGGCGTCCGTCCACAGCCTGACCGACAACGGCAACGAGCCCCTGTCGCGCTACATCCTCTCCGAGAAGATTGCGCAGTGGATCGACCTGGAGGACCTGAGCCCGGCGTCGGACACCAGGAATGCGCCCTACTACAAGACGGGCGCATAAGGCGGCATTGCGAGATGCCGACGCGCGGGGCGGTGCAGAGATAGAGCGCGACCGCCACGCGCACGGAATGCGGCGCCCCGCGCACGGGAGGCCGGGCCACCTGTGTGCGGGGCGTCCCGTGCGCAGGACGCACGGTTTTGATGACATAGACGGGGCCGGCCTAGACGTGAGCCGGGCCGGCCCCGCAAACGCAAGCGAGCGACAGCGCCGGCCATGCCCGGCGACGACCGAAGGAGAGCGCATATGGACGAGCATTCGGAGCTGAAGGGGCAGCTCATCGCCTTGAACGAGGGGCGTGCGAGGCTCTACCGAACCCTGGCCCATCTGTACTTCACCGAGGTGAGCGACGGGCAGATCGAGCACATGGCCGCCCAGGACTTCACCGGCCTGTCGGGCGGGGACCCCCTCATCGCCGAGGGATTCGAGGACATCAGGCGCTACCTGCGCAAGCGCGACACCGGCACGCGCCAGCAGCTCGCGGTGGACTACGCGCACACGTTCCTGGCCGCCGGCAACTACGAGACCTTCGCCGCCACGCCCTACGAGTCGGTGTTCACCTCCGAGACGGGGCTGCTCATGCAGGAGGCCCGCGACGAGGTGTACAAGGCGTACTGCGCCGAGCACGTGCAGCCCGACGAGAGCCTGCGCACCCCCGAGGACCACGTGAGCTTCGAGTTCGAGTTCGTGGCCACCCTGATCGAGCGCACCAATGCCGCGCTGGAGTCCGGCGAGACGGGAGAGGCCCTGCGCTACGCCCGCAGCGCCCAGGACTTCCACGCGGCCCACCAGCTCAACTGGATCGACGACCTGTGCGACGCCATCGCAAGCTGCGCCCAGACACGCTTCTACCGGGGCCTGGGCAAGGTCACCAGGGGCTGGGTGCACCTCGAGGCCGAGGTCATGGCCGACGAGGTGGCCGCGATTGAGGAGCTGGCGGGGTAAGGGGCCGCGCGGCAGGCGGGGGCGGGGCCGGTCGCGGGCCTGGCAGGCGATTGGAGCCTGGCAGGCGACCGGGGCTTGGCGGCTCGCCCTTACTCCCCCTTCGCCTCCTGCTCCACAAACGCGCGCAGCATCTGGGCGATGCCGCGATAGAACGCGGTGGAGGCGCGTGCCTCGAGGAGCTCGCAGAAGCGCGGCACCCACACGGCGAGGTGGTCGCGCACGAAGGCGGCCTGGGCCGCCGTGTCGCGGGCGGCGAGGTCGGGCACGCCGGCGGCGGCATAGTCAGCCGCGCGGTCGAGCAGCATCGCACAGAAGCGCAGCTCGACGGCGATGTGGTCCTCGGGCACGCGCAGGGCCGCGGCGGCGGAGTAGCCTGCCTGGGCATAGGCCGCGCGGGCGCGCTCCCAGGCGTCCTGACGCATGAGGTGCTCCTCGCTCGTGTACACGGACTCGTAGGCGCTCACCGGCCGTGCCGACATTCCCAGCAGGCAGGCGGCGTGGTCGGCGGCCAGGTCGCGGCGCGCCACCTCGAGGGCCGCCGCGTCGAGGTCGACCAGGCCGGCGGTGTAGGCGTCCAGGTCGGTGCCTGTGCGCGGCGCGTCGCTGGCCAGCGCAGACAGGAAGCCCGCCGGCAGCTCCTCGTCGGACAGGGCGCGCGACAAGAACGCGTACGTCGCGGCGCGCGCGTGCAGCTCCGCGATCTCCTCGGGCCCCAGCACCCGTCCCTCAATCTTTTCGGCCATGCCGCTCCCCTCTCGCAATCGTCGCGCTCATGCGCTCCAAACGGGCGGGCGTGCCATGCAGCCGCGCTTGTCGGCCTGCTTGCACGCCCGCCCGGGCGCTTGCCATGTGAATTCGTAACGCGTTGGTGGGCGGGCGGGCACCCGGGCCTCACCCCAGGCCCCAACCGCCCGCCCGCCTCTCTCGCTAGTACGAGATGAACGTGCTCGGGTTCGTCTCGCCCTCCAGGCGCGCGCCGCCCTTCTCGGCCGCCAGCGCCTCCATCTCGGCGATTGTGCCGAAATGCAGGGCTTTCGTGGGGCAGGTGGCCACGCAGTGGGGCTCGTCCTCGGGGGTCTTGCCGCAGGCGGTGCAGCCGTCGCACTTGTCCATCGTGCCGTCCTCGTCGGTGCGGTAGGTGGGCACGCCGAAGGGGCACACGCGGGCGCACGTCTGGCAACCGATGCACAGCTCGCGGTCAACCACCACCAGGCCGTCCTCCTCGCGCTTCGTGAGGGCGCCCGTGGGGCAGCTCTCCACGCACGCGGGGTTGGCGCAGTGGTTGCAGCTCGTCGTGATGAAGGTGCGCACGACGTCGGGGAACGTCCCCTCGTCCTCCTCGGCGAGCCAGCGGCGGCGCGTCGTGCCCGCCTTGATGCCGTTCCACTGCTTGCAGGAGACCTGGCAGGCCCAGCACTTGATGCAGCGGCTCGTGTCTACGTAGAAGCCGTACTGTTCGCTCATGGTCGCTCTCCTTTACGCCTCGACGCCGGCCGTCGGGATCTCGGACTCGTCGAGCTTCGAGATCTTGACGAGGGTCTGCTTGGACATGCCCGAGTGGAACGGGTCGAAGTTGGCGGGGTCGTCGTCGTAAAGCACGTTGACCTCGCTGCCGCCGTCCTCGAAGCCATAGCCGGGAAGCCCCAGCTCCTGGCAGTCCTCCCACCAGCCGCGACGCGCCATGAGCACGTCGGGGGCGATGCCCTCGAAGTAGCTCGCCACGAGCTTCACCCAGCCGTGCGGGCTCTCCACGCGGCACCAGTCGCCGTCGGCGATGCCGTACTTCTGCGCCGTGGCCGGGTTGACCTTGAACCAGGGCTCGGGCTGCATCTCGCGCAGGTAGGGCACGTTGGCGTAGTAGCTGTGGTTGCAGAGGCGATACGCGTGCACGTCAGAGAACACGAGCGGGTACTCGGCCGCGACGTCGGGCGTGCCGGCGATGGACTCGGCCGGCCCCTTGTACACGGGCACGCCGCTCAGCTCGCCGCTGTCCATGCAGTTGGGCTTGCCGCCGATCCAGGAGTTCGCGCACTGCACCTTGCCGTTGGGAAGGCTCGCGAAGAGGTCCTCGTAGTTCTGCGTCGTGGCCTCGCCGGCGGTGAACTCCTCGGTGCGCTCGACGAACACCTGGCCCTTCTCGCGCAGCTCCTCAAGCGAGATTCCCGTGCCGTCGAGCTGCTCGCGCAGGCACTCGTCGAAGTCGCCGTGCCAGAAGTCGTCGCCGTAGCCCATGGCGTCGGCCAGCTTGCAGTAGAACTCCCAGTCGCTCATCGACTCGCCCAGGGGCTCCGCAATCTTCTGGTTGATGCCGATCCAGGTGCCGTCCTTGCTGTTCTTGGTGGCGATCTGGTTGGCCGACTCGTAGTTCACGCAGGCCGGCAGCACGTAGTCGGCGTAGTCGCACGAGCTGTTCCACTCGGTGTCCACCACGATGTAGAGGTCGAGCTTCTTGAGCGCCTCGACGATCGTCTTGGGCTGGCGCGTGGCCGACAGCGGGTTGGACGACTGGGCGAGCACGGCGCGCAGCGGATAGGGGTCCTCGGTGAGGATGGAGAGCAGGCCCTTGTAGTAGGCGCTCGTGGGGCCCGACTCCTGGGTTTGCATGGTCTGGAACCAGCGCGGGGTCTCAGGCGCCACGAGGTCGGCCACGCCCGCCATCCAGCCGTTGGCCTCGTCCTCCTCCGAGGCGGGCAGGCGGTCGGAGAGCACGTCGATCTCGTTGACCTCGATGAGCGCAGGCGCGCTGGGGGCCGACGCGCCCGAGCCGCCCTCGACGGCGATGTTGCCGGTGATGGCCTCGATGAGGTCGATGCAGGCCTGGGCCCAGTGGCCGTCGTTTTGCTGGTCGCCGATGCCGTTGCCGCACAGGATGGCCATGGGCTTCACGGTGCCCATCAGCTCGGCCACCTGCTCAATCTGCGAGGCGGGCACGCCGGTGACCTCCTCGGCCCACGCGAGGCTGCAGTCGGCCACGGCGGCCGCGAGCTCATCGAAGCCCTCGCACCAGGCGTCAACGAAATCGTGGTCGTACAGGTCGTTCGTGATGAGGTAGTTGAGGATCGACATGGCAAGCGCGCAATCGGTGCCGGGGCGCACGGGCACCCAGATGTCGGCGTGCGCGGCCATGGCGTTGCGCATCGGGCGGATGTCGATGGTCTGCTGGCCGTTCTCGCGGGCGTTGAGGCGCGCGTTGGGGTTGCCCTGGTTGATGGCGGAGTTCTCGGAGTTGTAGCCCCAGTTCACCAACAGCTTCGTCTTGGCAAGCTGGCCGGGCATCGTCTTGTTGCACGAGGCGTGCGCGGGCCCTCCCAGCGTCACGAGGTTGGAGAACATGCGCTGCGAGTTGCAGATGGCCGAGTGCAGGTAGTTCGGCGAGCCGTGCACGTTGAGGAAACGCCTGCCCAGCGTACCCAGCACCTCGTAATACTGGGGCGACAGCACGGCATAGGACTTCGCACCGTACGTCTCCTTCTGCTCGAGAAGCTTGGCCGAGATCTCCTCGAAGGCCTGGTCCCAGGTAATGCGCTCGAACTTGCCCTCGCCCTTCTCGCCGGTGCGCTTCATGGGGTACTCCAGGCGCGTGGGCGAGTACATGACCTGCATGGCCGAGTTGCCCTTGGCGCACAGGCTGCGGCTGCCCCGGCCCCAGTTGTTGCCGGCGGCCGGGTTGCCCTCCACGTGCGTCCACGTGCCGTCCTTGATGTAGCACAGCGTGGAGCAGTGCGTGCGGGCAGGTCCGCACATCTGGCAGAAGGCGTGCTTCACCTCCAGGCCCTCGTACTCGCTCTGGATGCCCTTGGCCTCGCTGGCCTGATCGGCCTGAGACAGCAGCGGGGCTCCCATCCCCGCGCTCGCGGCCGCGAGTGCGCCCAAAGCCGCGCCCGCCGCCAGGAAACCGCGCCTTGAGATGTGGGTCGTATGAGTCGCGCTCTCCATGTTCGTCCTCCCTCTCCCCTTGTCTTTTTGTTGCAAATGTCACAAAGCAGTCGGCGCAGCGTTGTCCCGCCGACGTTTGCACCATAAGCCGCAACGAGGGAAAACGCACGTCGATAAATTTGAAGACCAGTGTCGAGTGATATATATGATGGGGTGTCTACCAGGCAAAACGAGCATGAGTGACCGACGCGTTAATGAAATCGACACTCCCTGCCCGCCAAACCGCCACAGGTGGCCGGGCAGGTGAGGCGGCGTTCGCATGTCGGATGGGGCCTCCACAGACGCACGTTGAGGACGCGGCGCATGGGGCGACCTGGGCCGGCACCCCATGCGCCGCAGGAATCCCCGTCAGCTTACCGTTGCTCGTCCAGCAACGCGGCAAGCGCCTCTTCCTCGAGCCCCACGGCACGCGCGATCTGGTCCATGGGAAGACCCATCTCGCACAGACGCCGCGCCGTCTCGGCCTTCTGCGACCGGGCGCCCTGCTCGAGGCCCTCTTGCAGGCCCTCTTGCAGGCCTTGCTCGATGCCCTGCTGCAGGCCTTCTTGCAAGCCCTTTTCGATTCCCTGCTGCAGGCCTTCTTGCAAGCCCTTTTCGATTCCCTGCTGCATGCCTTCTTGCAGACCCTTTTCGATTCCCTGCTGCATGCCTTCTTGCATGCCCTGCTCGATGCCCTGCTGCAGGCCTTCTTGCTTGCCTTGCTCGATGCCCTCTTGCAGACCCTCCTGCTTGCCTTGCTCGATGCCCTGCTGCAGGCCCTCTTGCATGCCCTTTTCGATTCCTGCTTGTATGCCCTTTTGCAGGCCCTGCTGGTAGCCCTGCTCGACGCCGTGTTTGAAGCCGACGTGGCTGGCTTGCTCGAACAAGCTCTCCATCTCCTGATACCTCCCGCTGTCCTTGATCTGACGGGCCCGCGAGGCGAACTCCGGGACCATCATAGCATCGGGGTCTCTGCAGATGAAATCGTGCATCAGGTCGGCCAGCCTTCCCTCGTGCCGTGCCAGGGCGTCAACGTAGAGTATGCGCGTGCCGTCGCCCATGCGGCAGCGGGTGCCGAGGTCTTGTCGCACGAAATCGTAGACGGGCCGACCCAGGCCGAACACGTCCCCGGGCGTTATGAAGATCACCGTGGAGTCCTTCATCTGGGCGAAGTCGAACCTCTTGCCCGGCTCGGCCATGCGCGCGTCGATGAGGGCGGAGTAGAAGCGCGCCCGGCGCGGGTCGGCCTTGGCCTTGTCTATCTGCACCTCGATGTCGTGCTGGTCGCCCCGGGAGTCGACCGCGTGGACGTCGAGCTCGGCCGTCCTGCCTGCGGGGTTTGAGAGGCGGTCGATCACGTTGAGCTCCACCACCACGAGCTCGTCGTCTCCCAGGATCGCCCGGAGCAGGAGCTGGACGAGCTCGGGCTGGTCCTTGAAGAAAAGCGCCATGTACTCGTCGTACATGAGCGTGAGGCCGTCGAGATGCTCGCTCCTTGCGGCCTCGAGGTCGAAGAATGCGGCGGTCTTCTCGTTTGACTTGGGCTTTGCGACTGACATCGGCTCTCCTTCACGCGTGGCGGCGGGCGGCACAGGCACAGCCAGCAGGCGGCCTGAGACCAGGCCGTGCGCGAGTCGCCCCGCGCGCCCACCATGAACTGATTCCGTGTGCAGCGACACGCCTCGCGGAAATGAAAGCGTCACGAACGCGTGCCCGAACGCCCCGTATAGCCGCGCCTATCCGCGTCAGATGACCTTTGGGACCCGAGTGCCTCCGGTAACGCGGGCCACCAGCCAATCCCAATGTCAGCACGGCCGCATCATAGCACCGCAGGCAGGCGACGGGAAGGCCATGCGTCCCCGCCACCTGCCAGGCCCGACTAAGCGGCGGGGACGCACGACGGCGTGCCTGCGGTGCCCCCAAGCGGCAGGGCCACGTGACGGCGCGCTAGCGAGCACCTCGGCGCGGAGTGCGCTGCTTGAAGAGGCCGTGCTTGTTGCAGTACAGATAGATGTAGCCGCTGCCCGAGATGTGGAAGCGCGGCTCGATCTGCTGCTCGGGGTAGAGCTTTTGAATCTGTATCGCACCGGAGGTCGCGTACGCCACGAAGCTCACGTAGTGGTCCTTGGTCATGGGATGGTAGAGTGTGACGTACCAGTCGTCCTCAAGGCGCTCGATGCTGAAGGCGTGGGCCTCGTCGGGCTCCTCGGCCTCGAGCGGGAGCATGGCGCTGCCGCAGCAGCTGAAGGACCCCTCGCCCATCGCATGCACCACGTTGCCGCAGATGGGGCACACGTAGAAGACGCTGCGCAGCATGTTGCCCGCGCGGTTGGCGTTGGCGCGCACGTCGCCGGCCAGAAGCTCCGCCACGGAGACGCCCAGCTCGCGGGCGAGCGGCTCGACGAGCGTGATGTCGGGAAGGCCCCGGCCCGACTCCCACTTGCTCACGGCCTTGTCGGTGACGCCGAGGGCGAGCGCAAGCTGGCGCTGGGTGAGGCAACGCTCCTCGCGCAGGCGCTTGATGGCCTCGGGCGCGAGGAAGGTGCGGTTCTGGCTGGTCTGGTCGCTTTGCGGCATGGTTGTCCAATCAATCAGGTTGGCGGCAATAGGGAAACCGGTTCGGCAACCAGTATCGCCGGGAAGCGCCGCCCCGCCAACCTACGCTGCGTAGAGACGAACGCGAAGCCCTTACGCCTGCAGCCTGCGCTTGTGCGCGTCCACGATCATCACCACGACAACAGGAACAAACATGCAGATGGCACCGACGAGGGCGGAGGGTGCGCTGACTGCGCCCGTGATCCAGAAGATTGAGCCGCCCTCCACGGCCGTCCCCGACTGGCTGAACAGGGCAATCGTAACGAAATTGTTGGTCCAGTGGATAGCGCAGCTCGCCAAGCAGTTGCCGTACACCACGTCGGCCACGTACATGCCCACGGCAACAATCAGATAGTGGCCCAAGGCCATGAGGATAAGCAGGCGAGTTGCCTGAGACGTCACCTCGGGGTTGCCGCCGTGGAACATCATGAAGAGAAAGCAGCTCAGGACGCCGGCGATGGCGACTTTGACCGACGGGGCGATCTTAT
>CAVJGP010000049.1:0-20554 GCA_963648855.1 Alistipes onderdonkii | reverse complement strand
CTGGGGGTCAAGGGGTCGTGGGTTCAAATCCCGCTTGCCCGACCATTGAATGTCTGAGCGGGTCAGAACGATTGAGTTCTGACCCGCTTTTTTGTTGCCGCTTGGCACATGGGCCTGTAGCTGCACTGCGAACAGTCTTTGCGGGAAGCGGAATTCGCGGCGGTTGGCACGAAAGGGGACGGCGCGCCCCCGAAAACAGCTAGCACCGGGGCAGGCACCCCAGCGCTAAACTAAGCAGCGTGCCGCCCACACCTCATTGTGGGCTTCGCTGGTACCAGTGCGCCCCGTCTTGTGATGACCAGGCCAGAATCGTAGGGTGGGGCTTCTCAGAAGACCAGAATCCCCCGACAGCCCATCTTTGGAGGCTCGCATGAAAGACATCGTCGTCGTGACCGACAACACCCTGGGCATGCCCACGGGCGAGATCGACGACGGGCTTGCGATCCTCTACCTGCTGGGATGCCCGGAGCGCGTGCGCGTAAGCGCCATCTGCACCACGCACGGCAACGCAGCGAGCGAGTGGACGTACCGCGCCACCCACGAGCTTGCCCGCGCCCTGCACCCCCTGCTCGACGGCGTGCCCATCGTGGCCGGCGCGAACGCGCCGCACTATGGCATGGCAAGCACGCACGACCGCCCGGCAAGCCAGGCCGCGCACCTCATCGCGCAGTCCTCGAGACCCGCCTCGGCCCTGCTCTCGCTGGGCGCGACGACCGACCTGGCGGCGGCCGAGGCCCTGCGGCCCGGCACGCTCGCAGGCTATGGGGAGGTCGCTCTCATGGGTGGCACCACCTCCACGCTCGTCGTGGGCGGGCGCATCATGGACGAGCTCAACTTCTCGGTGGATGGCCTGGCCACGTACCGCGTCTTCTCGGCAGCCGCGCCCACGGCCGCGGGGCGCGGGGCGCTCGAGGTGGCCGAGCAGACGGCAGACGCCGCACACACGCATCCCAAGGCCGCGAACCTACTGCTTGCCGACGCCTGGAACTGCATGCCGCTAACCTTCAAGGCCGACGAGTTCCTGGAAAGGCTCGCCCAGCCCGGCATGCCCGGGGCCGACTTCCTGCGTGCCTGCTGCGTCCCGTGGTTCGATCACGCGGCGCGGGAGTGGAACACGCACGGCTTTGTGGGCTGGGACGTGCTCGCGGCGATGGCCCTGGCCGAGCCCGAGCTGCTCGACCTCATACCTTACGAGGTGGCCCTCAACGAGCGCCTGCTCAACATCGGCTACCTCGAGGCCGCCCGTCCCGGCGTCGCCGCCGCCCACGTGAGGCTCGTCGCCCCCAAGGACCCGGCGCAGGCGATCGAGCACATCTACCAAGCCTGGCAGCGCGCCCTCGCCCGACTGGGGTAGCGAGGCCCAGAGGACGCGCGCCGGCAACGAGGGGCACGGGCTCGCCATTCCTCGCCGTACGAAAAGCCCCGCCTCGCGGGTTCGGTTTCCGCGAGGCGGGGCAGATGCGCGCAGGGTGCGCACGAGGGAGCGCCCCGTCCCGCAGGCAATGCGTGCCGCAAGACGGGGCGCCCGCTAACGGGCGCTTATTCGGTTCAGGCGCTTGGCCGCTTACTTCACGGTGTCGTAGCCGGCCTCGCCCCAGGCCTTCATGCCGCCCTCGAGGGTGAAGACGTTGTCCATGTTGGCGCCGAGAGCTGCCAGGGAGTTCGTGGCGCACTGGGCGTAGCGATTGCCGGAGTAGCACACGAGCACGATCTTCTGGTCGGCACCCTTGATGTCGCCAGTCTGAGCGAGCATCGCGGCGGCCATGGTCTCCACGCCGGCCTGGGCGTCGCCCTCCTTGGCCGCGTCCATGTCGGCGCTGACGGCGCCCTCGATGTGGGCCTCGGCGTAGTCGGCGGCCTTGCGCACGTCCACCACCAGGTAGGTGCCGTCGGCCAGAGCGGCCTCAAGGTCGGCGGGGGCGAGCTGGTTCATCTCGACGTCGGAGACCTCGGTGTCGGAGGCCACCTGGGCGCCGGGGAAAGCCTCATCCCAAGCCTTCATGCCGCCCTCGAGCGTCACGACGTTGTCCATGTTGGCGCCGAGCGCTGCGAGGATGTTGGTGGCGGCCTGCGCGTAGCGCTTGCCGGAGTAGCACACGAGCACAACCTTCTGGTCAACCTTGGCGGGGTCGCCCAGGGCGGCCTTCATATTGGCGATGCCGGAGTCGTTGTCGCCGTCCTTGGCGGCGTCCATGTCGGCGTTGATGGCGCCGGGGATGTGGCCGGCCGCGTAGTCCTCGGCCTTGCGCACGTCGAGCACCAGGTAGTCGGAGCTGGCGACGTTGGCCTTCACGTCGTCGGCCGAGATGTAGGACATCTCGACTTCCTTGACCTCCACGGCGGCGGAGTCGGAGCCCGTCGAGGCGGTGCTGGCCGTGTCGTTGCCGCAGCCGACGATGCCGCCGCACAGGGCCACAACGACCAGGCCGGAGAGCAGAAGGACGTTTTTCTTCATGGTGGAACAGCCTCCTATAATCGGATGACACTGGGGACGAAAGAGAAAAGGGCCGCTGAGAAGGCCGGGCACAATCGCCCGCAGGCACGACGCGGCACGGCGACGCAAAGAGCCCGTAACATATATGAGGTTCTCGTCGGTAATCTCAGCGAACAAACGGCTCCCGAGCAGGTCGCGCGGGAACAAGGCCGGGCCGCAGGGCGCGCCCGTCGCAGAATGCCTTTGCCGAGCTTTCGCAGAATGAAAGCTGCCGCCACTTTAGCCTGTGCGCCGCGCAGCGTCAAAAGCAAAACACGCCGATCGGCCAAACGGCCGTGCCCGTCACAGCTGAAACACAACTTAAGCACGCCGCACAGTGAGCCACCTGTTACAATCGCCCCATTCTGCACCCGCCCGCCGTGGGCGGAACCAAAGCGCCTCCCTACGCATCGCGACGGCCATTCTGCGGGGCCGTCGGCAGCTGGCTGCCAAGCGCGACTGGCATGCATGCGCGAGCATGTGGCTGCAAGCCTGCGGAGGCACTCATCCGAGCACATTCGAACGTACTTGCAAGCACGGCTAGGCGCCTACCCGGTCGCTCACCTGCTCGCATCGCACGTGCTTGTTTGCTCGCACGCTCTTGTGCGCCCGGTCGTTTGCAAATCCTCTTCGCACGCGCTCAGCAGCTCGTCTGCACGGCTCACGTTTTCCTACGCCCTCGCAATCGCCCGCAGCCGCGCCCTGGCACCAGCACGGCGCGCCCACCGCGTGCTCGCTCGACCGCTCGCCTGCACGGCTCGCGCCCTCGCGCATGCCCATCTCACCTATCCCCCCATCGAAAGGACCCCCATGTCTTCCATCACCTCCCCCGCCCTCTCCCGCCGCTCGTTCGTCAAGCTCGCAGGCGCAGCCGCGCTGGCCGCCTCGGCCGGAAGCGCCGCCCTCTCCTCCAACGCCTTCGGCCTGGACGCCACCGACTGGGACGCCGTGGTGGAAGCCGCGCGCGGCAGCAAGGTGGCCTGGTACGGCTGGGGCGGCAGCGCCCCGCGCAACGAGCTCATCACGGGCACCCTGGCCCCGCGCCTCAAGGAGAAGTACGACATCGACCTTGAGCTCGTGGGCATGGACATCAACGACATCCTCACCCAGCTCTCCGGCGAGTTCCAGGCAGGCCTCACCGAGGACGGCGGCAGCATCGACTTCATCTGGATCAACGGCGAGAACTTCGCAAGCGCCAAGAAGAACGGCTACCTGTGGGGCCCCTTCGCCGACGACCTGCCCAACGTGCAGAGCTACGTGGACACGAAGGCCGCCGACATCGCCTACGACTTCGGCACGGCGGTGGAGGGCTACGAGGCCCCCTACGGCAAGGCCCAGATGGTGTTCTGGGTGGACGGCGCGCAGGTCTCCGAGACTGAGACCCCCATCGACCCCGAGACCTTCCTGCAGTTCTGCCAGGACCACGCCGGCATGGTGACCTACCCCGAGCCCGGCGACTTCACGGGCACCGCGTTCATCTCCTGCCTCATCGCCGGCGTGGTGGGCAAGGAGGAATTCGAGAAGCTCGCCACCATGACCGACCCCACTGAGGAGGACGTCCGCACCATCGTGGAGCCCGGCATGGAGTACCTGCGCTCGCTCAACCCCTACCTGTGGAAGCAGGGCCAGACCTTCCCGGCCGACTCCACCACCATGCACCAGATGTACGCCGACGGCGAGCTCGTGCTCGACGGCGGCTACGGCGAGCCGCAGACCGACGTGGACAACGGCCTGCTGCCTGCCACGACCAGGTCGTTCGTGCTCGACACGGGCACCGTGGGCAACACCAACTACATGGCCATCGCCGCCAACGCCCCGCACAAGGAGGCCGCCATGGTGGCCATCAACGAGGTGCTGAGCCCCGACTACCAGCTCATCCGCTACGAGAAGCTCGGCAACATCACCGTGCTCGACCTCGACAAGCTCTCCGACGAGGACCGCGCGGCCTTCGACGCCGTTGAGCTGGGGAGCGCCCAGCTGCCGCTCGACACCAAGCTCTCCCACGCCGTGGCCGAGGCCTGCGGCCCCGTGATCCCCGTGCTGGAGCAGATCTGGCACGACGAGGTGCCGGGCAAGTAGGAGAAGCATCGCGATGGCGCCCCTGGCAAGGAAAACCCGCAGCCGCATAGCCCCCTACCTGCTGGCCTTGCCGGCGGCGCTGCTCGCGTGCGTGTTCGTGTTCGGCGTGGCAAACGGCGTGGCGCAGGGCTTCGGCATCATGCCGTTCCTGGGCATGACCACCCCCACGTTTGAGTATTACGGCCAGGTCCTCGCCCGGCAGGACCTGGCGTCTTCGGTGCTGTACAGCGTGTACCTCGCGCTCGCCTCGTCGCTCGTGGCGCTCGTGGGCGGCACGCTGCTCGCATATGTGCTGGTGAAGGCCCGCGTGAACCGGCTAGGCCAGCTCGTGGCGCTGCAGGTGCCCATCATGTCGATGCACGCCCTCGTGGCCATGGCCGTGATGTTCGCGTTCTCGGGCTCGGGCCTCACTGCGCGCGTGCTGCACGCGGCAGGCCTCATCGAGACGCCCGGCGACTTCTCCAGCGCCGTGGGGGCCGCCTCGGGCTGGGGCATCATCCTTGTGTACGCCTGGAAAGAGATACCCTACCTGGCCTTTTGCACGGTGACCCTCATGCGCCACATCTCGGGCTCGCTGGGCGAGGCGGCGCGGGCGTGCGGGGCGAGCGAGCGACAGACCCTCCTGCACGTGACGCTGCCCCTGTGCGCGGGGGCCATCCTGCGGGCCTTCCTCGTGGTGTTCGTCTTCGCGCTGGGCTCCTATGAGGTGCCCTTCCTGCTGGGCCCCACCGCGCCCAAGACCCTGCCGGTGCTGGCCTACATCGAGTTCCAAGACCCCGACATCGTGAACCGCTGCTACGCCATGGCCCTCGACGGCGCCACCACGCTGCTCTGCTCGCTGGCCGCGGCGACGTACTTCGCGAGCCTCGCGCTAGGCGAGCGCAAGCAGGCGAAAAGGGCGGGCAAGGAGGGCGGACGTGCGTAGGCGGGCGGAGCGGGGCGGCCAGCGCAAGCCACTCTGGGCGCGCATCTACCTGGCCGTTCATGTTGTGCTCGTGCTCATCCCCATCGCCATCGTGGCCACCTGGTCGGTATCGGCGGCCTGGCCGTGGCCCAGCCTGGTGCCCGCCGGCCTCACCACGCGCGGGCTGGAAACTGTCCTGTCCGAGGGCTCCACGGGCCTGGGAAGCCTGTGGCTCTCCATCGGCATCGCGGTGGTGGTGGCCGTGCTCACCACGCTCGTGGCGGGGCTGGGCGCACGGGCCGTCTGCCTGCACGAATGGCGGGGACGACGGCTCTTCGAGTTCGCCTGCATGCTGCCCTTCCTCATCCCCTCCACCGTCTTTGCCATGGGCGTGCAGGTGGCCTTCCTGCGGCTGGGCCTGGCGCGCAGCGTGCCGGGCGTGATCCTGGCGCACTGCATCGTGGCGCTGCCCTACGCCATGGGCATCATGTGCGACGTCACCCGCGCGGCGGGCCGGCGAATGGAGGAGGCGGCGCAGACCTGCGGGGCAAGCCGAGCGCGCACGCTTCAGCACGCCACGCTTCCCGGCTTGGCGCCCGGCATCGCGTCTTCCCTGCTCATGTGCTATATCATGTCGTTCTCGCAGTACTTCCTCACGCTGCTCGTGGGCGGCGGCGCGGTGCGGACGTTCGCGCTCGTGCTCTTCCCCTACCTGAGCGGCGGCGACCGCACGGTGGCGGGCGCGTACGGGGCCGTCTTCATCGCCGTGACGCTGCTCGTGTTCTTCGTCTTCGAGCTGCTCCTGCACAAACTGCGCTCGGTGGACGACGCCTCATACTACGAAGGCTAGAAGGGCGCTCGACGCAGCGCCAGAAGGAGACTCCCCCGCCATGCGCATCGACCTGGAGCATATCGGCCTCACGATGAAGGGCGCGCCGCTTCTGCGCGACGTGTGCGCGAGCGTGCCCGACCGCGCGCTCGTCTCCATCCTGGGCGAGAGCGGCGCGGGCAAGACCACGCTTCTGCGCGTGGTGGCGGGCCTGGCGGCGCAGGACGAGGGGCGCGTGCTCTTCGACGGCCAGGCCGTGGACGACCTGCCCGCCAACAGGCGCGACATCGCGATGGTGTTCCAAGACGCACGGCTCTTCCCCAACATGAGCGTGCTCGACAACGTGGCGTTCCCCCTCAAGGTGCGCGGGATGGGCCGGGCCGCCCGACGCGAGCAAGCCGCGCAGATGCTCGAGAAAGTGCAGCTCGCGGGCCTAGGAGAGCGGCGCACGCACGAGATCTCGGGCGGACAGCGGCAGCGCGTGGCCCTGGCGCGGGCCCTGGTGGCCAACCCCCGCGCCGTGCTCATGGACGAGCCTTTCAGCGCCCTGGACGAGTCGCTGCGCGACGACATGCGCGAGCTCGTGCTGGCCCTGCACACGGACCTCAGCCTCACGACCCTCATGGTGACGCACGACCCCGTGGAGGCCGTGACGATGAGCGACCTGGTGGTGTACATGGCCGACGGCGCCATCGAGCAGGTGGGCTCGGGCTCCGACATCCTCACGCGCCCCGCCACCGACCACGTGCGCGCGTGCTTCCGCGACACGGTTGCCATCGAGGGGGTCGTCGCCGCCGGGGAGTTCTGCGCCCGCAAGCTGCGCGTGCCCGCCAATGCGACCGTACCGCCGGGACCCGCGCTTCTCGTGCGCACGAGGGCCGGGGCCGTGAGCGTGCGAGACATGGGCGAGAGGGCGGAGTAACGCGCGGGGGTGCGGGCAGGCGGGGCAGGCACGGCGATGAAGGGACGGACGATGAGCGAGCTTGAGACGTTGCAGGCATACCTTGAGACGTGCGAGGGAGCGCGTCGGGCCCTGGGCATCACGGGGGACGCGCCGCAGCTGCACCCCCTGGCGCAAGGGGAATGCAACGTGAACTACTGGTTCGAGGCCCCCACGCACGCGCTCGACCTGCTCGGAACCCGAGGCGGGGTGCGGAGCGAGCGGCTCGTCCTGCGCGTGAACCGCGTGTCCCAGATGCACCTGGAACGGCAGATAGCCTACGAGTTCGGGGCGCTCGACGCGCTGGAGGCCAGCGGCCGCACGCCGCGCACGCTCTGGTGCGACGCAAGCTGCGAGCGCCTGCCCTGGGGCGTGGGCGTAGAGGAGTTCCTACCGGGCCGGCCCCTCGTCTACGAGCGCGACATGGCGCAAGCCGCGCGCATCCTGGCCGACATCCACGCGCTTGAGGTGCCCGAAGCGGCCCGCGCGGCGCTCGTCTGCCCCGCGAACCCACTGCTCGCCATCGCCCAGGAGTGCGCCCAGATGTTCACGACATACCGTGCCTGGGCCAAGGCAGACCCAGCCGTGCTCGCCATGGTGGACGCCATGATGACGCGCGCATTCGCCCTGGCAGAGGGCGAGAACGGCGCGGCAGGCGCAGACGCGACCCGCAGGCGCTGCATCGTCAACACCGAGCTCAACTCGCGCAACTTCCTCATCGGCGCAGACGATGCGCACAGCTACCTGGTGGATTGGGAGAAGCCGCTGCTCAGCGTGCCCGAGCAGGACCTCGCCCACTTCCTCGTGCCCACCACCACCAACTGGAAGACCGACACCATCCTCACCCGCGCCGAGCGCGAGGCGTTCGTTGGCGCCTACGAGCGCGCGGTGCAAGACCGGTTCGCGCTCGCGGGCCTGCACGAGCGACTCGACGCCTACCTCACCGTGACCTGTCTGCGCGGCCTCACCTGGTGCGCCATGGCCTGCGTGGGCTACACCGAGGGCGACGCCGCCCTGCGCAACGCCGACACCTTCGCAAAGATCCGGCAGTTCCTCTCCCCCGCCTACCTGCAGATGATCTGGGAGGATTTCTACCAGTAAGGGCGGGCGAGGCTCATGGGACGGCCCGGGCTGCCCGGCGGGACGCACCGACAAGCCCGGCGGCACGCCGAGCACCTCGCACCCTTCTCAGACATGCGTGGCCCGCGCCGCCCGGGCGGCAGGCGCAACGCCCCAGCACGTGCCACCCCTGTCCCTACTTCTCCTTGCGTCCATGGCGGACCGCCTCAACGGCGAGGTTCCACAGCGGTACCAGGTAGAGGTAGCACGCGGTGGCGACGCAGGCCGACGGGGCCCCCACGGCGGCGAGCGGCACCGCCCCGGCGATGGACCAGGGCACGAGCGGGGCCACGACGACCGCCGTGTTCTCCAGATGGCAGGCCAGGCGGGAGCCGCCGGGCTCGCAGTCTTTGCTCAGCTGGTGGGTGAGCATGATGGCGAGCGTCTGATTGCAGCAGACCAGGGCGCACGGCAGGCTCGCGAGCAACGTCGCGGCAAACGACCCCCAGCGCCCGCCCGCATGGCCGACGAGGCCGCGCGCCCCGTCGAGCATACGTGTCTTCTCGAACATCCCCGCATAGGTGGACGAGACGAGCACGATGAGCGCGACGTTGACCATGGAGGCCACGCCGCCGCCCGCGAGCAGCGACGACATGCCCTCGCCGGGGGCAAAGCCGGCCAGGCACGTCCAGGCGACGTCGGCCACGCCCATCTGCTGCACGGCGCAAGCCAGGACGGCCCCGCTCAGCGCGCCGAGCGCAAGCACCAGGCGCACGTCGAGGCGCAAGACCGAGAGCACGAGCACGAGCACAGCGGGCAGCAGCTCCCAGGGCGTGAGCACGAAGCCGGCGGCGAAGTCGACGGCGCCCGACTCCGACGCGACCCCCTCGCCGGCCCCCGCCAGGGCGCCGAGCGCGAGGTACACCAGGCACGTCAGCGCAAACGGCACGAGGGAGGTGCGCATCATGGCGGGGATGTTGCCCATCACCTCGGTGCGCGTGAGCGTCGCCACCAGCAGCGCGCTGGTGGAGACGGGCGAGCAGCGGTCGCCAAAATAGCAGCCCGACAGCACCGCGCCGCCCACCAGAAGCACGGGCACCCCGGCGCTCGTCGCCACGAAGGCGCAGATGGTGCCCATCGTGGCCGCAGTGCCGAACGACGTGCCCGTGAGAAACGACATGAGGGCGCACAGCAGGAACACCGCCAGGAGCATGACGGCGCCCGAGCACAGCCCCGAGCACGCCTGCACGATGAAGACGATGGTGCCGCCTGCCCGCCACATGGCCGTGAGCAGGCCGATGAGCAGGAACGTGACGAGAATCTTGCCCGCCGTGCGCACGCCCGAGACTGCCGCGCGCGCCATGTCCGCCCATCCCACGCCGCGCGCCACGCCGAAGCCGAAGAAGAGCGCGAAGCCGCCGAGCAGGGGCACGACGGTCGGCACGCCCACAAGGGAGCAGGCGAGAAGCGCCGCCGCGAACACCGCCAGGACGACCGTCTGTGCCATAGGGCCTCTCCCTCCGAGACGTACGCGAACCCGTTTGCGCCTGTCATCCACCCAAGGACTCAAAGGCAGCCTTTTGCGCCTTTTGCGCATGGTACTCGTGCGCCAGACAGTCTGCAAACTGGTTATTGACGATGTGGTCACAAGGAGTAGGCTGTGTGCAATGGCTTCTGTCCGCACGCGACGCCGTGCGACCACCCGGCGAAGAGAGGAACGCCCCATGAACATGCTGCCCCTGAAGTACTTCATCGTGGTCGCGCAGGAGAAGAGCATCAGCCGGGCGGCGACGAGGCTGTGCGTGACGCAGCAGACCCTCTCGACGCACATGGCCAGCCTCGAGAAGGAGCTGGGCTGCACGCTCTTCACCCGCAGGCCGAGCTTCGCGCTCACGCCGCAGGGCGAGAGGCTCCTGCAGTACTCGCGCAGCCTGAACGGCCTGTACGACTCCATGCTCCAGGAGTTCTCCGACATGGGGGCGCAGCGCAGGGAGGTCCTGCGTGTGGGCGTGGCGCACACGCGCAGCCACGCCCTCATGCCTGAGCTGCTGCCGGGCTTTCGCCGGGAGAACCCCAACGTGCAGGTCGTACTGCGCGAGCGCTCAAACGAGGGGCTGCTCGCGGCACTTCTCGCCGGGCACACCGACGTCGCCATCGCGCGCATCTTCTCATGCCCGCCCGAGCTAGAGATGACCCCGCTCTACAGCGAGCGCATGCTCGTGGTGGTACCGCGCGGCCTTGCCCCGCAGGGGGCCTCGTGCCTCAGCGACCTGGCACATGTGCCGTTCGTGCTCAACGAGAGCTCCGACATCGCTGGCCACGCGGCGGGGGTCGAGTTCGAGCGGGCGGGCATCTCGCCCGAGGTCGTGGCCCTCTCCGACAACCTGGAGACGCTGCTGGGGATGTGCGCGGCGGGCATGGGCGCGTGCCTGTGCCCCGACGCCCTGCTCGAGGTGGGCCTGGCCGGCCGCGACCGCAGCGAGTTCCTGGTGCTGCCGGTGGGCGAGCCCTACCCCATGTGCATAGCCCACCGCCGCAAGCCCTACGTCGCGCACGCCATACGCGCCTTCGAGGCGTTCTGCGCCCGCCACCTTGCCGATTTGACGTCTAAACACAGTATAAATGCTGTGAGCACAACGAAATAAATCAGTTTGTAATCTGTTACGCGTCCCCTTATCTTCAGCTTCGGCGGGGCAATCGAGGCGGGGGCCTCGGACCTGCCGGGAGAAGAAGGAGGAGGACCATGAGAGAAGACGTCCTGCACGCAGTCCCCGCGGCGCACGTCGCATGCGCGGACACCGCGTCGCAAAGCGTCGCCAGGCGCACGTTCGTGAAGTGGGCCGCGCTTGCGGGAGGCGCGGCGGCGTTGGAAAGCTCGTCGCTGCTCAAGCGCTACGCCAAGGCCGACGGCGAGACGGCGGGTTCCGCCGTGCCCGAGGGCTTCGTGGGCAACACCGCCGACGCCATCAGCGACGGGCTGCCGTACGGTGCGGACAAGATCGTGCGGTGCCTGTGCACCAACGGCGACGTGTGCGGCGCCAACCACGTGGGGCAGGCCTACGTGAAAGACGGCGAGATCGTACGCTGGGAGGGCTGCCCCGAGGCGTGCAGCCTCGGCGGGCTGTGCCCCCGCAGCGCGGCAGGCATGCAGATCATCAACAGCCCCAACCGCATCAAGTACCCCATGCGCCGCACCAACGAGAAGGGCGTGGAGGGCGAGTTCGAGCGCATCAGCTGGGACGAGTGCTACGACACCATCGTCGAGGCGATGGCGAGCGCCATCGAGGAGGAGGGTCCGCAGACCATCTACACGCTCACCTTCCACTACGGCAACGAGGCGCTCAAGGGTATCATCCAGACGTTCGCGAAGGTCTGGCAGACCGACCGCGCCTACGGCCCCGCCGGCTGCTTCTCAGACCTCCAGGTTGGGTCGGCCGCCACCCTCGGCGACGCCTACCACTCCCTCAAGGACGACCCCCTCGACGCCAAGCTCATCCTCTCCTGGGGCGAGAACGACGCCGTGGCCAAGCCCACCGAGTACAGCGAGTCGTACCGCAAGGCGGTGCGCGAAAAGGGCGCCAAGTGGATCCAGGTCGAGCCGCGCCTCTCGGAGACGGGCCTCAAGGCCGATCTCTACCTGCCCGTTCGTCCCGGCACCGACTCCTACCTGGCCCTGGCCATGGCCCACGTCATCATCGAGGAGGGCCTGCAGGACCAGGAGTTCATCGACGCCCACACCTTCGGCTACGAGGAGTTCAAGGAGCTCGTGGAGCGCTACGACCCCGAGACGGTCGAGCAGATCACCTGGTGCCCGGCCGAGCGCATCCGCGAGGCGGCGCGCCTGTACGCCACCACCAAGCCCGCGTTGCTGCTCGTGGGCCGCGGCGGCAACCAGACCGGCGGCGCCGACTCCAACGCCGGGTGGCTCATGTCCCGCGCCGCGTTCTGCCTGCCCGGCCTCACCGGCAACTTCGGCGTCAAGGGTTCCGGCATCTCCATGGAGGCCTCGGGCCAGCCCACCAACAACCTGCACTTCCACTGGCCGCAGCTCATCAACAGCAACGCCCAGGCGAGCTACGTCGAGCCTCTGGTCGAAAGCGACAGCGACGCCTACCCCGCCCTCGGGGTGTGGGGCGCGGCCAGGCACCTCATCGACCGCGAGCCCTACGGCTACCGGGTGTACATCGGCAACATCAACCCCGCCGCCTCGGCCGGCAACGTCGACGAGATGGGGGAGGCGTTCAAGAAGATCCCGCTCGTGGTGGTCAACAACCGCCTCGCTCACTGGACGGCCTCGGGCTACGCGGACATCCTCGTGCCCATCTGCACCTGGGCCGAGAGCTACTGCTGGCGCCCCGACTTCGAGGAGGTCATCCTCACCGAGCCGGCGATCGAGCCTATGTTCGAGAGCGTGAGCGACATCACGTTCTTCAGGGAGCTGTCGCGCCGCCTGGCCCGCCGTATGGGGCTGGACGAGAAGGCCGCATGGCCCTGGGATACCGACGAGGAGTTCATCGGGCTCTTCGTGGACAACGACCTCATCCGCGACGAGATGCGCAAACGCGTCGACCAGGGGTACAGCGAGTACGAGCCGTGGCTCGAGCCGACGCTCCAGAAGGTCGTCGACAGCCCCACCGGCATCCCCAACCCCTTCTACGCGGGGCTGCACGACTTCATCCCCTTCAAGGCGAAGAACTACCCCAACGAGGCGCCCGAGGGCACGGACCCCGAGGCGATCTGGTTCCCCACGGCGGCGGGCGGCGACTACCCGGGCGACGGCAAGCTGCTGTTCCGCTGCGACTGGATCACCGAGCGCTCCAACGGCGTGCTCCCGGCCCTGCCGATCCCCGAGGAGCCGCAGGATTCCTGGTACGCCCACGGCAACCCCATCGAGAGCGGGGACTGGGAGGAGTCGGACGCGGTGAAGGCCGGCTACAACCTGGTGGCGTGCGGCAAAGGCCACAGGCACTGGCAGTTCATCAGCTTCAACCAGGACAAGGACGGCGGCAACGCCTCGTCCTGGCTGCGCGAGGCGTTCCGCACCGCAGGCACCCCCTGCGTGGAGATGAACCCGCTCGACGCCCAGGCGCGCGGCCTCGCCGACGGCGACCTTGTGACCGTGGAGTCGCAGTACGGCAAGCAGGAGGGCGTCACGCTCATCGTCACGGAGCGCTCCATGCCCGGCGTCATCGTGCCGCCGTGCCACTGGGGGAAGCTCCAGAACAAGATCTACCCCTACTCCCTCTCGCTCGAGCAGCTGCCCGACGAATGCAAGATGAAGTTCAACCCGGGCGCCGTGGGCGAATGGGGCGCCGGCGCGACCCCCACCATGGGCGGGCAGAACACCCAGTCGGCCGTGCTCTGCAAAGTCTACGCATACGAAGGGTAGGTGTTAGCCATGGCACAGTTCGGATTTCTCGTCAACCCGCGCGAGTGCGTGGCCTGCAAGGCGTGCGAGATCGCTTGCAAGGCACGCAACGGCCTGGAGTCGCCCGGGCCGCGCCTGCGCATCGTGCAGTCGGTGGAGCAAGGGAAGTTTCCCGAGACCAAGATCGTGAACCAGTCGTTCGGGTGCATGCACTGCGAGCATCCGGCCTGCGTTGAGGTGTGCCCAGCGGGGGCCATCACGAAACGCGAGGAAGACGGCGCCGTGGTGGCCGACCGAAGCAAGTGCATCGGCTGCCAGACCTGCCACGACGCATGCCCGTGGGGCGTGCCGCAGTACCGCGACGAGGACGGCACCATGATCAAGTGCGACGGGTGCCTCGACCGCCGTATGATGGGCCTTGAGCCGGCGTGCGCCCAGACGTGCTTCTACGGCGGCCTCTACGCGGGCACATTGGAGGAGCTGTACGACAAGGCCGCCGAGCTGGGCATCGAGGTGGAGCCCCTGGCGGGCGAGACGGGCCCCTCGGTGCTTGTGGCAAAGCTCGACTGATTGCGCTGACAGGCAGGTAGAGACCGGGCCCGCGTCGGGCGTGCAGGGCCGGCGCGGGCCCGGCACGGGCCACTCGGGACAAGGGGAGAGACGATGGACGTCGAGACGAACGAGGCCCTGGCGGCCGTGCTGCAACTGCTGGCGAAGCTGTATCGCTTCCCTGCGGACGATGCGACGGTGCTTGCCTTCCAAGGGCTGGTCAGCGAGGGCGATGGGGAGGCGGACGACCCCTTCATGCGGGATGCGGACTTCGCGCGGGGCGCACGCATGTTCGCGGAGTCGTTTGGGGGCGACGACGTGTGCGCCGACGCCGCCAAGCTTGCGGCGAAGAACGACTTCCACAAGCTGTTCGTGGGGCCGCTCACCCTGCTCGCCGCGCCGTGGTCCACGGTGTACCTTGACGGCGGCATGCTCTTCGGGCCCACCGAGCACGAGGTGCGCGAGGAGTTCCACAGGCAGGGGTTCGACATCCCCGAGGGCACGCATGAGCCGTGCGACCACATAGCCTACGAGCTGCAGTTCCTTGCTGAGATGCACAAGCGGGCGGTGGGGATGGGGTGCGCGGACGGCACAGGCGCGCTCGAGGCCGCGCGCACGTTTCGCAGGCGCTTCCTCGACCCGTGGGTGGCGGACTTTCTGGCAAAGGTGGAGGCCGGCGCGCGTGTCGGCACCTACCGCGGCCTGGCCCTCATGACGCGCGGCGCGCTGAGGGTCGAGGAGGGGGCGCTGCGCCCGGGGGAGTAGCGGGCCGGCGGCTTGGGCGGGGCGGGCGCGCACGGGCCCGGCGGCGGCCTGGGCGACGCCGGGTTGTTGATCACCAAGATGCGCTACGCTCCCGCCGGTCCTGAGCTCATGGACCGCCCAGGGTTGGTCGATGCTTTCGAACATGCCCCGACGCCCTGCTCGAGGTGGGCCTGGCCGGCCGCGACCGCAGCGAGTTCCTGGTGCTGCCGGTGGGCGAGCCCTACCCCCTGTGCATAGCCCACCGCCGCAAGCCCTACGTGGCGCAGACCGTCCGCTCCTTCGAGGCGTTCTGCGCCCGCCACCTTGCCGACCTGACCAC
This sequence comes from Alistipes onderdonkii, assembly GCA_963648855.1. Taxonomy (GTDB): domain Bacteria; phylum Actinomycetota; class Coriobacteriia; order Coriobacteriales; family UMGS124; genus UMGS124. Next base: position 5,269 of record CAVJGP010000049.1, on the reverse strand, counting down.
GCAGCGCAGCCCCGGCACTGTGGACATACCGAAATAAATCAGTTTGTCACACGACACTCGAGCCGGGGGACGGCCGTAAGTTCTTCCGCTGGTGCGCGCGTTGACACATACCGCAGCCTTGCCCTCATGACACGCGGCGCGCTGCGCATCGAGCAGAGGGAGCTGGCGGTGCGTGGAAACTGCGAGGTCATGCCGCATCCGGGAAAGAGGATGCCGACGCACGGCCCCTTTGGGACACCCGAAGGGGCCTTTTCTTGGATGAGATGGGCCGATTGCATGCAGAAAGAACAGCCCGAGGCCAGGCAGCCTGCCCTCATGGCCTCGCCGGCTCAAGGCGCCTTAACTCGCGACTACTCCCCTTCCGCCCTCTTCTGCAAATAATCCCTGAATCCCGGCAGGTCGATGCTGAAGACGTTGTGCCCGCGATCACCGATAACACCGGCTTCAAGCAGGCGCTCCTTGTACTTGGAGGCATAGTTGCTGGCGACCCCCATACGCCCCGCAATGTCAGCAAGGGAGGCCTCGTCATCGGGAAGCATGGCGTTCAAGAAACGCAAATCTCCCCTGGAAAGCTCGCGATATGTCGCAGCGAGCACGCCGTCTTGAAAGTCGCGCGTCGCCATCTCCACGCCGCGCTGTACATCAGCAAACGCAATGGACTCCGACGCGCTTTCTTCCCAGGTCCAATACCCCACAAGCTGCATCATGTACGGAAAGCCGTCAATGGAAGAGACCGCGCGTTCAAGTGCGTCGGCATCAATCTGCGCCCCCGCGGCCACGACGGTTTTACGAAAGGCGCTCGCAATCTCGACGTCGGCGATGCGCCCCAGATGACGCTGCCGAGCTCTGCGCAAGAACGATACGTACTTGCTGCTGATGAGGCTCGAGACATTGGAGGGCAGGCCCGCCATAAGGAGGGAGACGCGACGGCCCTCCTGCACGAAATGCTGATATACGGAAGCAAGCTGAATCATCTCATCAAGGTCGGCTTGCACCTCGTCGACGGTGATGAGCAGACCCGTCCCATATCGGTCGAGCTGTTTGAGGATGGCGTTCATCTTGGAACGCCAATTGCCCTGCAAGCGCTGGGCCCGGTCGAACTCGAGTCCGACGGACTGCCCGATGGTGAGCCCCTTCAACCGCAGGCGATCGCTGTTTTCCAGCAGCTCCTCGGCCGACTCGCAAGTACGCTCCACAATGTCGTCAAGCATCCCCGGCATGGCCGAAACGCTCGCAGTAACCCATCCACATGAGGAGGCATCCTGCGCAACGCGCGAGAGCAAGGCCGTCTTTCCCGTGCCGCACGGGCCAATGACGATGGTAGATAGGTTTGGGTCACCCGTGCCCCGCTCAAACGCACGGTGCATATCTTCGAGCAAGCCTTTGCGGCCGGCGAGATACGGCGGCACACTCCCGAAACTCGGCGTGAACGGATTGGCCAACTCCATGTAAATCACCCTCTTACGTACGGCGGCATATCGAGAGTTTCGCATCTTTCGCATGTTTTCGCAAGTTTCGCATGTTTTCGCGAATTTTGCAGACTTGTGGGGGCTGCGCCGCTACGCCGGCACGGACATTGCCGCAGGTTGTAATGCCGCCTGCAAGCGCAGCGTATGGGGCACATACGACGGCCGCAAGGGTGAGGATGCCCACGACACGAAAGCGCCCCGCCTGCCATGATTGGCGAGCGGGGCGCACGTGGGGCAACCGAGGAGCGTGGCCTGCCTAGGCGGCGAGGTTCGAGACCTCCTCACTCGCAAAGTCGACGTCCTCGAAGTCCGCCGGGGCATCGGTCTGCTCGACAGCGGAATCCGCCAAGCCGTCAGCACCGTCGGCGGGCACGTCGGAAGTGCCAAACTGGTCGACATCCGCGAACGAAACGGCATCGACGGCCTGGTCGGCGGCAGCGTCAGGCGCGTCGGATGCGTCAGACACGTCGAACGTATCGCCAGAATCGGATGCGTCAGACACATCGGACGCGTCGGCAGCATCAGCCGCGTCGCCACTCGGCGCACCGGCATCGACGTCCGTGTCAGCATCTGCGGACACACCGGAATCGGCATCGACGCCGGATTCGGGCGACCCCTCCGCCTCCCCGGAGGTCGAGTCACTCTCCTCGCCAGCAACATCATCAAACGTCGCAGCGCCGTCCAGCGACTCAAGCGCCAGCGCGCCCTGGTCAGCCTGCGTCGCGGGGTTAATCCTGGTGTACGTGCCAGGCAACCGGTAGGCAGGGAAGGACGCGTACTCGTTGCCGTCCGAGTCGTACCAAGGACCGGAGGGCAGCAGGTCTCCAAGCAAGGCGCCCCCCTCGTCCATGGTCACCACAGCGAGGGCTTCGCAGCCGTCGAACATGCCATAGAAGTCCGCGTTCGTGGAGATCTCCCAGCCAGAGAGGTTCAGGGCCGTCAGGGCCGAGTCGCCGGAGAACATGTAAGCAAGGTCCGAAGGCAAGAACAGGCTCCAGCTGGACAGGTCCAGGGACTCCAACTTCGAGCAGTTCTGGAACATGTAGGAAAGGTCCGTGGCCGAGGGCAGGCTCCAACCGGAGAGGACGAGGGTCGTCAGGGCCGAGTCGCCGGAGAACATGCCGCACAGGTCCGTGGCCGAGGCCAGGCTCCAGCCGGACAGGTTCAGGGTCGTCAGGGCGGAGTTGTCTTCAAACATGTAGGAGAGTTCCGTGACCTTGGACACGCCCCAGCCGGAGAGGTCCAGGGACTCCAGCTTCGAGCAGTTGGAGAACATGTAGGAGAGGTTCTTGGCCGAGGAGACGTCCCAGCCGGAGATCTCAAGCGACGTGAGGCCCGCACAGCCGTTGAACATATAGGACAGATTTGTGGCCGAGGACGGATTCCACCCGGAGAGGTTCAGGGACGTAAGAGACGCGCAGCCGAGGAACATGCCTGAGAAGTTCTCGGCCCCGGACACGTTCCAGCCGGAAAGGTCGAGGGACACCAGGGACGGCGCGCCGCCCTCTCCAGATGAGCAGCCGAACATGTAGAAGAAGCTCGTAACGCCGGACACGTCGAGGTTCTTGAGGTCCATGCTCGTGCATCCAAGGAGTTCGGAGAACATCCCCGAGCAGTCGCCCGACAGCGAGATCTTGTCCCTCGCGACGACGGACGTCACGCTGGCGGCCTCATCGGACCACGGGCTGGACGCGCAGTCCCACTCCCACACCTGCGGGTCGCTGCCATGCTCGGCGGCACTGTCGGCCTCGGAGCCCAGCTGCAAGGACAGCGTGCCGTCGGGGTAAAGCAGGGCGCAGGGTCGCGCGACCCACTTGGCGTGCAGGGTCACGTCGCGGGTGACGGCCGCGCCCTCGAAGTCGTAGGCCTGCGTGCACTCGGTGTCGGTGAACCAGCCCTCGAAGGTGTAGCCGAACTTCTCGGGGGTGTCGGGCGCGGAAACCGTCTGGCCGTTGGGGACGGTTTGAGAGGCGACCTCGGTGCCACCGTTGGTGTCGAAGGTCACCGTGCGGCCCCTGACGAACGTGCCGGGAAGGTCGTTGGTGGTGATCTTGTCGCACTTGACGTCGCCCTTGTACCAGGGCCCGCCCAGCGCGTCGATAAGGAAGGAGCACCTCTGACCCAGGGTTACCGTCGAGAGAGCGTCGCAGCCCTGGAACATGCCATGGAAGCCCTCGGTCGCGGAGTGGCGGACGACGTCCCACCCCGAGAGGTCGAGGGACTCAAGGCCCGTGCAGCCCCAGAACATACCGACGAACCACTCGACCTCGGAGACGTCCCAGCTAGAGAGGTCGAGGGTCAGGAGAGACTCGCAGGCGTTGAACATCATGGAGAGGTCCGTGACCCCGGACACGTCGAGATTCTTGAGGTCCATGCTCGTGCACTCGTAGAGTTCGGAGAACATCCGCTTGCAGTCGCCCGACAGCGAGATCTTGTCCCTCACGACGACGGACGTCACCTGGTCGGCATTGTCGGCCCACGGGTTGGACGCGCGGTCCCACTCCCACGTCTCCACCACGCTGCCGTGCTTCTGGGCGTACGCGTAGTCGCCGAGCTGCAGGCAGAGCGTGCCGTCGGAGTAGAGCACGGCGTAGGTCTTGGCCTCGCCCCACTTGGCGTAAAGGATGATATCCGTGGTGACGGGCGCGCTGAAGTTGTAGGGCGTCTGCAGCGCCTCGTCGGAGTACCAGCCGGCGAAGGCGAGGCTGTCCTTGACGGGGACATCGGGCTCGGTGGCCGTCTCGCCGATTGGCACGATCAGCGAGGCAACCTCGGAGCCGCCGTTGGAGTTGAAGGTCACCGTATGCCCCTTGACAAACGTGCCGGGCAGGGCCTCGGCGGTGATGGAGGCATACGCGTCGCCGCCCTCCTTGCACCAGGGCCCGCCCAGCTGCTCGACGAGCGGAGCGCAGCCAGTGCCCAGGGTCACTTGCACGAGGGAGCTGCAGCTGTTGAACATGTTTTCGAGACTCATGGCCGAGGAGACGTCCCACCCGGAGATGTTCAGGGTCTCCAGCTTCGAGCACCTAATGAACATGCTGTCGAGGTACTGGGCCTTGGAAACGACCCACTTGGAGAGGTCGAGGTCCGTGAGGGACGAGCAGTCGGCGAACACGCCCTCGAGGTTCGTGACCGAGGAGACGTCCCACTTGGAAACATCCAGAGACGACAGGCTCGAACAGCCGGAGAACATGTAGAAGATGTTCGTGGCCGAGGAGACGTTCCAGCCGGAGACGTCCAGGGTCGTCAGGGACGAGCAGCCGTAGAACATGGAGTAGAGGCGCGTTGCCTTGGCTGTGTTCCAATCGGAGACGTCCAAGAACACTAGCTTCGAGCAATCGAAGAACATGCTGGAGAGGTCCGTGGCCGAGGAGACGTCCCAGCCGGAGACGTCCAGGGACTCCAGATTCGAGCAGTCGGAGAACATAGCGGAGAAATCTGTGCCCGAGGAGACGTTCCAGCCGGAGATGTCCAGGGACTTGAGAGCCCAGTCGCCGAAGAACATGAACGAGAAGCGCGTGACCCTGGACACGTCGAGCTTCCTGAGATCCATGCTCACACAGTTAGGGAGGCCGTAGCGGGATTTAGAGGAGAACATCTCCGTGCAGTTACCCGACAGCGAGATGCGATTCCGCGCGACGATGGACGTTATCTTGTCGTAGTACGTTTCGGCCCACGGGTTGGACCTACGATCCCACTCCCACTTCTCCAGCACGGCACCGTGCGTCTCGGTGTCCACGTCGCCGCCGAGCTGCAGGGAGAGCAGGCCGTCGGAGTAGAGCACGGCGTAGGCCTGGGCC
>CAVJGP010000048.1:0-20824 GCA_963648855.1 Alistipes onderdonkii | reverse complement strand
CGCGTGTGGCTGCAGACCATGCCCATCTCCAGCTTCGCCAACTCCCTGGCCCCCTTCTTCGTGGACACCGGGAGCAAGTAAGGGAGAAGAGAGGCCGCCCGGCCCCCGGCAGGGCGCGGGGGGCCGGGCGGGAACCGGGCGGGCGGGAGCCTTCGGGCTACCCGCAGCCAAGGATGGGCGAACACACAGGGCGGGCGACCCCCAGAAAGGCCACCCGCGCCTCGGAACACCCCAAAACACCGATTCCCCGCGACCCGGCCACGACCAAGGAGGCCAGTCGTCGACCGGAGTCACGGGGAGCCGTGAACACCTGCCGCCCGACGCGGCTCGTCGCCTACCCTCGTCTAGCTTGCCTTTCTCGCACCCCCTTCCCCGCCGACCGTCGTCTCGGCTCCGGCAGTCGTTCCCGCTCCGGCAGGCGCTCCCGTCGACCCGGTCACCTCCGTGAGCACGCCCTCGAGCCCCGCAAGGTCACGCTTCACATACAGACTCGCGAACCGTACGAGGCCGCGGTAGAAGTCGGTACGCGCCTTGGCGTCGGCGTCGCGGGCGAACCGGGGGAGCCAGTTCGCGAGATGCTCGCGGGCAAAGTCGCGCTGCGAGCGCAGCAGGCCGTCGGCCTCGTCGACGCGTCCGTCCGCCCGAGCCTCGGCTTCCATCCCGATGAGATACTCCATGAACTCCAGCTCGAGGGCCACGTGGTCCTCGCAGTCGAGCCACGACTCGTTCTTCGTAAGGCCGAAGCGTCGGTACCAGGCCAGGGCGCCGTCGCGGGCATCCTGCATGAGCAGCCCCTCCCGACTGGTGTAGACCGACTCGAAGGGGTAGGCCGAGTTCTTCTTTGTCGACCCCGCCCCGCAGAAAGTCCGCGCGTAGTCGCGGGCAAGGTCGATCACGCTCGCCTCGGGTGAGGCCAAGTATCCCTTAATCAAGCCGAGGCTGCGCCCGAACGCCTCGTCGTCGCACACAAACACGTCGCTCCCCTTGAGCGCGGCGAGCGTCGCCTCGTCGACCTCCCGGCGCAGCAGCCTCGCGAGCAGCGCATACACCAGCCTCCGCTGTTCGCCCGCCGCGCCCGCGTCCGCCGCCAGCTCGCCCGCGGCCTCGACAGCGCCCACGGCGCCGGCAACGCCCGCCACGCCCACGCCGGCCGCGCCCGCGCCCACCGTCAGCTCGCCCGCGCGGCTCTCCTCACACGCCGTGCCAGCCGCCACGCACGCGCCAGCCGCACGACTTTCCACGCACGCGCTTCTCTCCTCGCTCGTCTTCGACATCGCCCTCCCCCTTTCTTACGACCGCCAGGTCATCTTGTCGAGGATGTATATGTTCGCCGGACGGTTGCCGGAGTCGACCAGGGTGTGCGCGCGGTCGCCGGCCTGGGCCACGAGCTTCGAAACGTCAGACTCAGGGTCTTCGATGTCCCCGAAGTGCAGCGCCGAGCCGGTACATGCAGCGACGCATTCGGGCAGCTCGCCCTCGTCGGTGAGCTCCTTGCACATCGTGCACTTGCGAGCAACGGCCGTCTCCGCGTCCACGTAGCGCGCGCCGTAGGGGCAGACCCCCACGCAGAGGCCGCACCCGATGCAGCTCTCAGTCTCCACCTGCACCGTCCCGTCGACGTCGCGGTACGAAGCGCCCGTGGGGCACGTCTCCACGCAGGGAGGCTCGTAGCAGTGCTGACACTTCATCGGCAGAAAGTACATCTCCATGTTGGGGAAGACGTCGCCCTCGTGGATGGGGTTGGGGCCTATGCGGTCGATCCACGTGAAGCGCTTGCCCAGGGCGGGGGCGTGCTGGACCTTGCAGGCCACGGCGCACGCGAGGCAGTTCACGCATTTGTTGCATTCGGTCACGATGACGTTCTGCATGTTAGAACGCCTCCCTTTCCTCGTCGGTCATGGGCTTCCACTCCTGCAGGCGCGGGTCGTCGCCCGACGTGATGATCTCGATGCCGGTGTCGGGGTCGCACGGGATTATCCGGCCGCCGGGGCAGTTCTCCTCGGTGCACTTGTAGACCTTGACGAGGTAGGCGCGCAGCGTGGAGGTCCCCAGGTGCGGGTCCTGCGCGTACTGGTCCACGAGCACGTTGATGTTCGAGAGGTCCCAGCCGTGCTTGGGCGCGGGGAGCTCGGGGTACCACCAGCCGTGGTCGGCCTCGATCACGCGAGGGTCGATGCCGGCGAACAGGTCAGCCGTCTCGCGGATCTTGCCGCGCCGGGACTCGATCCAGCACCAGTCGCCCTGCTCGATACCCAGCTCGGCTGCGGTGTCGGGGTGGATCTGGAACTTGGGCACCGGATACTGTTCGCGCAGGTAGGGCTGCTGGCGCCCCTCGGAGTGGAAGAAGAGCGGGTTGCGGCGGCCGGTGGTCATGATGAGCGGGTACTCCTCGTAGACCTCGGGCGTGCGATAGGGGCTCTCGTAGGGCTCGCGCACGGTGGGCAGCGCCGCCAGGTAGTCGTCATTGCGCCCCACCTCGCGATCGATGCCGCGCGTGTCGGCCGGGTAGGACTCGAGGATGGTGCTCCACAGCTCGAACTTGCCCGTGGGGGTGGGGAAGCCGGTGGGGCCGGGCTTGCCGGTGGTGTTGTAATCTTCGCTCTCAGGGTCGAAGTACCCCTGGGGCGCGCGCAGCCATCCCCACATGTACCTGCGGTAATAACCGAAGGGACTCATCTTTTTGAGCGACCACTGGCCATGCTCCTGGTACTTCTCGCAGAAGTCATCGTAGGAGTCGAACTGCAGCGGCGCGCCGTTCAGGCCCAGCTCGGTGGGGCCGCCCGCCTGCATCACGTGCCCGTCCATGAAGTCCATGGGCTTCATCGTGATGACCGACATGTCGAGCGCCTGCTCGTCGCTCGGCCACTGGGTGTCGCCGAACTCCGCGAGGAAGGGCGTGTGCGACTTGTCCTCGGGCCACCAGGGGTTGCCCAGCTTGGGCGTGAGGCGGTTGATGAGCGTCATCGAGTCCCATTTGGCCTCGGCCAGCGGCTCCACGATCTTCACCATCGCGCCGAACCCGCCCTCGCCGTTCTGCGAGGCGCGCACGCAGGCGTTCTCGAGGAAGTGGCGCGCGGGCAGGATCACATCGGCCAGCTCGACCGTGGGCGTGAACCAAAGCTCCCATGCCAGGTAGAAGTCGAGGGTCTTGAACGCCTCCCAGTTGGCCGTGGCGTTGCCGGAGTGGAAGTGGCTGCCCGTGCAGCTGATCATGCCGCGGATGGGGTAGGGCTTGCCGGTCATGATCATGTCGGTCGCGCTCGCCTGGTCGTGGTAAATCGCCGCGTTGCCCACCTGGTTCGACCACGGGATGAGCGGGAAGCGACCGCCGCCGGGCGTGAGGTCGTCGCCCACGGCCCCCGCGCACATGCCGGCCACCTCGGGCGTGCAGGCGTTGTCGACGAACGGCGTGTGGTACTGGAAGTAGGTGTTGTAGAGGAAGTACAGCAGGTCGGAGCCGCGGTTGCCGCCAAACGTGTCGATGTTGTTGGTGATGCCCGACAGGCACAGGATGGTGCGGCAGGTCTCGGCCGAGTTGCCCGTGTGCTCGATAGGGAGGTTGTACTGGATGCCGCCCATGCCCGGCTCGCGCGAGTAGGCCAGGGCCGTCTCGCGGATGAGGTCGGCGTCGAGCCAGCAGTGCTCGGCGGCCCGCTCGGGCGTCCAGTACGACACGCGCTCGGCGAACTTCTCCCACACGGGGTGCACCTTCACGGTGCGCCCGTCCTTGAGGGTCACCTCGAACTCACCGGTCAGTGCCGGGTCGAGGTCGAGCGCCTCGGGGAAGCCCGGGTCGTGCGTCTCGAGCGCGCCGCAGTCCTCGTAGCGCGGGTCGTCGGGCGCCATGTAGCTGGGATGGAGCACCTCGCAGTCCTTCTCGGGGTCGGGCATCGTGGCCTCGTCCTCGCCGTCCCACAAGCCGCTCGGCGCATGGAAGTAGGTGAGCTCGCCTTTGTTGAGGTTCCACACCGCGAACTTCTGCGGGTCGCCGCCCTCCACCACGTCGCTCTCCTTGAGGAGGCGCGTCCTGATCTCGAGCGGGTAAGCGCCGGGCATCTCGTACTTGTTCGTCCAAGTGAAGCCGCTCGGCTCCATGTCGTCCACCACGAGCATGGGCCCGTTCGTCCAGCGCTTGATGAAGAGCTCGTCGTAGCGGCCCTCGGTGATGATCACGTTCATGAGGGCCTGGGCAAGGGCGTCGTCGGTGCCGGGACGCAGGTGAAGCTGGTAGTCGCACTCCTTGCCGAGGTTCTGCAGGCGCGGGCCCACGCAGATGGAGACCTCGGAGTTGAACTTCATCTCCGTGGCGACCTTGCCGGCCGTGTCGTAGTTGGATACCTCCTGGTTGGTGCCCCACTGGAAGAAGCACTTGGCGCCGTCGTTCACCGCGACCCAGTGCGGCGACGGGTAGGCGATCATCGCGCCCGTGGCGATGCGCGGGCCCTTGCAGATCTGGCCGGCGGTGGAGCCGACGTTCGACATGCCCACGACGCTCGGGAAGCTCTCGATGCCGTAGGTGGTGGTGCGGCCGGTGCCGTGGAGGAGCTTCATGGAGTGCCAGCCGAGGTTGTTCGGGTCGTCGATGACCTTATGGATGCCCTCGACCGCCATGTCGATGGCCTCGTCCCACGAGATGCGCACCCAGCCGGGGTCCTCGCCCTTGGGGTTGGTGCGCTTCATGGGGTATTTCACGCGATCGGGGTGGTAGAGCGCCTCCATGGCGTCGCGGCCCTTGGAGCAGCAGTTGCCGTGCGACGAGATGGCGGTGTTGTCGCCCTCGATCTTCACGACGCGCCCGTTTTTGACGCTCACCCAGATGGGGCACTCCATCTTGCCGCACGCCCTGCAGTGGCTGCGAATGCGCTTGACCTCATCGTGGTCCTCGGCGAGCTCCGCCGCGCTCGCCTTGCCCAGGCCCACCAGCGAGCCGAGCGCGCCCGAGCCGGAAGCGCCCAAGCCACCGAGCGCCGCCGCCAGGCCCGCCGCGACGCCGACCTTCGCGAAGGTGCGCCGCGTGATGGGCGCGTTCTCAATAGGCTGGCCCGCGACCTGCTGGCCCGCGACCTGCCGCTGTGTCTCTGACTCTCGCATCATGTCGTCTCCCTCTTCCCCTTGTGTCCTCGATGTCGGATGCGGATGCGCAGACGAGCGGCGGCGGGCAGGCGCCGTGGCCGCAGGCGTGCAACCGCGTTGCGGATGGCTTCGCGCCACCGTACGAATGCGACGGTTTGAGTTGTACGTTTTCGCGTCGGGATGACGGAAGCGACGATTTGGGAACGGGCCGATTCCATGGCTTCACCCGTGTCATTCCATTATGGAATCATAGCAGGCAGATTGTGATAAACTGAGACACGAGATGTCGTTTGCGGGCGGCAGGCAGGCTTGGCGGGACGGCCCGGCGGGCATCCCGGGCGGGCATCCCGCAGGTATCCGGCTGGCCGCACGAAAGGTGCGCATCCGGCCGGCGTGTTAGAATCGCAGGGCCTGCAGGCGGCAGCTGGACGCACCGCGAGGGGATGTGGGGCGCGCGAACCTTCGGCAGATGCCCGGGGTCGCGCAGATTCAAAGGGGCGTTCGAGGGGGAGGCGTTCGAGATGTCCATAGAGCGATTCGAGGAGTTCCTCGTGCTGGCGGGGCACCTCAACTACACCGCGGCCGCGCGGAGGCTCAACATCACGCAGTCGGCGCTGAGCAAGCACATCTTGGCGCTCGAGAAGGAGTTCGGCGTCACGCTCATCGACCGCGACCGGCAGCAGATCGAGTTGACGCGCGAGGGGCGCATCTTCTGCGAGGAAGCCTCAAAGATGATTGAGGCCTACCATGCGGCGGTCAGGCGCCTGCACGAGGCGACCCACGAGGTCTGCGTCGCGGGGGCCATCAAGGACTCCGCCGTCCAAGCAATCCTGGGGCGCGCCATCGAGGAGCTCCGGACGCACGAGCCCAAGGTGGGAATCCGTACGTGCGCGTGCTCCTCGAGCTCTCTTCGCGACGAGCTGCTCCAGCGTCGCGTGGACATCGGCATCGACGTCATTGACCCGTTCGAGGAGGCCGACCCACGCATCTGCACGCGGTTCTTTGCCTCCGTGCCCCTGCTCGCCGTGACGAAGCTCGGCACCCCGCTCGCCCAGCGCGAGTCCGTGAGCATCCGGGAGCTCACCAGCCAGCGAATCATGCACCCCACGGGCAGCGCCGACATGCAGCGCGGCGCCAACGCGGTCGAGGCGGTGTTCCAGTCGTGCGGCGTCACCATGGGCAAGCGCATCTTCTTCGCGAGTTCGTGGACCGACTTCCCGGCGGCTGAGCTCGACGAGAACGTGTTCGTGATGCCCCGGTCGCTGTTCAGCCGGCAGCTCTTCGGCCACGCGCTCAGCGGCTGCGCGGGCATCCCCATCAGCGACGAGTGCGCACGCTTCCCCTATCAGCTCTCCTGGCGCGCCGGCGAAGGCTGCGAACAGGTCCTGCGCTGCATCGACGCCCTGACGGCCGCGGCAGAGGCAGTGGGGAGCCGGGAGTAGGCGGACAGAGAACTCGCAGGGCGGACGAGGGGGCAGGGCGAGGACGAGGTGGGCGGGGGCGAGGGCGAGGGCGAGAGGGCAGGGTGCCTCCGCCGGAATCGCAAATCGGCGTTCGCAGCGCGGCCTGGTCGTGGCCTCACGCGTCTGCCACAAGTCGGCCGATTTCACACGCAGGGGCCTCCGATCCCTCTGACGGCAGCGAGGGTCTCTTCAACGCCGTGGTGACGGGCCTGGGCCGCGTGCGGCTGCAGACCATGCCCATCTCCAGCTTCGCCAACTCCCTGGCCCCTTACTTCGTCGGCACGCGGTAGGCGACCGTCAGGCCACCGCCCCAGCCGTCGCCCGTGCCGGCCTCCCCGCCCGCCGGGGCCACGCGTGCCTCGACGTCGTAGACCTCGCGGACGCGCTCGGAGGTCACCACCTCGGCGCACGTCCCCTGCGCCGCCACGCGGCCGTCCTTCATGAGGCACACGCGGTCCACGAAACGGCTCGCCATGGCGAGGTCGTGCAGGGCGGCCAGGCAGCTCACGCCCAGCTCGCGCACGATGGCGAGCGTGCGGAGCTGGTGCTTGACGTCCAGGTGGTTCGTCGGCTCGTCCAGGACGAGGAACTCGGGCTTCTGCGCGAGCGCCCGTGCCAGAATGACGCGCTGGCGCTCGCCGCCGGACAGCGAGGCGAACGAGCGGTCGGCAAAGTTGGCCATGTCTACCATGTCGAGCGCCTCGGTGACGACTTGCTGGTCCGAGGCCCCCTCGCGCGCAAGCATGCCCAGGTGCGGCGCGCGGCCCATGAGCACCACCTCGCGCACGGTGAAGTCGAAGGCGATGTCGTTGAACTGCCCCACCACGGCCACGCGGCGCGCGAACTCTTTCTGGGCAATCGTGCGTCCGTCACACCCGTCCCAAAGAATCTGCCCGGAGTAATGCCTGTTCAGGCGGTATATCGCCCGCAGCGTCGTCGATTTGCCGCAACCGTTGGGGCCGAGCAGGCCCACGAACTCGCCCGGACCCACGGAGAGCGACACGCCGGACACGATCGTCTTGCGGTGGATGGCAACCGAGAGGTTGCGCACGTCGAGCCTCATGCCGCCCCTCCTCAGTTGCCCTTGAAGCTGTAGTTGCGCGCCACCATGATGTACACGAAGAACGGCGCGCCGATGAGCGCGGTCAGGATGCCGATGGGGACCTCGGAGTTGGCGATGAGCGTACGCGCGGCGGCGTCGGCCCACAGCATGAAGATCGCGCCGACAAGCACGGCCGCCGGGATGAGCCGGCGGTGGTCCGACCCCACGAGCGAGCGGGCGATATGCGGGATCATGAGCCCCACAAAGCCGATGGTGCCCACGGCCGACACCATGCACCCCACGAGCAGCGCCGAGACCACGAGGTACACCCAGCGCCGCCGGGCCGTGTTCAGGCCGAGCGTCGTGGCTGCCTCATCGCCCATGAGCAGGATGTTGAGCGGGCGGAACTGCGTGAGAAAGAACAGCGTGCCCGCCGCGACAACACCCAGCACGAGCCAGACGTTGTCCCAGCCGGCACGCGTGAGCGAGCCCATCGTCCAGAACTTGAGGTCGAGCATGCCCTGCGCGTCGGCGGCCACGGTGATGATGAAGTTAGACATGGCGGTGAACAGCGCGTTCAAGATCATACCCGAGAGCACGAGCTTGCTCGTCGTCATCCGGCCGCCCGCCGAGGCAAGCAGCAGCACCCCCACCGTGGCCACGACGGACCCCAAAAACGAGAACAGCGAGACCGAGGAGCCCAGCCCGCCCAGGGAGAGCGCCCCCGCGCCGCACATGATGGCGAGCGTGGCCCCGAAGCTCGCACCCGAGGAGATGCCCAGGATGTAGGGCTCAGCCAGGGTGTTCTGCACGCTGGCCTGCATGACCACGCCCGCCAGCGCCAGGCCCGCGCCCACGGCGGCGCCCAGCAGGATGCGGGGGAAGCGCAGGCGCCAGATCACGTTGTCCACGGCCACGCCGATGTGCCCGTCGGCCGGCAGCGGCGTCCCGAACAGGTGGTTCGCCAGGATGGCGAGCGCATCGGGAAACGAGACATCGATAGCGCCCAAACACGACGTCACCACCATGCTGACGAGCAGCCCCGCGACGAGCACGGCCATAAACACGCGGAACGGGCCCCTGCGCTTGAGCACGTCTTACTCCTGCGGGTAGAGGGTCTCGAGAACCTTCTCGGCCGAGTCGAACACGCGCGGCGAGGCGTCCATGAACTCGGCGTAGGGAATCTCGACGATCTTGCCGTTGGCGATGGCCGGAACCTCCTGGACGGACGGCTCGCCGTAAAGGGTGTCCAGCACGAGCGGGTCCGTCTCGGCGTTGCGGTCCGCCGTGATGTAGAGGATGACGTCCGGGTTCATGGCGACAAGGTTCTCGTAGGTGAGGCTCGAGGCGCTTTCCGTGGACGCCATGGCGGCGCCCATGGACTCGATCATGTTGAACTGCAGGCTGGCGCCGGTCTTGCCGCCGAACGTGCCGAACGTGCCGTCCTTGAAGTTGGTCATGATGAGCACGCGCTGGGGCTCGCCGGCCGCCTCGGCCGCCTCGGCGACGCGCGCCTCGATGGCGGCGAGACGATCCTGCAGGCTGTTCACCAGCTCGGCGGCGTCCTTTTGGACGTCGAATATCTCGGCGACGTTCTTCACGTCGTCCACGATGCCCTGGAGCGTGGGGTTCATCTTCGCCGAGGTGGCGGGCTGGATGTAGACGTTGATGCCCATCTCGTTGTAGTCGGCGGCGCTCGTCTGGCCATCCTTGTTGAACGTCATCGCGCGGCCCATGACCACCTCGGGGCCCATGCCGACGACGGTCTCGCGCGAGAGGGTCTTCTTGTCGCCGAGCTGCGGAATCTGGGCGTAGGCCTCGGCCACGCTCTCGGGCATCGTCGCCTCGGGCGTCACGGTGCCCACGACGCGTCCGGCCAGGCCGAGCAGGCACATGATCTCCGCCATGGAGTCCGTGAGGGTCACGGCCGTGGCAGGCGCGGCCTCGAAGGTCTGCTCGAACGCGGTGCCGTCGCCGTCCACGAGCGCGACGGTGAGCGGGTAGGGAGTCGCGGCGGGCTCGTAAGGCTCGGAGGCAGCCGCGGCCTGGCCGTCCTGCTCGGCGGCGTCCGCACCCTCGGCGGAGGCGGAGTCGGCCAAGGCGTTGCGCGAGAAGGCGCCGGCGAAGGGCAGGGCGAGGGCCAGGCCGGCGGCTGCGGCAAACTGACGGCGGTTCATGCAGAGACGATCCATGAAAGTCCATCCTTTCGGGATAAGGGCGCGGGGCTGGCCGGCGTTCCCGTCGGAACGCCCGCGTCAAACCGCGTCGCAATGTGACGAATAATATCTTCGTCTAACTCTTGAGAGTTGAACATGTCATACTCTTCAAAACATGGACAAATCCGCCGTCTATCATGAATTCATCTCATACGGTATCGTCTTGGAGCAACCCAGAAACTGCCGGTGCGGCGTTACGCTCGGACTCACGTACGCCACGGCACGCTTCGCCCTCGCACGCCTTGTCTCAACGGTTTCTGACGTTGCCATACATCATGGAAGGCCCACTCATGGACGCACACCCATCGCCACAGGAGCTGCGGCGCGCCTACGCCCAGCGGCCCTTCAGCGTCTTCGCCGTCAGCCGCCAGGTCAAGCTCCCCGGCGAGCGCGTACGCTACTCCACCATCCACTCGGCCATGATCTTCCCCGTGAAGGGCCAGGCGCGCTTCGTCCTGGGCGACGAGCGGCTGGAGGGGAGGCGCGGCGTGGTCCTGCACGGCTGCCCGCACAAGAACCTGCTGTTCGAGGCCCTGGGCGACGAGCCGTTCGAGCACGTCAACGTCTACTACGAGGCCAACCGCGACGAGGAGGGCGACCCCCACAACTGGATGATGCGGCCGTACGAGTACGCGGCCGACAACTTCGACGAGCTGCTGGCACGCGTGGAGGCGCTCGAGGAGCTCAACGCGGCCGCCACGCTCGACAGCCGCCTCAACCAAATCGTGGGCGCCACCAACCTGCTGCGCACGATGTTCGACGCCTCGCCGCGCAGCAAGGCGGACGAGCGCATGGCGCGGGCGCGGGCCTATCTGGAGACGCACTTCGCCGAGCCGCTCTCCCTTGAGGACCTGGCGGCGCGCTACGGCATGGGCGCCCAGCGCTTCTCGTACTGCTTTGCGCGGGCCCACCGCGTCCGGCCCATGAACCTGCTCGTCGCGCTGCGCCTGGAGCAGGCCATGCGCCTGCTCCAGACCGACATGCGCGTCAAGGACGTGGCCCGCGCCGTGGGCTACGAGGACCCGCTCTACTTCAGCCGCCTGTTCAAGCGACACTACGGCTGCGCGCCCAGCGCGGCCCGCAGGGAGGACGGCGGGGACACGCGGGCATAGCAAGGCCGACACGATTTGCACGACCCGCACCCCCGCCGACCAGCACGATAAACGACAAGCAGGAAAGGACACCGCCATGCCCATCATCGACGACATCGCCGGCGAGACGCCGACCGAGACGCACGCCCCCGCCCCCAAAGACCATGGCGAGAGGGTCAGCCTGAGCGTCACGCGCGAGAAGCTCGCCGGCGTCTGCTGCCCCGTGGCGCGCCCGGACGGGTGCGCGGCGGCGCCGGGCCTGCTCGTGGTGCTCGACGGGACGCGGGTGCTGCGGCGCGTGGAGCGCCTGGCGGCCGGGGGCAGGCTCGACGCGGCGCGCCTGCCCGTCCTGGTGGGCATCGACCCCGACCCGGCCGACCGCGGCCTGGCGCAGTACACCCCCTGGCCGCATCCCGCCTACAAGCCCGGGGCGCCCGACTTCGGCGGGCAGGCCGAGGCGTTCCTGCGCGAGACCGTACTGCCCATAGCCGAGGCGGCGCGGGAGTGCCTTGCGTCCCGGCCCGGCCCCGTCGGCCTCTTCGGCTACTCGCTCGCCGGGCTCTTCGGGCTGTTCGCCATGATGAACACGGACTCCTTCTCGACGTACCTGCTGGCCAGCCCCAGCACGTGGTACCCCGGCGCCGTCAACCGCGTGGCGCGCACGCCGCTCGCCTGCGACCCCCGCATCGTCATGGCCTGCGGCGCCGACGAGGGCCTGGACCATCCCGAGCCCATTGCCGGCATTCGCCAGGACACCGACCGCCTCGTGGTCGCGCTCTCGCAGAAGCTGACGCGCCGGCCCGTCGTGGTCATTGACGAGCTGGACCACCACCGCGGCCTCGACGTGCGCCTGGAGGCGTTGCTCAGCCGGTGGGGCTGACGGGCACACACCCAAAGCCGGATCGCAGGCAGGGGCCAGAGGCCCGCGGTCGCACGCCGGCCATGCGAAAACGCAGGCACCCGGCCCCGGCAAAGCACGCAGGGGCCGGGCGGGCGCGGGGCGGGAGCCTTTCTGACAACCCGCGCTCCAAAAGACGACGAAAAAGTTGTCATAAAAGTTAGCGAAAAAGTTGTCGAAAACGACAATTGCTGGTAGATGGGCCTGCAATCGCTCACGCCGAGGGGCATCACGATTTGGGCGAGAGCAGGCCAGACGGGCAAGACGGGGTGTGCATGCTATGCCGGAATAGTATCGAACGGATGCAAAGCCGCCCTGGACAGCCCTGGCGCTTGTCCCACCTCGCGACGCGTGTTAGAGTCGCATTCAGAAGAAATTTCTTCTTTTAAGAGGAGGACGACATGCCGCAGATAGTCCCGGTCAGCGATTTCAGGGCCGACGTGACAAGCGTCTCGAGGTACACCGACGAGGGCGAGGTCGTGGTGCTCACCCAGAACGGCCGCCCGCGCTGGGCGATGGTCGACTACGCAGAGTGGAACGCGGCCGCGGCCGCCCAGGAGAGGTCCTACGCGCGGGCCCTCCTCGAGGCCGAGCGCATGGAGGCAGACGGCACGGTCTCCTACGTCGACGCCGATGCCTTCGAAAAGCTCCAAGAGGAGCGCCTCGGAGCGTTGCTCGGGAACAACGTCGCATGAGCAGCTTCCGCTACGTTGTCTCGAGCCTCGCCCTCGACGACCTGGACGGCGTGTACCGCTACATCTTCTCGTATGGCGGGCCGGACCTCGTCGCCGACGTGGCGCGGCGCTTCAGGGAGGCCTTCAGGTCCCTCGCCTCAAACCCGTACGCGCACCCCGTCTATCTCTTCGAGCCCCCGGTCCACACCCGCCACGAGTACCGCAGCATAAACGTGTACAACTACAAGGCCTTCTACTGGCTTGACGAACGGCGGGGCCTGGTCGTGGTCTCACGCGTCTGCCACAAGTCGGCCGATTTCACACGCAGGGGCCTCTGACGGAGGCGAGGGCCTTCATGCCACCCATACCCTAGGCAGGGCAACGTCAGGACGCGAAACGACGCCATGACCGCAAGGCCAACCCGCTACCGGTAATCCAGCCCTGCGGCCTCGCCTCCAAGCAGGCGCTCGAAGATGATGCGCAGGTCCTCGTCGTCCAGGTAGCCGCCCTCGAGGTATCCGCCGTCGATGGCGTCGAGCATCGTCTGCTCCTTCTCCTTCAGACGGCCGTAAATCACCGCGTCGAGAGAGATCGGCCTGCCGTCGCGCAGGAAGTTCTCGCGCATGAAGTAGTAGCGGGTCTTCTGATCGTCGGGAAGCCCCAGACGATGGATGCGGTCCTTGGACTGCAACAGATGCACCAGGTTGTAGCCGTACTCGAAGTAGACGGCGTCGTG
Organism: Alistipes onderdonkii; assembly: GCA_963648855.1. Taxonomy (GTDB): domain Bacteria; phylum Actinomycetota; class Coriobacteriia; order Coriobacteriales; family UMGS124; genus UMGS124. The sequence continues at coordinate 7,631 of CAVJGP010000048.1, read as the reverse complement.
GCACACGGTATGCAGAGAGACGGACTCGGCCAGCGTCTGCGGGTTGGTCACCAGCACCTTGAACTCGCCGGCGCGAAAGCCGTCGAGGATCTCGCGCCGCTCCTCCTGCGGCGTCGCGCCGTAAATCGCCTGCGTGGGGATGCCCATGGCGGAAAGGTCGCGGCGCAGGTTCTTGATGCTGCGCACGAAGATGCACCACACCACCACCGGTCGCCCCTGGGAGATGATGTCCGCCACAAGCCGCTCGCACGCCACAAGCTTCGAGCTCGGGCGGCTTCGCTCAATGGCGTCGAAGAACGTCTGCGAGAAGTCGATGTAATCGATGTCGGAATATTCCTCGCCCACCTGGTCGAGCACGTATTCCAAGTCTTCTGGGTCAACCGCCGAGCCGAGCATCTCCGGGTCGCTCTCGAGCTGGAGCGTGCGGACGATGCGCGCCAATGCGTTTGAGCAGGACGCATACAAGATGCGCAGCAGCGTGTTCTCGTCCTCGGTTGCCTCGACATCCACAATCTGGTCAGGCTCAGGTCGTGGCACGCCGAGCTCGTCCTTGTTCGTGCGGCAGAAGAACGGCGCCAGGCTCTCGTTGAGCCGCGCCTGCAGGCTGCCGCCGGGCTTGCGCAGCTCGCCGGGCTCGTAGCCGAAGAAGGTGTCGTAATCCTGCGGGTAGAGGATGTGCAGCAGGTTGTAGATGTCCTGGTAGGTGTTGGGTATCGGCGTCCCCGTGAGCGCGACAACGTACTTAGCGCCCTCGGCGGCCGCAAGCGCAGCTGTGGCGCGTTTTCCGCGAATCGCTTTCACGCGATGCACCTCGTCGAACACAAGCAAGGTCTGGTCGGGCACGATGGAATGCAGCTCGCGCACGTAACCGTCCAGCGACTCGTAGTTGAACGTGAAGAGGTTGCACCGCCCGCTGTCCAGCGCAAGGGCGCGCCTTCGCCTCTCGGCAGGCATCCCGGCGATGTCCGGGTCGCCAAGCGAGAAACAGCATAGCGGCAGCTTGTCGCCAAAGGTCGCCACCCACTCGCGCTCCCACGACTCGAAGCCGCTCTTCGGACACACCACCACGATGCGCCGGACGAGCCCCAGGTGCCTCAGGTACGCGAACACGCCGAGCACCGTCGCGGTCTTGCCCGCGCCGGGCACGGAGAAGTCGGCCGCGCGGCCCACGGTTGCCATGAAGAAGGCGTCGAGCATCTGACGGTCGCGCAGGGGACGCGCGCACGCGGCGTTCACCACATCGCGAAACTCGCGGAAATGGGCCCCAAGCTGCGGGTCGTCGGCGATGCTCTCAGCGCTCTGGGCCTTGATGGCGAGCCCCACCTCGGAGCGCTCACGGATGTAAGTCTCGCCGGCGTCCACGAATGCGGTGAAGCTCGCGTCCACGCACGCCGTGAACCCGTGTCCGTCGGCCTCCTGTATGGCCTCCAGAATCTCCTGGCACTCGCGCAGCCCCAGCCCGCCGTCAAGCAAGATCTTGTCGCCCTCGCACCCCACGACGTACTCCGCCGGGTAGTACAGCCAGGCACGCCAGGTCGGGCTCGCCATGAACCCGGCCGTGTCTTGCCCCTCGATGCGCAGATACATGCCGGGGCGGCTCTGGTCGTAACAAACAATGACGTTAGGCGCGCTCATCAATCTCCTCAATCAGACGCTCGGCCTTCTCGATGACCGCGCTGAGGTTGCGGCGCGCCTTCTCGAGGTCGGCGGCGGCCATGACATCCAGCATCTCGGGCAGGATCTTCTCGAGGTCTTCGAGGCAATCCTCCGACTTCTTGACAGGCGTGTCCATGAGCTTCATGCGACGCACGGTCTCCCTGGCGCGGTCGCCGGCGCGCGTGAACGAGTCGACAAGCCTCGCGTCGGAGCGCAGGTCGCTGACCTTCTCGCGGGTGAGGGGACCAGGGCCCATCTTCTCCATCAGCTCGGACATGGCCTGCTGCTCGGCCGCCTTGAAGTCGGCCTCGGCATCCGTGCCCGCCACGCTGCCGAAGTCCCTGACATAGCGCGTAATATCGCCCTCGGGCTGCACCACCATGTTGGCGAACATCAGCCGCTTGACCAGCTGCTTGTCGCGCTCCTTGTCGTACTTCTTCAGGATGCGCCCAAACTCGCCCAGAGGGCCGTCCACCTTGAGCGCGCGGGCCAGGTGGTACTGCTCGGGTGCCTGGCAGAACTCCAGGAAGTCCTCCATGTACTCGGCGCGCTCCACGAGCTTGTTGACCTCGCTCTCCTTCAGGCCCGTGGCGTTGCCGTATTCGGCAGGAGTGATGAGGTGGTTCTTGATCACGTCGCGGTACACGCCCACCAGGCGGTCGACGGGGTCGTAGGCCACCTTCTCCTCCTCGCCGATCTGGATGGCGAGCTCCAGCAGCTTGATGCGCTTCTCGTCGCTGCCGGTGGCGTCGTCGAGAATCGCGGCCTCGAACCAGCCGGGGTCGGCGCCCTCGCGCGCGATGCGGCGGATGCAGGTCAGGCGGCGGTTGCCGTCGATCACGCGACCGTCGTTGAGGACGATGCCGGGCCGCAGCTGCCCGCGCAGCGCGATGTCCCTCTGGGTCTTGCGCAGCGCACCGGGGTTGCTCTGCACAATGAAGTCCTCGATGACGGTGTTGTACTCCTCGCGACCCAGCGAGAGCAGGTCGGCGTCCTGCGTAGAGTTGTACTCGCTCACCCAGGTGGCGATGCGGTCGTTCTTGTCGTTGTAAAAGAGCAGGTCGCTCTTGATGCGGTAGATGTCGAAGTCCCTCGTCACTCCGTCGATGGAGTGCTTCTCGCGGCTCCCCGTCTTCTGCACGTCGCCCGAGGCGACCCCCTCATTAAGCAAGTTCATTGCGTGCCTCCTTCTTCCATGCCTCAATCGATGAGTAATACGCGTCGCCGATATCGTCGTAATAGACGCTTGAGTTGTGAATGATGGTCGTCAGGTTCACCGTCGGGCAATGGATGCCCAGCTCGTCACGAAGCAGGCGGGGCAGCTCATCGCGCTCGATTCCCTCGTTGCGTGCAACGAGCCATTCAATCAACGAGTTCGCGCTCATCCTCCCCTCACCTTTTAGCCTGAAGACCCGCGTTCCTACCACAACGCAGCTGTCGAAAAGCCCGCTCGCCTCAAGAAGCCCCTCGTAGAAGGCGTCGGGCATCTCAAGCGCGTCGAGCGTATGCGTGCAAAGCCCGCCGGCGTGGAGGCTCACCACCGTGAAAGGCACGTGCTCGGGCGCGTCCATGCTCACGGATGTGGCATAGGACTCGATGTCCGCCAAGCGCACCCCCAGCACATCATGGAGCCTCGTGAACGCCAGGTAGCTGTCGGGCTCGTACAGAAGAACCGTGTGGCTCTTCAACATCTTGTTGAGGACATAGCGAAACCTCTGGTGGTTCCACACGGCGCCCTCGAACCCAGCGTCGCCCCGCGCGAAGGAGGGATGATCGAGAATGAGCCGCGTGAAATGCTCGTTGGGAGTCTGGCCACACCTGAAGAGAAGCCCTTGGTCCTCGTAATAGCCCGCATCCTCGATGGCCCGCACGAAATCGGCGTCGCCGACCTCGTATGCGAACCTGCGCCGCACGAGCACGGCGTCACAGATTCCGCCGTGAAGCTCGCGGGCGAAGAAGTCGGCCGTGCTCGTTCGCTCACACCCCGCCGCCTCGCCCGCAGCACCGCCGGCTGCAGCCGCGCAGGCCGCCCCGACCGCCCCGGCATCCAGAGTCATCGAAGTCAAATCCCCCTCACCCCCGTTCTTGCAGCTCAGCCACTCCGAGGTCGTCACGTCCTCGACCTCGGCGAACAGGTCGATCCATATCTGCGCGATGCCGGCGCTGAAGCCGTACTCGCGCTCGTAGCCCATGGCCAGGACGCTCTTGGGCTCGCCGGGGTGGCAGGCCACGTAGTCGCGCACCTGCCGGCCGCGGTCCGCCGCCCCGAACGCCACGCAGAGATGGTCGGCAAAGCGCACGCCGTCGTCCCCGGCGTTCCCGAAGACCCGCTGCAGGATGTCGTAGAGCTCCGCCGGGCTGCGCACCCCAAGGCCCCTCATGAGCGCCCGCGAGCGGCGATAGAGCAGCCGGGCGGAGAGCTCGGTGTCGCGCACGGCAAGGGCCTCAACGGCGGCGCGGATCTCGTCCTCGCCGCCGCGCCCGGCCGCCACCCTGTCACACGCGAGCGCCACCCTACGCCTCGCTCAGCTTGGGGCCGAAGACCCGCTGGATATACGCCTCAAGCTCGCCGTTCTTGGCTAGCTCAGCCGTGTCCTCCATCGCGAAGTTGCTGTCGCAGCCCTGGCCCACCTCGTCGTTGAAGCCCAGGATGTAGTGCGTGGCAATCTCGTAGATGATCTGGCTCGGCGCGATGCCGAACACCTGATGCTCCAGGATGTGGTCGAGACGCTCGCGGTCGTCGGGGAAGGCGGCGCGCATGCCCTCGCTTTTGTACAGACGCTTGATGATTTCGGTGATGTACAGGCCGCTCTTCATGTACAGGTCGGCGAAGGTGTGGGTGGGGTCGTCGAAGCAGCCGGGGTTCTCAGCCTCCAGCAGGTCGACCATCTGCACCACCACGTTGCGCGGGGTAAAGATCTGGTTGGTCTTCTGCGGCGGCACGTAGTCGAAGATATCCTCGGCCTGGCTCTCGTCGAAGTAGTTGGCCAGCTTCTCCCGAAGACGTATGAACTCGTCCACAGAGTCGTTGAAGACCACCTCGTCGAACAGGTGGCCCGCAAAATGCCTCGTCTCGCCGCTCTCCCGGTCGCTGTAGTCTCCCCCGTCGCGCAGGAAGCGAAACTGGTGCACGGTGATGCTCGTCACGTCGAGGAACACCTCTGCCGGTATCACGGTGTCGAAGTTCGCAAGCGTGGTGCCATACTCGCCGTACGCCATGAGAAACGACGGGATGGTGCGCGAGAAGCCGCGCAGGTGGGCGCGCACCTTGTCCTCGATGCCCTGCTTCTCGGCCTCCTTCTTAGCGGTCTCCACCTCGCGCACGACGGTCTCGCCGGCGCTGTGCACCAGCTCGTCCCGGGCGTCGTCGAGCTTCTGGGTGAGAGTCTGGAAGGCCTGCGCCTTCTGCTCGTCGTGCCTTTGGTTGATCTGCGCGCGCTCGGCGTCGCTCCTCGCCGCCTTAAGCGCGTCGGTGCGCGAAAAGTCGATGCGCTTCACCTGGATCTGGTAGTCGCCGACCTGGCGGTTGAGCTCGATGTCGGCGTCGGCCTGCACCTTGCGCTCGAGCTGCTTTTGCTGGCGGGGCTTCAGCTCGCTGCCATAGGTGTGCGTGGCGGCCTGCACCAACGGGTCGGTCACCTTCTCCTTGAAGGCCTCCTTCAGCTTCGCGAGCATCGCCGCGTCGTCATCGTCGGCCGCGTGCCGCTCGGCGATTGCCTCCACCTCGCTCGCCAGGTCCACGGCAACCTCGCCGTAGACCTTCGCCCCAAAGATGCCCTGCGCACGTCCCACCACCTGCTCGCGGGGGATCTCCACCTCGCCGTCCTCGTTAAGCGAGAGCTCGTCGGCGGTGTTGCCGTCTATCTCGACGGCGTTCTTCTTCCTGTCCTGGGCCTTGCCCTGCTCAAAGGGCTCGAACTTCTGAATGATCTCGACCACCTCGGCTGGGGCGCGGAACACGCTTGAGATGTTCTGGAACAGGAAGTTGCTCATGAAGCCGCGGCGCACCACCTCCTTGGCATGGATGCGCCTCGGCACGCTGAGCACCTGCTCGGCGTCGAGCTCCACCATCTCGCCGTCCTCGTCCTCGCCGTAGACGGGGAAGAAGTTCAGCAGCTGGCGTATGTGGCGCTCGCGCGTGCCCACGTCGCCGGCTCCCGCAGCCGTGTCGCCGTACAGGCCGTTGGCGAACTCCTCAAAGATGGTGAGCGTGCGCGCCGGGTCGAAGTCGAAGACGTAGGCGTTCTCCTTGCGCGCGTAGGCACCGCCGCCCAGGTCGAACAGGCACGGGTTCTGAGCGCGGAAGGCGGCCTGCATGTAGAGCGCGGGGCTCTGCATGTTGGAGAGCATGAGCACCGCCGTCCACTCGGGCACGGTGACGCCCGTGGTCAGCTGCCCCACGGAGAGCGTGATGGTCTTGTCGTTGCCCGCAATGGCGCGGCGCACGCGGTCGAGCGACTTCTCGGCCTCGTCGTCATCGTCGAGCTTGCCGTCGCCGGCTGCAAGCACCACCTCGTAGTCCTTGAAGACCGGGTGGCTCTTGAGCTTCTCGGCGAGCGCCTTGGCCGAGTCAACGCGGTTGAGCATCCAGAACGTGTGGCGCAGCTCGTCGCGCAGCTCCGGCGTGGAGAACGGGAACTTCTTCTGCCTGGTCAGCGCGTCCAGGAACTGGTCGACGTCCTTGTCATGGACGAAGGCGCCGCCCTGCGTCGTGGAGAAGAACTCGTTCAGGTCGAAGGCGAACTCGGCCTGCTCGCCGTCGATCTCCATGCCGCCGCGCGCCTCGTCGGCCACGATGTCGCTCATCTGGTAGGTGAGCAGGCTCAGTCTCGGCAAGGTGGCGTAGGGGTTGGGCTGCTCGGAGTCGGCCGGCCAGTCGCGCTTTGCCTGCTGCTCGTCGGCGTAGGTCCAGTTGTAGATGGCGTCCGCCCCGAACTTCTCGTTGGCCAGCGCCTTGAACGGCGTGCCGGAAAGGTGCAGGGTGAAGCGGCGCCTGATGTGGTCGAAGGCCACGTCGGTCTTGAGGGTGTCCACGCCCTCGTGCGCCTCGTCGATGATGAGGACGTCCCAGGTGAGGTCGGCCACCTCGTCGAGTTTCTGGTACACGCCGCCGAAGCGGACCGAGCCCTTGAGGTCCTGCAGGCTCACGAACTCGATGAAGCTCTTGGGGCCGTCCGGGTCGTTCCTCGTGGCGTGAAGGTAGTCATCGCGGGAAAGGCAGTAGGGCTTGCCCGCCAGCGCGTCCACGCCGCTGATGAAGCGGTAGCCGCCCTCGAGGCCGATGAACTTCTCGTAGTCGTCGTACCAGGAGTTGGCGATGGCCGGGCGGTTGGTCACGATGAGCACGTTGCGCGCACCGAGTTGGCGGCACAGGTCGTAAGCCGTGAGCGTCTTGCCGAAGCGCGGCTTGGCGTTCCACAGGAACTCACCGCCATGCTCGCCGGCCTCGTCCCAGTGGGCGCGCGCGAAGGCGCAGGTCTGATCCACGGCGCGGGCCTGCTCGGCGCGCAGGGTGTAGGCGATGCCGCCGGGCGCGTCGAGCACGCCGTCGGTGTCGCGAAAGCGGTAGAACTGCAGGTGCGACTCCTCGCCGCCGATTTTGAACCATTCCTTCTTGGGCTCGCGCTCGATGCCCTGCTTCTCAAGGTAGGCGTGGAAGTCGGTGTCGCGGAAAGTGCCGGGGCGATGCTCCCAGGTGGCGTTGCCGCTCCACTCCAGGTGCCACTCCACGTCGGCCGTGTGCGTCTGCTGCTTGATGCGCGTCTCCACGTCCTGCTCGGTATAGCCGATCTTGGTCCAGCCGTCGTGCCGGGCAATCTCGGGCGTGGTGTATGCGTAGATCTTTGGCGTGGCAGGCGCCGTGGTCTCGATGATGCGGGAGATGTCGATGCTCGCCATGGCTAGTCCATCTCCTTCACGTGCGACTCGATGAACTCGATCTCGGCATCGTCCAGGCCATACTTGGCATAGAGCTG
>CAVJGP010000047.1:0-20971 GCA_963648855.1 Alistipes onderdonkii | reverse complement strand
GGCCGCATCATGGAGGGCCGCCGCTGGTCCGAGGGCCTGCACCAGGCCGTCGAGGCCAAAGAGGGCGTCCTCGTGCGCGAGGAGAACCAGACCCTGGCCACCATCACGCTGCAGAACTACTTCCGCCTTTACGAGAAGCTCTCCGGCATGACGGGTACCGCCCTCACCGAGGACGCCGAGTTCCGCCAGATCTACAACCTGCCGGTGCAGCCCATCCCCACCAACAAGGACGTCATCCGCGACGACCGCGACGACCTCGTGTACCGCACCATCGACATCAAGTTCAACGCCGTGGTCGAGGACGTCATCGCCCGCCACTCCAAGGGCCAGCCCGTGCTGGTGGGCACCGTGGCCATCGAGAGCTCCGAGAAGCTCTCGCGCCTGCTCACGCGCCGCGGCATCAAGCACGAGGTCTTGAACGCCAAGCACCATGAGCGTGAGGCCGCTATCGTCGCGCAGGCGGGCCGCCTGGGTGCGGTCACCATCGCCACGAACATGGCAGGCCGTGGTACCGACATCCTGCTCGGCGGCAACGCCGAGTTCCTCGCCCTGGACCTTCTGCGCGAGCGCGGCATCGACCCCGACTCCGAGGACACCACCGACGAGCAGCGCGCCGAGGCCCTCGCGCGCGCCAAGGAGATCTGCGCCTCCGAGAAGGAGCAGGTCCGCGCCGCAGGCGGCCTGTGCGTCATCGGCACCGAGCGCCACGAGTCGCGCCGTATCGACAACCAGCTGCGCGGCCGTTCCGGCCGTCAGGGCGACCCGGGCTGCACGCAGTTCTACCTCTCCCTGGAAGACGACCTCATGCGTCGCTTCGGCGGCGACAAGATGGAGGGCATCGCCTCGCTCATGCAGCGCATGAACATGCCCGACGACATGCCCATCCAGGCCAAGCTCGTCTCCAAGTCGGTGGAGAGCGCCCAGCGCAAGGTGGAGGACATGAACTTCGCCGCCCGTAAGCACGTCCTCGAGTACGACGACGTCATGAACAAGCAGCGCCAGGTCATCTACGGCGAGCGCAACCTCATCCTCGACGGCAAGGACATCTCCGAGCACGTCGGCGACGTCCTCGAGGAGACCGTCCTGCGCCAGGCCAACACCTTCGTGCCCGATGCAGCCGACCCGGCCGATTGGGACGCCGAGGGCCTGGCCGACTGGCTCAAGCAGCTCACCGGCAAAGAGGAGGTCGACACGGCCGCCATGCTCGGCGCCGGCGAGTCCGACGAGGTGCGCCAGGCCGTGGTCGACTGGGTCAAGGAGGTCTACGCCGCCAAGGCGCAGGCCCTGGGCCCCGAGCTCACGCGCGTCCTGGAGCGCCAGGTCATGCTGCGCGTCATCGACACCCGCTGGATGAACTACCTGCAGGAGATGGACTACCTCAAGGCGGGCATCGGCCTGCGCGGCTACGGCCAGCGCGACCCGCTCGTGGAGTACAAGGAGGAGGCATACGCCGCCTTCGGCATCCTCGTCGACACCATGTACGAGGACTTCCTGCGCACCGTCCTGCGCATGGAGCTCGCCCAGTCTCCCGCCGGCGCCCCCAAGGTGCCCCAGGCCGGCCCGGACATGCTCGCGGGCGCACGCTTCTCCGGCCCGGCCGAGGTGGACGGCGACAACCGTTCCTCCCAGCCTCGCCGTCCCGGCGTGCCTGCCGGCGCCCGTCGCGCCATGCAGGGCCTTGCCGCAGCCGCCGCGCAGAAGGCGACGCAGGGCGGCGAGGGCAAGGTCAAGACCTACGTTGCCAGCGACGAGGACCCCTATGCGGGCGTGGGCCGCAACGACCCGTGCCCCTGCGGCAGCGGCCTGAAGTTCAAGAACTGCCACGGGAAGAGCGCGTAGGGTATGGTCGAGTCGCATGCCGCACAGATACAGTCTATGGGGGCGCGCCTTGCCGAGGTGAAGCGCTACCTCGCCATAGACCTCAAGCGCCGCACGCGCTCTGAGCTGCAGGATTCCAGCACGCAGCCCGGCTTTTGGGACGACACGCAGGCCGCCCAGCAGGTCATGGGCGAGATTTCTCGCCTGGGCGAGGACATCAAAGACTACGACGCCGCCGTGGAGCTGCTCGAGGAGGCCACGAGCGCCGACGAGCTGGCCCTGGAGGCCGACGACGAGGAGACCTCGCAGTATGCCGTCGAGTGCCTCGAGAGCCTCGAGGTCAAGCTCGACGCCCTCGAGCTGTCGAGCTGGTTCACCGGCAAGTTCGACCACGGCGACGCCATCGTCACCGTGACGCCGGGCCAGGGCGGCCTTGAGGCCCAGGACTGGTGCGAGATGCTCTTCAAGATGTACCTGCGCTACTGCGAGCGCCGCCACTGGAAGGTCGAGGTCAACGACGCCCCGGCCGGCGAGGCCATCGGCCTGGACCGCGCCACCTTCACCGTGCGCGGCAAGGACGCCTTCGGCATGCTGAGCGCCGAGGCCGGCGTGCACCGCCTCGTGCGCATCTCTCCCACCGACATCAAGGGCCGCCGCCAGACCACGTTCGCCGGCGTCGAGGTGCTGCCCGTGCTGCCCGACGACATCGAGGTCAACCTCGACATGAACGACGTTCGCGTGGACGTCTACCACGCCAGCGGCCACGGCGGCCAGGGCGTGAACACCACCGACTCCGCCGTGCGCATGACCCACCTGCCCACCGGCTTCGTGGTGACCTGCCAAAACGAGCGCTCCCAGCTGCAGAACAAGGCGTTCTGCATCCAGGTGCTGCGCTCGAAGCTCTACGAGCTTGAGTGCGAGAAGCGCGACGCGGAGCTCTCCGAGCTGCGCGGCCCCAAGACGGCCATCGGCTTCGGCAACCAGATCCGCAGCTACGTGCTTTACCCCTACCAGATGGTGAAGGACCTGCGCACCGGCCATGAGACGAGCAACGTCGAGGACGTGCTTTCCGACGGCGACCTCGATCCGTTCATCGTCTCGTATCATCGTTGGCGTGTACTTGAACAACAGGAAGTCTAGGCAACCTGCGGCGTGCTACCATGCACGCCGTGTCTGTATCTGCGAGCATTCTCTAGGGACGAGGAGCTTTGACCAATGAGCGGGAGTAACACCACGTTCGACGCGGCGCGCGTGCGCGCGGCGGCCACCCAGATGCGCCGCGACATCGTGACGATGCTGCATGAGGCGGGCTCGGGCCATCCGGGCGGCTCGCTTTCTGCCACGGATTTCATCGCCACGCTGTACTTCGGCGGCACGCTGCGCCACGACCCGGCCAACCCCGGTGACCCCGAGCGCGACCGCTTCATCCTCTCGAAGGGCCATGCGGCGCCCGCGCTCTACGCGGTTCTGGCTCAGGACGGCTACTTCCCCCGCGAGTGGCTCACGAGCCTACGCAAGCTCGGCAGCCACCTTCAGGGCCACCCCGACATGAACAAGTGCCCCGGCGTCGAGGTTTCCACCGGCTCGCTTGGCCAGGGCCTGTCCATCGGCTCGGGCCTGGCCCTGGGCCTTGCGCAGGACGCCGCCAAGCAGGGCGTTCAGGCGCGCCGCGTCTTCGTCCTCATGGGCGACGGCGAGCTGCAGGAGGGCCAGGTGTGGGAGGCCGCGATGTTCGCCGCCCATCGCAAGCTCTCCAACCTTGTGGCGGTCGTTGACAACAACAACCTCCAGATCGACGGCCACCTGGGCGACGTGGTGGACCTGGGCGACATCGCCTCGAAGTTCGCTGCCTTTGGCTGGCGCGTCATCGAGGTTTCCGACGGCAACGATGTCGAGGAGTGCCAGTCTGCCCTTGAGTGCGCCTGCGATCAGCAGTCCAGCCAGCCTGTGGCCATCGTGCTGCACACGGTGAAGGGCAAGGGCGTCTCCTTCATGGAGGACCAGGCCGGCTGGCACGGCAAGGCCCCCAACGCCGAGGAGCTTGCCCAGGCACTGGCCGATATCGACGCCGCCGCTCAGGCCGAGTAGACGCTAAGGAGCAACACCCATGACGAACAACCTTCCCGCCCGCGCCACGCGCGAGGCTTTCGGGCAGACCCTGGTTGAGCTTGCGCAGAAGGGCGTCGACGTTGTCGCCGTCGACGCCGACCTTGCCGGCTCCACCACCACCAAGAAGCTCGGCGCCTATGACGCCGACTGCCTGGTGGACGTGGGCATCGCCGAGGCCGACATGATCGGCGTGGCCGCCGGCCTGTCCCTGGCCGGGCGCATCCCCTTCACGGGCTCCTTCGCCGTGTTCGGTACCGGCCGCTGCTACGATCAGATTCGCAACACCGTGTGCTACGGCAAGCTCAACGTGAAGGTGTGCCCCACCCACGCCGGCCTTTCCGTGGGTCCCGACGGCGGCAGCCACCAGATGCTCGAGGACATCGCGCTCATGAACGCCCTGCCCAACATGCGCGTCCTGGTGCCGGCCGACTACGAGAGCGCCTGCGCCGCCATCCGCCTGGCAGCCGCCGAGCCCGGCCCCGTGTACGTGCGCATGGGCCGCGCCAAGGTGCCCCAGGTGTACGAGCCGGGCTTTGAGATGACCCTGGGCGGCTCGCGCATCCTGCGCGAGGGTTCCGACGTCACGCTCGTGGCCTGCGGCATCGAGGTGGACGAGGCCCTCAAGGCCGCCGAGCTGCTCGCGGCCGAGGGCGTTCAGGCCGAGGTCATCGACGCCTACAGCGTCAAGCCCCTCGACGAGGAGACCGTCGTGGCCAGCGCCGCCAAGACGGGCCGCGTCGTGACCTGCGAGGAGCACTCCGTCAACGGCGGCCTGGGCTCCATCGTGGCCGGCGTGCTGGCCCGTCGCCATCCCTGCCCCATGCGCATGGTGGGCACGCAGGACGTCTTCGGCACCTCCGGCGAGCTGGCCGAGCTGCTCGTGAAGTACGGCTGCGACAGCGCCGCCATCGCCGCTGCGGCCCGCGAGCTTCTGGCCTAGTTTCCAGGCGATTTTCAGGCTTTTCCCCACGAACCCCGCGTATGGCCTGCCCTGCGCGGGGTTCGCTTGTTTTTTTGTGCATATGCAAGGCCTGCAGGGGGCATGCCACTCCTTCTCCATAGCGAGAAGCTGCCCGTTTGTTAAGATTCCAGGCAAGTGCGCACTTGTTTGTGCGTGCAAGCAGACATGCGTTCCTCAGACACATCCGGTCTGCGCAAGTGATTGGAGCAACAAGTGGCAAACCACTTCGGAAGCGGCGCGCCCGCCCAGGCGGGCCAGGCTGCCGCGCCCGCCGGCGCTGCCGCACCTCAGCAGAGGCCCGGGTACGGCAACGTCCCGCCCACCATCGCGATGCGTCACGTGTCGCTGATCTACCCCGCGCAGCCCGACAAGCCGGCCCTCAACGACATCTCGCTCGACATCATGCCGGGCGACTTCGTGTTCCTCGTGGGCCACTCCGGCTCGGGCAAGTCCACCTTCATCAAGACGATCATCCGTCAGCTGAAGCCCACCGCGGGCCACATCTACGTGGCCGGCCAGGACCTGTCGAACCTGCGCGACCGCAAGGTGCCGTTCCTGCGCCGCCAGATCGGCTGCGTCTTCCAGGACTACAAGCTCCTGCCTAACCGCACCGCCTATGAGAACGTGGCCTTTGCCCTGCAGTCCATCGGCAAGCCCAAGAGCGTCATCAAGGTGCAGGTGCCCGAGGTGCTGCGCCTCGTGGGCCTCGAGGAGAAGATGGACAAGATGCCCGACCAGCTCTCCGGCGGCGAGCAGCAGCGCGTCTCCGTGGCCCGCGCCATGGTGAACCGCCCGCCGCTGCTGGTGTGCGACGAGCCCACGGGCAACCTGGACCCCGCCATCTCTCTGGGCATCATGAAGCTGCTCGAGCGCATCAACCGCACCGGCACCACGGTCGTCGTCGCCACGCACGACCGCGAGATGGTCGATTCGATGCGCCGCCGCGTCATCGCTCTTGAGAACGGCCAGGTCGTGCGCGACGAGGCGCAGGGAGGCTACGGTTACTATGGTGCCATTTAACTTCGGTTACTCCGTCCGCGAGGCGGGGTATCACTTCAAGCGCAACTTCGGCTCCAGCTTCGGCGCCGTCATCACCATCTTCCTGTCGCTGTTCATCATCGGCGTGTTCGCCATCGCCTCGTCGATGGTCAACAACGTGGTGGGCGACGTGGAGAGCCGCATCACCATCCAGGCCTTCCTGGCCGACGACGCCGACCAGACCACGGTCGACTCCCTCGAGGCGCGCATCGCCACGTGGGAGGGCGTCGACAGCGTCACCTACAAGAGCAAGGACGAGGCCCTCGCCGAGTACCGCGAGACCATGGTGTCGGCCAACGCCGCCGACGCCGTCGAGGCCCTCGACGGCCGCAACCCCATCCCGGCCTCGCTCGTCATCAAGCTGACCGACGCCTCGATGGCCCAGACCGTGGCCGACCAGATCGTGACCGACGACCTGTTCCTGTCGGTGTGCGACGCCGCCGACACCCCTTCGGCCTCCGTGCAGTACGGCGCCGAGACGGTGGAGAAGCTGCTCTCCCTCACCAACTCCATCCGCATCGTCGCTGCCGCCCTGGTCATCCTGCTGGTCTTCGTAGCCTTCGTGTTCATCAACAACACGATTCGCCTCTCCATCATGGCCCGCTCCGACGAGATCGGCATCATGCGCCTCGTGGGCGCCTCGAACAGCTTCATCCGTGGGCCGTTCCTCATGGAGGGCATCATCCAGGCCCTCATCGGCTTCGTCGTGAGCCTGGGCGTGCTCGAGATTTTCCACCGCGTTGTGGTGCCCCAGATCACGGCCTCGCTGAAGTTCCTGAACTTCGCCATCCCCGAGGTCACCTACCTGTGGGTCTACCTGATGCTCCTTGTGCTGTCCATCCTCATCGGCGTCGTGGGCTCGCTCATCGCCATGAACCGCTACCTCAAGGTGTAGTCACATTTCCGCTCAGAAGAAACGCACGCATCGGCCGGGTACCCGGCGCCGTCCCCGCAGCCCCCTTGCTGGCTACCTCAACGTCAGCATGCGGGGCTCGGGGACGGTTCATACTCAGGAGGGTGACTTCCACATCCCCGCCCGCTACGTGGCCGAGGCGATGAACGGCGACCGCGTACTGGTGCGACGCATTGCGGGGTTGCACGACGGCATGCCCGTGGGCGCGGTGGCCGGGGTGGTGGAGCGCGCCCACCTCACCTTCGCGGCCACCTATGCCGACGACGGACGCCTGCGTGTGGCGGTGCCGCTCGACGAGCGTCTCTGCCACGACTTCATCGTCCAGGCCGCCGACCGCACGCCCGAGATCCTGGGCTGCTCGGACGGCGATCTCGTGAGTGCGCGCATCCTGCAGTATCCCACCCGCCAGGCCGCAGGCGTCGCCACCCTGGAGCGCCGCATCGAGCAGGGGAGCGCCTCGCAGGTGGCCGTCGAGGCGATCATCGCCTCGCACGACCTGCAGTGCCTCTTCGACCCGCAGGTGCTGGAGCAGGCCCAGGCGCTCTCGCTCGACGTGCCCGCGGCCCTCGCCGAGCCGCTGCGCCGCGACATTCGCGAGCGCTTCGTGGTTACCGTGGACCCCGACGACGCGCGCGACTTCGACGACGCCCTCTCGCTGGAGGCTTTGCCGGATGGCGGGTGGCTGCTCGGCGTCCACATCGCCGACGTGAGCGCCTACGTTGCCCCCGACACCCCGCTCGACCTGGCGGCCCGCGCCCGTGCCACGAGCGTCTACCTGGCCGACCGCGTCATCCCGATGCTGCCCGAGGAGCTGAGCTGCGAGCTGTGCTCGCTCGTGGCCGGCCAGGACCGCCTCGCCATGACGGTGGACATGCGCGTCGACGCGCGCGGCCGCGTACAGTCGGCCGAGGTCTATCCCAGCGTCATACGCTCGAACGGCCGTTTCACCTATCGCGAGGTGGACGCCATCCTCTCGGGCGTCCCCGCCGACCTCGACGCCCATCCGGACTGTGCGGGCCACGACCTGGCCGCCCATTTCGGTGCGCTCTCCACCATCGCGGGCCTGCGCCTGGGCCTGCGCCGCGAGCGCGGGGCCATCGAGTTCGTCTCGTCGGAGGCCAAGGTGACCCTCGACGATCAGGGCATGCCCACGGGCGTGGACGTGCGCAAGACCACCCCCGCCACAAGCCTGGTGGAGGAGGCGATGCTGTGCGCCAACGAGGCCGTCGCGCGACGCCTTGTGGCCACGGGCCTGCCGTGCCCCTTCCGCGTGCACGAGCCGCCCTCGCACGACGGCATGGCGGCCACGGTGGGCGTGCTCCAGGAGCTTGGGTGCCTGCCGCCCCAGTGCAAGCCGGGTCTGTTCATGTGCGACCCCCACGCGGTGCAGGCCGTGCTTGACGAGGTTGCCGGCAAGCCCGAGGAGGAGCTCGTGAGCTCGCTTCTGCTGCGCTCGATGAAGCGTGCCACCTACGAGCCCGAGAACCTGGGCCACTACGGCCTGGGGGCCCCGGCGTACTGCCACTTCACGAGCCCCATCAGGCGCTATCCCGACCTCATGGTGCACCGCATCCTGAAGGCCGTGCTCGCGGGCCCCGTCAAGTCGAGCATACGGCGCGAGCTGACCTACCTCATGCCGGGCGTGTGCGCCCAGTCGTCCAAGATGGAGCGCGTCGCGGCCGAGTGCGCGAGCCTGAGCCAGGCTGTGAAGATCGCCGAGTACATGGAGGGCTTCATCGGCCAGGTGTTCGACGGCGTCGTGGTTTCGGTGCAGCCGTTCGGCGTCTTCGTGCGCTTGGGCCTCACCCAGGCGCAGGGGCTGCTGCACACGCGCGACCTGGGCGGGGAGTGGGACTTCGACGAGGCGCGCATGGAGCTGACGAGCCGCGAGGGCACGGGGAGCTACCGCCTCGGCATGCCCGTCGAGGTGCGTCTGCGCTCCTGCGATGTCTTCCGCGGGCGCGTCGTCTTCGCGCTGCCGTAGGGTGAGT
The DNA here is from genome assembly GCA_963648855.1 of Alistipes onderdonkii. Classification (GTDB taxonomy): domain Bacteria; phylum Actinomycetota; class Coriobacteriia; order Coriobacteriales; family UMGS124; genus UMGS124. The sequence goes on along the minus strand of CAVJGP010000047.1, from coordinate 12,141 downwards.
GGCGCGGGACGTTCTCTAGCTCTGCGAGGTCGCGGAATGCGCCGACTTCGGTCTTTCCGGCAGGTCGTCTTTTTGCAGTGCGGCCCGGGGTTGAGAACGTTGTGCGTCGCACGTCTTTTGCGCGGCGGGCCGCATGGCACCTCCCCGCTCGTTTCGCTCTCGTGCAACCCGTACGCCACTGCCCCACACTGCTTGCGCGCGTATGTGCTACGCTACCCTTTTATCGTACGTATACCAGCTTGAAAGGGGTGGCCATGGCCCCCGACATCCTTGAGCGCCTCCAGAAGATAGAAGGGTACCTCGCCTCCGGCCAGACCGCCGAGGCGCGGCCCATGCTGGAGGCCATGAAAGCCGAGATAGAGCTCTACATCGACGAGAGCTGCGTCACCACCGATTCCGTGCAGTACTTCTCGTTCTCCTCGCAGTTCGAGAAGCTCGCCTACCAGCGCGTAGAGAACGACCCCCGCCAGCTCGTGGTGGTGGAGGCCCCCTTCGACCGCGTCTATGCCGACTACGCCTTCTGCCTTCTGGCGCTCAACGACCCCGAGGCTGCCGCCGAGGCCCTCAAGCAGGCCGTGCGCTGGAACCCCATGGACTGCGCCCACAGGCTCGACCTGGCCGCCGTGCTCAACACCCTGGGCGACGACGACGAGTTCCTGCGCCTGTCCTACTCGGTGTTCGAGCGCGCGAGCGTCTCGGCGCACCTGGTGAGGGCCTACCTCAACTTCGAGCAGGCCTACGAGGCCGCCGAGCAGTGGGAGACGGCCGCCGCCTGCGCCAAGTGCGCCTGGCACATGAACGCGACCGACCCGCGCGTGCTCGAGGTGTGCGACCGCCTGGCCAAGGAGCACCAGTGCGACCCCCGCGAGCAGGCCGACGAGCTCACGCAGAGCCTGCTCGACGCCCAGGGCCTGCCCGAGGGCGCGAACGTCGCCGTGGTGGTGTGCGCCCTTCTGTTGAGCGACCTGTACCTTGAGCAGGGCGACACCGACTCTGCCGAGCAGCTCACCTGGGTGGCCATCGACCTCGTGGGCCAGGAGAACGCCCGCGCCCTGAAGCAGCTCGTGCGCGAGCAGGCATAGGGAGGCCGTTGTGGACCGCACCGCACAGCAGGGCCGCCGCCGCGAGCCCAAGGAGATAGCCAAGAACCGCACCGCCGCCCACGAGTACTTCATCGAGGAGACCTTCGAGGCCGGCCTGGTGCTCACGGGCACCGAGGTGCGCAGCCTGCGCGAGCGCAACTGCCAGATTACCGACGCCTTCGTGCTCATCCGCAACGGCGAGGCCTGGCTGCACGGCGTGCACATCCTGCCCTTCTCGCACGGCAGCATCTTCAACACCGACCCCGACCGCAAGCGCAAGCTTCTGTTGCACCGCAAGCAGATTCACTACCTGGCCTCGAAGGTGCAGCAACAGGGGTGCGCCATCGTGGCCACGCGCATGTACTTTGACGAGAACAACCGCGTGAAGGTGCAGATAGGACTTGCGCGCGGCAAGAAGCTCTATGACAAGCGAGCGGATATGGCGAAGAGGGATCTGGATCGCGAGATTCAACGAGCCATGAAGTCGCGCTCGGTGGGGCGCTAACTGAGGCACGCCATCCGCTGCGTTGTTTTATGCCTCATGTACCAAAGTACACTACGGCATAAAACGCCTTGCGGATGTCGCACCTCAGTGCGCCTAAGGTCAAGGGCGAAGGGCAAGGGCTTAAGGTCCAGGGCCCAGGAGCAAGGTCAAGAGCGAGGGTCAAAACCCAAGGCAAATCTCAAACCAGGGCCGGGGCTGTGGGGCACGGGCCAAGCGTCTTGGGCATGGTCCGGCGCTGTTGCAGCGCGGCGCGGGAGCTTGATTCGGGCTGATGCCTTGCCGACAACATAGTGCGCAACAAAAAGGGCCCTTGCGGGCCCTTTGGCTATTCAGCGAGGAACTCCTGGAGGGCGTCCCAGCGTTTGAGGGCGACGGTGCGGCCTTGGAGGTAGAGGTCGAGGAGCTTGGCGCCGTCGTGCTCCATGTTCGCCACGGAGACAGGGCGCTCGGGGGCGAGGATGAAGGCGTTGCCGGCCTGCTCCTGGGCCCAGATGTACTCGCGCTGGGCGTTGTAGCGCTCCGGGCGGGTCTCGATGGCCTGCAGGTAGTAGGGGAAGTCCTCGTAGAGCTTGCGCGCGGCGGGCATGAGCGAGGCCGCGCCCTTGCGGTAGGACCGCTCCTGGGTGAGCACCACCACGGCCCGCGAGCAGCCCGGCTCGCACAGGGCGCGCTCAAGGGGCACCGAGTCGGTCGTGCCGCCGTCGAGCAGAAGACGCCCGTCCACCTTCACCATGCGCGAAACAACCGGCAGGCTTGCAGAGGCACGCACGTAGTCCATCTGCTCGGGCAGGCTCGTTATCTCGATGTAGTCGGGCGTGCCGAACGTGACGTCGCTCACCGTGGCGAAGAGGCGCGTAGGGTTGGCGTTGAACGCGTCGTAGTCGAAGGGGTCGATGTCGTTTTGCACCTCGCCGTAGAGGAAGGAGGTGCCCACGATGTTGCCGGTCTTAGCGAGCTGATACGTGCTCATGTAGCGCTTGTCGTCGCGGAAGGCCAGGTTGATGCGGCAGCTGCGCCCCAGCTGGCCTGACAGGTAGCTCGTGGCCATGAGCACGCCGGCCGACACGCCCCATGCGCTCGAGAAGCCCTGCAGCCCCCGCTCCATGAAGACGTCCAGGACGCCTGCGGTGAACATGCCGCGAAAGCCGCCGCCTTCCAGCACCAGGCCGGTGTCGTTTCTCATGTGCCCTCCAAACGCGCGTGGTCGAATGCCCCCAGTGTACCCGTGTGTGCGCCGCCTGTCCGCGCGGGCGGCGAGTTTGACAGAAGGGGCGCACGCGAGTAGTATCCTGCCACTGCACGGGCGCATGCCCGCCATGCACTCTGACAAGGTGGAACGCTTCGCACCTCGCACACGGGGGCGACTGGTTTCGACATGGTCATTCTGAGGGGGGCAGCAAGCCGAGGTCTCCTCACCTCGCAAAACAGGGGTACTTGTCAAAATAAATGACAATCGTTCTAGCTACGCTCTCGCTGCTTAATTAGCCAGCGACGTCAACCCGGAGCTCATCCCTGGTTCCGGCGCGACGCCATTTTAGGGGATTGCTCGTGGGCACGTAGTCTGTATGGCCCACGCTAAGACCGAACGGACTGGACTCAAGGCCGCCTGACGCCGTGTGGCTGCGAGTTAAGACTCAAACGGAATCTGAGCTTGGAGATACCGCCCAGGGTTTGGCCATGGACCGGAGTTCGATTCTCCGCGCCTCCACCAACGTCTACACCAAGGCCGGGTACCCCGATGGGGCCCGGCCTTTCTTGTGAAGCAAGAAGCCCGCATCCTTCTCTTGGTATGCATGTGCCCTGAGGCGAGGCACCGGTGAGCGCTTTGCGGGACAGCCATGTGGGGGAGCCCTCAATCGAGCGACACGAAAAAGCCCCGGCGAGCTCGCATTATGTGTGCGTCTCGCCGGGGCTTGCGGTTTCTTCGGGCTGCGTGCTCGCCGCGCGCCTAGGCGCGCTTCTTCCAGCCCACGCATTCGGCTTGCTTGGCGAGGAGCTCCTGCAGGCCGGGCTCGGCCAGGTCGAGCATGGCGTTGAGCTGAGCGCGGCCGAAGGGGGTGCGCTCGCCGGTGCCCTGCACCTCGATGAACTCGCGGCTGCCCGTGTAGGCCAGGTTCATGTCCACCTCGGCCTGGGAGTCCTCGGAGTAGTCGAGGTCGAGCAGGAGCCTGCCGCCCACCTTGCCCACCGACACGGCCACCACCTGGTCGGTCAGCGGGATGCGGGCGATCTTCTTGGCCTCCACCCAGGTCATGAGCGCGTCGTGCAGGGCCACCCAGGCGCCCGTCACGGCAGCGGTGCGCGTGCCGCCGTCGGCGTTGATCACGTCGCAGTCCACGGTGACGGTGTACTCGCCCAGCGCCTTCATGTCGCACACGGTGCGCAGGCTGCGCCCGATGAGGCGCTCGATCTCCATGGAGCGGCCCTTGCGCGCGGAGGTCTCACGGCGCGAGCGCGTGCTCGTAGAGCAGGGCAGCATCGCGTACTCGGCGCTCACCCAGCCGGCGTGGTCGGGGCGGCGCCACTTGGGCACGCCCTCCTCGATGGTGGCGCAGCAGATGAGCTTGGTGGCGCCGAACTCCACCTGGCAGGAGCCTGTGGCGTGGGGCATCACGTCGCGCGTGAGGGTCACGGGGCGCAGGCCTCCCTCGGTGCGGCCGTAGGATCGCTCCAGGGGTGCGGGCTTGGGGTCGATGAACATGACGGGCACGGGATGGGTCCTTTCATAAAGCGAGGCGACGCCCCGAGGGGCGCCGCGCGGGTATGGCGGTTTTGCACATGGGGCGTTCGCGCATCAAAGCGCCGCGCCGTCAAGGTGCCGACGCACGACAGAAGCTACGCCGGCAGGTGGCTCTAGGCCCCTTCGACCAGGCTCTCGAGCTCGGCGATGTCGATGTGCTCGATGCTCACGAGGCTGCCGCCGAAGATGAACTTGCCGGCCGCCGCGAAGGCGGTGATGTCGTCGCTCGTGGTGGCGAAGCGATGGCGCACGGGCGCGCCCTCCTCCTGGAGCTGGCTGCGCCGGGCGAGCGTCTCGGCCACCTCGCGGGCCGTCTCCTCGGCCGAGCTCACGATGTTGAGCGGGCGGTCGAAGGCGGCGCGAATCGCGGGCGTGAGCAGGGGGAAGTGCGTGCAGCCCAGCACGAGCGTGTCGATGTCGGAGCGCACGAGCGGCTCCAGCCCCTCGCGCACCACGGCTTGGGCGTGCTCGGTCATGAACACCTCGTGGTCGCAGCGCCAGTCCTGGTGGATGTGGTAGCCGGTGGCCAGCTCCTCCTCCACGAGCGGCACGAAGCTCGGCGTGGCCAGCGAGTACACGTTGACGCCCGCGTCGAGCTGGTGGATGGCGCGCGCGTAGGCGTCCGACTCGATGGTGAGCGGCGTCGCGATGACGCCCACCTGCCCGGTGACGCTTGCCTGCACGGCCGCCCGCGCGCCCGGCACGATGACGCCGATGACGGGCACGCCGAAGGTGCGCTGCGCCAGCTGCAGGCCCGCCGCCGTGGCGGTGTTGCAGGCGATGACCACGAGCTTCACGCTGCGCTGCGCGAGCCACGCGCCGATCTGGCGCACGAAGGTGCGGATCTCCTTGGGCTCGCGCACGCCGTAGGGGCAGCGCTTCGTGTCGCCCACGTAGAGGATGGACTCATGGGGAAGCGCGGTGCTGATGGCGCGCGCCACGGTGAGGCCGCCCATGCCCGAGTCGAAGATGCCGATAGGTGAGTCTTTCGCGACGCCGCCCGTGTGGGCGCGGCCGGCCGCGATGTGCAGGGAGTCCGTGGGACACACCGCCTTTCGCTGACTGCTTGACCCGCCGGGTGACGGGCGCGGACGACCAATTGTAATCCAGTTTCTTCTTTGGCTTGCGTTCAGACGTTGGGAGATTGGCTGTTCCTTTCAGCTCTTGCACAGCTAAGGAGCGGCTGCGCAATATACTCAACCATTTGTACATTACTGTCACCTATGCAAGGGCACACCACATGACGAGGTTCCTCATCGCATCAGACGCGTTCAAGGGCACCCTCACCTCCCTGGAGGCGGGCCGTGTCATGTCCGACGCGCTCAAGGCGACGTTGCCGCAGGCCAGGATGCGTTCCATCGCCCTGTCCGACGGCGGCGACGGCACGATGGAGGCCCTGCTCGCACAGTGCGCGGGCCAGGTCGTCCACGCGCGCGTGACCGGCCCGGCGTCCATCACGGTGGACGCGCCCTACGCCATCCTCGCCGACGGCACGGCCGTCATCGAGATGAGCTCTGCCTGCGGCATCAAGCTCATCCAGGAGGGCGTGGGCACCGGGCGCACCACCACCCACGGCGTGGGCGAGCTTCTGCTCGACGCCGCCTCGCGCGGCTGCACCAAGGTCATCCTCGGTCTGGGCAGCTCCACCACCACCGACGGCGGCGTGGGCTGCGCCTACGCGTGCGGCGTGCGCTTCTTCGACCGCTACGTGGAGCCCTTCGAGCCCGTGGGCGCCACGCTCGACGCCGTGCAGACGGTGGACGTGTCCGAGCTTGACCCGCGCGTGAAGGCCCTGGACATCCAGGTGCTCTGCGCTGTGGAGAACCCCCTGTGCGGCACCATGGGCACGAGCGCCACCTACGCCCCCAACAAGGGCGCCCTTCCCACGGTGGTGCAGACCCTCGACCGCAACCTCGCGCACTTGGCTGCGGTCGTGCGCGAGTGCCTGGGCGTCGACATGCTCGAGGTCGCGTGCGGAGGCGCCGGCGGCGGCATGGGCGCGGGCATGGCGGCCTTCTTCGGCGCCAAGCCGGTCCTTGCCATCGACGCCATCCTCGACATGCTCGACTTCGACCGCCGCCTCGAGGGCGTGGACTACGTGGTCACCGGCGAGGGCTGCTTCGACACCCAGAGCCTGCACGGCAAGGTGGTGAGCGGCGTGGCGCGTCGCTGCAAGGCGGCGGGCGTGCCCCTCGTGGCCGTCGTGGGCACCATGGACCCGGCGCTCGCCCAGGTGGGCCACGACATGGGTGTCACGACGTTTGCCGTGCTCAACGCCCACAACCGCCCGCTTTCCGAACTCACCCAGCATCCCCGTGCGCGCCTGTCGCGTGCCATGACCCGCGTGGGGGAGCTCATCGCATCTAGCTCGGCGCTCCCGTGCGTCATCGAGCCCACGCGCGACGAGCCCGCTTGCGTCTTGGAACCCTAAAGGAGAACCTATGTCCCGCACCGGTTACGACAGGCAAGGCGCCGAGGGCGACTTCGACCAGCTTCCCGACCTGTACGACGGCCGCCCCAGCGCGCGCCGCTCCAGGCCCGCGGCCTCGTCTTCATCGCGTCGAGAGTCGGCCTCGTCGGCGTCCCGTGGCGCGTACGCCCAGGCCGGCCAGCCCCAGGCCTCGGCCAACCCCTACTCCCGCTCGCAGGGCGGGGCGCGCTACGCCAAGCGCGGCACCACCCGCCGCAAGGTCCTCATCGGCGCGGGCATCGGCGTGGGCGCCGTCGTGATCGGCGGCGTGGCCTGGGCCGCCTCCTTCATCGGCTCGGTGGGCACCAGGCTCAACGAGGGCGTGGACGACCAGACCAAGGCCGTCCTGCAAGACCAGCAGACCTCCGCCCAGGAGCTCACGAGCAACTGGACCGACACGAGCCCCTTCTACATGCTGCTCCTTGGCGTGGACTCCATGGAGGAGCGCCTGGAAGACGACGAGGAGTACGGCGCGGACGAGTCGGCCTACCGCTCCGACACCATCATCCTCACACGCATCGACCCGGGCAACAAGCTCGTCACGCTCGTCTCCATCCACCGCGACACCTGGTGCGCGGAGATCAACAACAAGATTAACGCCTATTACTCGCTGGGCGGCGCCTCCGCCGTCATCGAGAAGATCTCGGACTTCGCCGGGGTGCCCATCTCGCACTATGCGCAGGTCAACATCGACGCCCTCGTGGCCGTGACCGACGCCCTGGGCGGCGTGGAGGTGGACGTTCCCTACGAGATCAACGACACCGAGTACATGGGCCACGTCAACGACGGCCACCTTGACGCGGGCCTTCAGACCCTCAACGGCGAGCAGGCCGAGCTCTTCACGCGCTCGCGCCACGCCTACGACGACATGGGCGACGGCGACCGCTACCGCGCCGCCAACCAGCGCCTCTTCATCGACGCGTGCCTGAAGAAGCTCATGAACTCCTCGCCTCTGGACATGGTGAACGTCATCAACACGGCCGTGAACTACGTCACCACCGACCTCACGCTCGACCAGATCGTGAACCTGGCGCTGGCCATGCGCGGCATCGACACCTCCACGGGCGTGTACTCCACCATGAACCCCACCGAGTCGGAGTATGTGAACGGCGGCTGGTACGAGTTCAACGACGACGAGCGCTGGCAGCAGATCATGGCCGCCGTGGACGCCGGCGAGAAGCCCCCGGTGGACAGCGACTACGTCTCCGTCACCGACGACATCAACTCCGCCACCCACGGCGACACGGGCAAGACCCTCACCGAGGTCACGGTCTCGGTGCGCGGCTGCGGCGGCTCCACCGACTACGTGGCGCAGATCGTCTCGACGCTGCAGGGCGCGGGCGTCAACGCCTACGACGCCGGCGACGCCGACCTGTACCTGGACAGCACGGAGGTCATCTACGACGACCCGCTCGAGGCCGACGTTGCCTCGCAGATCGCCACGCTCATCGGCGCCACCGCCTCGGCCGCAGGCTCGGACTGGGCGGTCACGGCCGGCGCGGACATCATGGTGGTCGTCGGCGCCGCGTAAGGGCTTTGAGGCGGGCTGTTCACAGCCTTGCAACGGATGCGCGTCTACCCTGTGACCATGCTCTCGCTTCACCACGTTCAGGAAAGGTGCGCCATGAAGATCGCCATTGCCCAGCTCGCGTCCAACCCCGGCCGTTTCGACGAGACCGTCGACCACATGCTCGACGCCGTCCGTCAGGCGCAGTCGGGAGGGGCCGACCTCGTGGTGTTCCCGGCGACCATCCTGTCGGGCGCCTACCCGCAGGGCCTGGTTGAGCACCGCGCCTACCAGGCCGACCTCGTGGCCGCCCTGTACGACCTCGCGGGCCGCACGCCGCTGCCCTGCGTGGTGCCCGCCTACATCCTTGACTCCCAGGACGCCTACACCGAGGTCTTCCTGTGCGAGGGCGCAGACGTGTGCCCGCTGCGCCGCCGCGAGGCCTACACGAGCGCCAACGAGTACGACAGCGTGGCCTGCGCGCCTGTGACGCTGTCCATGTGCGGCATCGACCTGCTCTTCGTGGCCGGCTCTCCTGCGGCGAGCGCCCAGGACGTGCCCTGCGACGCCATCTTCGCCCTGTCTCCCATGCCGTTCTGCCGCGACGACGCCTCCTCGCTGGGGGTCTTCGGCCTGGGCGAGAGCGTGCTGCAGTCCCTCGTGGCCGAGTCGCCCTGCTGGATGGGCTTCGTGCAGGGCGTGGGCGCCTACGACGACGTCGTGCTGGCCGGCGGAAGCTTTGCCTGCGACGCCGACGGCATCATCGCCGCGTCGTGCCCGCTCTTCGAGGAGGGGGTGGCGGTCTTCGAGATCGACCCTGCCAAGGAGGGCCCGTGCCTGACGAGCGGCACCTTCGCGGGTGTGGACGCCATGCAGGTGGCCCCCATCACCGAGGAGCAGTGGGCGGGCTACCTCTACCAGGCCCTCGTGGTGTCGGTGCGCGACTATGTGCGCAAGACGGGCTTCTCCGACGTGGTCGTGGGCCTGTCGGGCGGCATCGACTCCAGCGTGGTGGCGTGCCTGGCGGTGGACGCCCTGGGCTGCGAGCACGTGCACGGCGTCCTCATGCCCGGGCCCTATTCAAGCGAGTCTTCCGTGACTGATGCGGCCGCCTTGGCCGCCAACCTGGGCATCTCCACGCGCACGGTGCCCATCAAGGATATGTTCGAGGTGTCCTGCGCGGCGCTTGAGGCCGCCATGGGGGAGCCCTTCGTGGGCGTGGGCAAGGAGAACCTCCAGGCGCGCCTGCGCGGCAACGTCCTCATGAGCCTCTCGAACGCCTGGGGCGCCCTGGTGCTCAACACGGGCAACAAGTCGGAGTCGGGCATGGGCTACTCCACCCTCTACGGCGACACCGTGGGAGCCTACGCCCCACTGGCCGACGTGTACAAGGGCAGGGTGTACGAGCTTGCCCGTTGGCGCAACTCCGGCAGCCCCTTCGAGATCGTCCCGGCAAACGTGCTGGTGAAGCCCCCTTCTGCCGAGCTGAGCGAGGGCCAGACCGACGAGGGCTCCTTCGGGGCGTCCTATGCCCAGATCGACCAGGTGCTTGCCATGCACGTGGACCGCGGCCTGGACGGGCGCGACGCCGTGGACGCCGGGGTGCCCGCCGCCGTGGTGGACAAGGTGCTCTCCACCTGCGCGAATGCCGAGTACAAGCGCCGCCAGGAGCCCATGGGCCCCATCGTGACCATGCGCTGCTTCACCGACAGGGGCTGGCCCGTGGTGAACGGCTGGCGCGACCACAGCGCCGTGCAGCCCCAGGAAGACATGGGCGTGGGCGCGTGGTGCGACCTCGACGACGCCGACTGCGACGACCTTGAGGCACGCCCCGGCGTCGACGACATGCTCGACGCCATGCTCGCAGCCGGCGCGAGCGCCAACAGCCAGGCCCCCAGCGCCGTGACCGACGTGGCCGCCAGCGCGCTTTCCGCCGGCAGGGGGGCGGAGATGGAGACCATCTTCGGCTTTCCCATGTTCTCCAAAAACTAGAGGGAGTTGCGGAACCTCGTCCGCTTCGTTCCACGGAGCCTCACGTACCATGTGTACGCTACGGCTCCGTGCGCCTTGCGGACGAGAACCCGCGTTTTTAAAGGGCAGAACCTGGCGCACCGCGTTCTCCACGGGACTCGTCGCGCGGAGCGCTCCGTGCACAGGTGCTCACGCGCGGTGCGCACCCTTGGTGTACCATGTGTACGCATCGCACCTGTGCGCCTTGCGCATCAGAATCCGCTTTTAGAGGGGCAGAACCTGGCGCGCCGCGTTCCATGGGACCTCACGCGCGGTGCGCACCTGTAGTGTGCCATGCGTAGGCCAAAGGCCCACGGCGCGCGCATCGGTTCCGTGCGACATGCGCATCAGAACCTGCGTTTTAAAGGGCGGGATCTCGTCCGATTCGCTGCTTGCTTTTATTGGTTGAGAATCAGGATGATGGCCACGATTGTGGCCAGGACGAAGAGGGCTAGGGCGGCCCAGCCTAGGGCGGTGCGGGTTTTGCGGCGGCGGCTCTGGGCGGTAAAAATCTGAAACTTGCTCTGCGAGCGCTCAAGATAGCGGTCGTAGTCGCGCGTGCGCACCCTGTGCGAGGTGACGGGGTGGGCCGGGCGTATTCCCGGGACGGCATCGGACGCCCCGGGCGTGCTCGTGGCGCGCCCGTACGCCTGCGCGTAGGCCTGCTCGTCATATTCGTCGAGGGAGATCTGCTCGCGTCCCCGCGCGGTTTTCCTGTAGTCCAAAACGCTTCCTCACATGTGCGGCGCGGCCCGTGGGCCTGTGGTTGCGACACTATAGCCCGTTTGCTCCCGGATGCAAAACCTTATAACGATACGCTTAGATTTCCTTATGTGTAGGAACTGAGAAGAGATGCTAAGGGTGTTTATAGGTCAAGCTCGGTGGAATAAGGAGGCCGACACAAAAACCGAGCGGGTCCGAACCCCCGCAAAGCAAAAGGAGGCACCATCATGGCATCCCTTATCCCCTATGGTCGCATCAACACGCTTGGCAACTGGTTCGACGCAATCAACGAGCTGGCCAACCTCGATCAGCGCATGGGCTCCGACATGCCCGCCGCGTTCAAGATGGACGTCGAGGAGACCGACACCGGCTATGTTGTGGAGGCACACGTTCCCGGCGTGGCCCGCGAGGAGATCGACGTCGAGCTGAACGAGGGCCGTCTGGTCATCGCCATCGACCACAAGGACGCCGAGGACGTCGAGAAGCGCAACTACCTGGTGCGTGAGACGAGCGCCTATCACGCAACGAGGGGCATCTACCTCAAGGACGCCGACACCGCCGGCCTGACCGCAACCCTGAAAGATGGCGTGCTGACGGTCAACGTGCCCAAGCGCACCCAGAACGCCAACGTCACCAAGGTTCTCATCGGCTAGTCCCCACGAGTTCCCTACCCAAGCGCTCCACAATCCTCCCTCGAAAGCCCCGTCGGCCCTGTGTCGGCGGGGCGTTCTCGTATCGGGGGTACAATCGCCCCGCTTGCCCGCCTCGTCGAAAGGAGCGCCCGTGCTTGAGGCGCTGTGTGCCGAACCGCTTCCCCTCGCCGACGACTCGCCCCTCATCCTCATGGTGAGCGGGGGGTCGGACTCCACCGCGCTGCTCGTACGCGCGGCCACAGGCGCGCTCGACCTCATGGACGGGCGCGGGCCGGAGGCGCTCGCGCGCGAGAGACTGTGCGTGCTGCACGTGAACCACTGCCTGCGCGGGGCCGAGTCCGACCGCGACGAGGCCTTCGTGCGCGAGCTGTGCGCGCGGCTGGGCGTGAGGCTCGCGTGCAGGCGCGTCGACGTGGCCGCCATGCTTGGGGGCGGCGTGAACCTGGAGGAG
>CAVJGP010000046.1:0-21729 GCA_963648855.1 Alistipes onderdonkii | reverse complement strand
GGCGTACTGCGCGAGCTCTACGTGCTCGACCCGTCCGGCCTTCGCGCCGTGGCGATGGGCGTCAAGTTCCCGGCACGGTACTTCTCGGGCACGCCGTTGGATTACGGCTTCGAGGTCGGCGGCGGTATCTGGTTCAACCCAGGATGCTCAACATCGACCAAATGCGACGCCCTTCGTCGCGTCATCGACCGCATAGACGGTGCCGAACAATCCGACCTCACCTTCGAGGTCTATGACGAGAAGGAAAGCGAAGAGTAGCAGCGACGGCTTAGCTTTGCGCTGTCACCGTTGGGCTGCCCGGAGATGCAGGGGTTCTGGGCGTGAGCGCTGGGTCCGGGTATTCACCCCAACCCGGCGCCTGAGGGTTTTGTCCCTTCCTACGCCCCCGGATTGCGCCATGGGCTTCGTTTTGGGCGGCGTGCCGATTGCTAGGGCTGTGGTGAGGCCACCGCAGCTTGATTTGACTTCTTCGATTTGATTTCATCTGCAAGGTGACGCGGGGTATTGCTCCAACCTCGGTCTCGTTCTGGCGTGCCTTGGCCATCAGAGGGTGGGCGGGCTGTAGGGGATGCCCACCCACCCTCTATTTGTGCGGGGCCCCGCGTGTGGCTCGCATTCATCCGGGCGCAGCGGCCTTGTCGATGTCGCATTCGACGACCGGGCTGCACCCCGGTTCGAGGCATCTCGTTCACAGTAAGCACGGCACGCATGTAACCTTTTGCCTGCTTCATCCGTGTAAGGGGCGAGGAGGTGATGGGCCTATGGCGAGGCAATCCAAGAGAGTTCCCGACGAGATCGACCGTGCGATGCGCGAGCACGGCAACGCGGTGTACGTTCTCGCGCTGGCCCAGACGCGCTCGCATGCGGATGCCCAGGATGTGGCGCAGGACGTGTTCCTGAGCCTGTTCACGTGTGACAAGGAGTTCCGAGGCCCCGACCATCTGCGGGCGTGGCTTTTGCGCGTGACGATCAACCGCTGCGCCGATTTGCATCGCGCGCCTTGGAAGCGCAGGGTGCAGGAGCTGCCCGACGAGGGCGTCGAGGTGCGCGACGTGCGACCCGGCCCGGAGGACATTGCGCTGCGGGAGCTTGAGGCATCGCAGGTGTGGCAGGCGCTTCGGCAGCTTCCCGAGACGTTGCGGGCTGCGGCAGTGCTGTTCTACCTGGAAGACAGGCCCGTGCGTCAGATTGCCGAGATCTTGCGATGCAGGCCCGGGACGGTTCGCGTGAGGCTTGCGCGGGCCCGGGCCCAGCTGCGCGACGCGCTGGGGGAGACGCTTGAGGCACACGAGGGAGGCGGACATGCGACAGGAAGAACTCAACCGGGCCCGCAGGCTGGCGCAAGCCGTTGAGCTGCCCGAAGACGTGAGGAGCAACGTTCTTGCGGCAGCGGAGATGCAGGCGCGTGAGGCGGGCGGCGAGGTGGCAACGCCCGTGCAGTCGAAGCGACCTGGCAGGAGGCACGCCCCCGGCGGGTTTGCCATCGCGGCCACGCTGTGTGCCGCAGCGCTTGTGGGCACTGTCGCGTACGCGGCAATCGAGACGGACTTTCTTGCGACAGTGTTCGGCGACAGGGGGCACGAGGACGTTGGGGCGCACGAGGTGACGTCCTATTCGAAGGACGGGATAGATTCCGTTACAGATGTTTCACCGGCGCGCACCTGGTATGAGGCCGACCTTGCGTCCATGGGATCTGCTGTGGCCGACTGCGTGCAGGAGGTGGGCGCGTCCGCTGAGCTGGGCGGATACACGATGACGCTCGAAGGCCTTGTCATGGACGAGAACGACATCGGCATCGCTTCGTTCGTGGTTACATCCCAAAAAGGGTTTGAGTACACGGTCGGCGAAGACGGCTGGCCCTCGTTTGCCGACACGTGCGACTTCCGAGGCATCGGCCTTGCGTGGGACGAGGGCGGATGGGCAAACTGCCGCCCCGAGGTCAACGAGGCGCTGTCGACGCCCACGGAGCTGCACCTCATCGTCCATTTCGACGCCAGCCCCGACGGCAAGACGCCGACGCAGCTGACATGGCGCATGAATGTGCGCGAGGGTGATGAGATGAAGGCGGCCACGATCAGCGTCGAGCCGCCTGAGAAGAGGGTGGCGTCCGTTCGATGCACGTCCCCGCAGAGCGGCCTCGTTGTCTTTGTCTCACCGTTTGGGTATGTCGTCGATTACAGCACGGTGCCTGGGGATATCCAGGAACTCATGGAGGAGAAGCTCGTCTTCTCGATGAGAGACGGCAGCGAGCTGCTGGGCTATGAGGAAGGCGAGGTGGAGGGGCGCGGCTCTCGTCTCACGACGTACAACCTCTTCTTCTCGTCGGTCTCCCAAGACCGGTCTCAGCTGCGAGGCGTGCCCGCCTTCTACGTCAACACCGACGAGCTGGAGTCGGTGACGATGAGCTTCCGCATGGACGAGGACGGGCAAGGCCATGTCACCAGCACGGGCGACATGGCCTTCCGGCCTGATGCCAACGGCCTGGAGGCAGCCGGATAGGGGAACCGAATCAAGCCGCTGGGCGCGCAAGGGCCGCCCGGGTCGATAGACAAAGAAAGCCGGGCGAGCCTGTGTCGTGAAGGCTCGCCCGGCTTCGTTCGTGCGCGGGTTCGATGCTCGTGACTGTCTTGCTTGGCCCCTAGAGCATGTCGTGGTCGATGCGGTAGGCGGCGAGCTGGTTGTAGTCGTCAAGGGCGGTCGCGGGGATGACGGGGCGCTCGTCCTCGGGCTTGAGCGCGAGCTTGCGCGCGCCTACGGGGCAGACCAGGCCGCACTGGCCGCAGGAGACGCACAGCGCGTTGGTCCGAGGCTTGCCATCCTCGCCGTCCATGGTGATGGCCTCCATGGGGCAGCGCTGGGCGCACGCGCCGCACTTCACGCAGTCGGTGGGGTCGTACTCCAGGACGTAGTCGGTGAGGTTGTCGTAGCAGCTGGCCGTGGCCGCGAACTCCTCGCCCAGGGCCTTGTACGCGCTCAGGATGGTGCAGCAGTCGCCGTGGCAGTGGCAGATGATCTCGGAGTCGCGCGTGAACATCGACTCGATGACCATGCCGGCGTCCACGGAGCGCTCGAAGATGGCGACGGCCTCCTCCTTGGTGATCTGACGGGCGATGCCCAGCGAGATGTAGTACTCGGCCTCCTCGCCAAAGGCGGTGCAGGTCTCATAGGGGTGGCCGTCGGGGGTCTCGTAGTCGGCGGCCTCGGGGTCGCAGGATGCGGGCGGGTTGGGCAGGTCGCCGTACACGCCCAGCAGGATGCGGCCGCGGCGGCACTGGCAGGGGCACACGGCGATGACGTCGTTGCGCTCGATGATGGCGCGCCAGTCGTCGAGGGGCAGCAGGGCGTCGCCGTCCTTCACCACCGACGCCTCGGGGGGAAGCGGGCGGTAGAACGGGGTGCCCGACGTCATGAGGGCGGCCTTGAAATCCTGGCCCTTGAGCGGCGAGTAGTTGGTCCAGAAGTCGGGGTCGTCGTACTCGTTCTGGCTGTACTCGGCCATGCCGTGCATGACGGGAACCTGGTGGAAGTAGTGCATGCCGCCGCGGATGGCGCGCCACAGCACGCCGCGCTCGGCGAGGCGGTCGCACATCTCGAGGCACTCGGCCTCGTCCTTGCCGGACTCCTGCGCCCAGTCCTGCGCCGTGAAGAGGACGCCCATGGGCATGTCGATCCAGGCCTGTGCCTCCTCCTCGGTGAACTTGTACCTGAAGAAGTCGAACGACCGGGCACTCTCCACCTCGCCCAGGCCGAAGGAGTAGGTGGCGGCCAGGGCGCGCAGCTTGACATAGATCTCCGGGACGACCTCGCCGCTCTCGGAATCGGTGTACTCGGTGGCCGCCGCGAGGATTGCGCGCCTGTGGGCGTTGAGCTCCTCGATCGACATGGTGGAGCCGCCTCGTGCGGAGACGCTCTCCGAATACGCCTCGAAGCCCTCGGGCGCCTCGGCAGCCTGGGCGGTGCCCGCCTGCACGACGAGGTTGTCGGCGGCGATGGCGAGCGTGCCGGCAGCGGCGGCACCGGCCAGGAAGTTCCTGCGGGTCATGTCCATGGTACGTCCTCTCTCCCTTGTATGCGCGGGGCGCTGGCACAGGCAGGGGGTGCTGCGCCTGCGGCTTCCCTTGGCCGCGTACGTCCCGACAAGGAGAAGCGTAGCGCCCAGGACCGCGCGCAGGCATGGGCGCATGGGGCCATTTTGGGCTGCCGCAGCATATGGCCCCTATGGGCTATTGCGTGCAAACATGATGGTAAATGGCGTTTTATCGGGTGGTGCTGCCTTGCTCTAGCAGGCAGACCAACTCGGCGCAGGAATGAGCCCCGGTCTTAGCGTAGATGCTGCCCACGTGGTTCTTCACCGTCCACGTGCTGACCGACAGAGCCTGCGCCATGTCCGCCCGGCTCGCCCCGCCGACGAGCATCTCCATCACCTGGGCCTCTCGGGGCGTGAGCCCCCGGCTCTGGGCGAGCCGGGCCATGGCGTCGCGCAGCAGCTCCTCGCGGCTTGTCTCCTCGGGCAGGGCGTCCATCGCGAGCACGGCGGCGCGGCTCTTGCGGCTGGGCAGGATGGGCACGCAGGAGACGGTCACGCTGACGCATATCGCGGCGACGGCCTCGATGACGACCCTCGGCTCGAGCCATGCCGAGAGCAGGCAGTAGACCACGGACGAGATACCTGCGAAGGCGATGAAGCGCCCGTAGTGGGAGGCCGTCACGGCGGCGACGCACACGCGGTAGTCGTCGCATATCTCCACGATGAGCAGAATCATGAGGGCGCTCTGGAAGATATAGGCCGCCGAGCACAAGAAGCACGTCAGCGAGGGGAACGCGTCGAAGACGAGCGGCATCGCCGCCCAGATGGCCGCGACGGCGACGATGGTCCAGCGCAGCATCTCGTTGAACCGCAGGTCTTTGGCCCTAGCGCTTCGCGCGAACACGAGCATGAGCGCCGAGCACACGACGATGCCCGCCAACATGACGCCGGAGCTGGGGGAGGTCATGGACGATGCCCCGAAGCCGCTCCCCACGGCCACGGTGTACGAAAACGCCCAGGAGGCGCCGAAGCTCGCCGTCACGAGCTTCATGTAGTTGGACGAGCGGTAGGTCGGGGACAGCTTGGGGTGCGGGGCGGCAACGCCTCCGTCGCACGGCGCCATGCGCTGCAGCTCGCAGCACGTCCAGGAGAGAGCCAGGGCCACCGCGATCGTGGCCGCCGCCTGCGCGGTGTCGGACATGAGGGGCGACAGGGGCGTCACCACGCCTGGGATGAGGAAGCACAAGGCCAGGCAGACCAAAAAACGCGAGCGGCCCTGTGCGCTGTACAGGTCGAGAAGCGACTCATACCAGAACAGCTTGGGGGTGGAGGTGAGGACGCCCAGGACAAGCCAGAGGACCCACGGCGTCCACGTGGGGATGCTTTGGGCAATTGGCGCAAGGAATTCCACCAGGGCTACGGCTGCGATTGCCAGGGCGAACGAGACGCGAACCGCCGCCGTGTGTCCGCCGATGCGCGTGGCGCCGGCGCGCCTCCAAGCCAGGATGACGCCTACGGTCGCGAACTCGAAGAGCACGCGGGCCAGCAGGATGCTCGCCCAGTCGCCTGCAAGCTGGGTCAAAAAGACCGTCCCCAGAGGCCCTATGGGGAAATACGACAGGTACAGCCCGTATCCCATCCCCAGCAGTGCCAAGCCTGCCCACCCGGGCGCCGCGGCCTCCCGGCCGTTCTCGCTGCCTTGCATCGTGTCCCCTCGCCCCTTGCTCCCGCAGGGTATTGTAGCGGTGACGGGGGCGTTTTCGAGCTGCGAGAAGGTGAGCCGTGCGCCCTATTCCTCGTCCAGCTCCGCCTCGACCTCCTGTACGAGCTTCAGCAGGTCGTCCTTCTTGTGCACGCCGAGCTTCTGGTACACATGGAAGGCATGAGCGCGGGCGGTGCCGTCGGATATGCCGAGCTCCTGGCAGATGTGGCCGGGGGTGCGGAAGGTGATTCAGATGCGCCGCGGCAATGCGCTTATGCCCCAAGCCGGTCGAGGGGGACGACCTGCACGCCGTCGGGGCGCGTGTAGGCGATGCCGCCCACGCCCACGACGACCGCCTTCACGGCCGGCGGTTGCTCGCCGCGCGTGACCATCTTGCGCTCGAGCGCGCAAAGGGCCGACGCGGCCTCGTCCTCCTGGTTGGCGCCGAGCTTCACCTCGAACGCGCCCCATGCGCCCTCGGGTGCCGCCACGATGGCATCGACCTCGAGGTCGACGTCGTCGTGGTAGTGCCTGACCGACGCGCCGAATGCGCGGGCGTAGACGAGCAGGTCGTGCAAGACGAGCGACTCGAAGAGGAACCCCATTGTCTTAAGGTCTGCAAGCAGGGATTTTGGCGTCGCGCCGAGCGCAGCGGCGGCAAGGGAGGGGTCGGCAAGATGGCGCTTTGCGGCCGCGCGAATCTTCACGGGAGAGCGCAGCGCCGGGCTCCAGGCGGGAATGTCCTCGATGAAGAAGATGCGCTTGAGGGCGTCGAGGTAGTCGCGCAGGGTCGAGTCGGCCACGCCGTCGTTTCCCAAGTCGGCGAGCAAGGCCTTGTTTGTCGCCAGCGTCGACTCGTTGCGGGCAAGTGAGGATATAACGCGCGTGACTTTGATTGAGTCGCGCCGTACCCCGTCCACGCGCGACATGTCCGATGCCGCGACGGCCTCGATGTAGCCGGATGCGGTGAGCATCGCCTGCTTCGTGGTCATGCCGACGGCAGACGGCCAGCCGCCTCGGCAGATGATATCGGCGTAGTCGGTAAGGGTCGCCGTGGAGGGCGAGGCCGTGTAACGCCCCGAGCGGCAGTGCCCCAACCCACTTCGCTGCCCAGCCTTTGCGGATGCGCCCCGCACCGCTGTGGACGGGTGTCCTGTCGGCTGCGCCACCGTGAGGCTGCGGCACCGACGAGCCGGTGAGGATGAACTGTCCGGGTTCGCCGCCGGCCTCGTCGCAGGCGTAGCGTACGGCGTCCCAGAGCATGGGAACCTCTTGCCACTCGTCTACCAGACGGGGGCGTGTTCCTATGAGGGCCCCGGCCGGGTCGGCTTGGGCAAGTCGCCGGTTTTGGAACTGGCCGGCGGGGTCGAGAATCTTGAGAGATGACGCCGCGAGGCGCGATGCCGACGTGGTCTTGCCGCACCATTTGGGGCCTTCTATGACCACGGCCCCGAACGTGTCGAGCGCTTCCTCCACAAGCTGGTCGCTGATGCGTTCTATGTATGCGTGCTTTTCCATGGCATGCTCCCGAGCATGAGAAATCAAGGTGCCTCTTGCCGCAAAAGTATAGAGGCGGACGTGCGCCCTAAGGGCAAAACTGGAAAATCCGCCGACAAATCACTGGAAAATCCGCCGACAAATCACTGGAAAATCCGCCGACAGAATGCGGTTGGAAGAGCATGGATTTGCTGCTTGAACTGGTGTTTTTATCCATCATTCCAGGTTGCAGATTGAGACGAAGAAACCGCCCTTATTTGCCGCATCGAGTTACGTTTAAACCCTATCTGTCATACCTCGTCGCCTTACACCCAAACCCCGCCTGCCAGACAGTGCCCCAGCTGCCCGTCATGCCGTCCCCGCGCCCTCCTCAGTCGCACCCCAGCAGGGCCTGCAGCTCGTCGCGGGTGTGGACGCCGAGCTTGGCGTAGAGGCGGCGGGAGTGGCCGCGCACGGTGTTCTCGGAGATGTAGAGCGTCTCGGCGATGTAGTTCTTGCTGCGCCCCTTGGCCAGGAGCTTGAGCACGTCCACCTCGCGGCCGGTGAGGCCGTACTGGTGCGCCAGCCCCTCGCAGCGTTCGTCAATGCTCGCGAACTCTTCGGGGTCCACCTTGGTGCGCAGGTCGGCGAAGATGCGCTGGACGTCGGGGTCGCGCGTCTCCAGGCAGAAGGCCAGCGAGATGCCCAGGGCAAACGTCAGCACGAGCCCCGTGAACGAGGTCATCTCGGTGAGGCCCAGGGCGTGCGCCACAAGGGGCCCCGCGCAGTTGGCCCCCACGTAGAGGCTCCATCCCGCGCCGAACACCACGTAGGGGTGCAGGTCGCTGTGGTGGGCGATGTCGGCCAGGAGCAGCCACAGCAGCATCACGATGAGGCTCGTCCCCACGTCGGAGAAGAGATGCGGGCCGATGCCCAGGCTCACGCCTGTCTCCTGGCCGGCGCAGCCCATGACGATGGTGGCGCCGAGGAAGAGGAAGACGAACCTCCAGAGCTGCGGGAAGTCGAGCGTGCGCCCCTTGCGGAACACGAGTGCCAGGGCGCATGCCGCAAACGCGATCTCTACCAGGTGCGATGCCGTGCGGGTGAGGAGGTAGTTGCCCGAGCGCGCCATAAGGGTGGATATCATGACGCGCACGACGCAGAAGACCCCGACGCACACGGCCAGGCGCGTGAGCACGGAAAGCGAGCCCTTGCGGTAGAGGATTTCGGCCGGCCGCGCGTCTTGCTCGGGCCAGCCGCAGGCCTGCGCGCGCCTCGTGCACACAAGCGAGACGATGGGCAGGGCGAGCGCCATGGCCGAGCCCAGGGCGTCGGGCGCGGCGTCGAAGATGATTTTGAGCGACGACCCCAGCAGGTAGGAGGCGAAGAGGCACCCCACGGCGCCCCTGATGGGCAGACGCGCGTACACGGCTGCCCAGCGCAGGTAGCCCCACGCCATGGTGAGGCCCGCGAGCGCCACGTTGGCCCAGCCCCAGGCTTGTCCCACGCCCTCGTCGCCCGAACCCACCCAGGCCCTCACCTGGGCCGAGACGGTGACGGCGCACATGAGGACGGTCATCGCGGTGTCGGCCCGTCCGCCCTCGTGGGCGGGGTCGGCGTTCCAGTGCACCATGGCCGCGCCGAGCATCGCCAGCGTCATGACCCCGTAGAGCAGGCTCCACCAGGGCAGGTCGCTCGACATGGTCCACACGCTGGCGGTGTTGGCCCAGTAGATCCAGACATGCATCGTCCACAGCCCCAGGAAGGGCCACAGCTTCGAGAGGGGCAGGGGCATTTCCGCCTGCCTTGTAGGTTCGTCCTTGCTTGTCACACATGCCCCCGCCGCCTTGGCGCGGCGGCCCCCTTGCACGCCCCGCGCCCGCTTTACAGACACGCAGAGTGTACACCAGCGCGAAAATGCGTCCGCGCACGGGCCCCACAAATAGGCACGAATCGTGCCTATTCAACAACATCGCAGGTAAAAGCCGTATTTCAGATAGGCACCTTTCGTGGTTTCCCCGTGGCGGCACTTCGGGCAATGATGGGATTCGACACGCGGAGCACTTCCGCAGACGAAAGAACGAAAGGGGATTTGCATGAGCACGAACGCAGCTTCACAGACCCGCAGGGACTTCCTGAAGGGCGCGGCGCTTGCAGCGGGCAGCGCGGCGGTCGTCTCCGCCATGACGGGCGTGGCCACCCAGGCTCTCGCCGAGGGTTCCGCCGACCCCAACGGCCTGCCTGAGAGCTGGGACATTGAGACCGACGTCGTCGTCATGGGCTACGGCTACTCCGCCATCGCCTCGGCCATCTCGGCTGCCGTCGAGGGCTCCCAGGTCCAGGTGTTCGAGAAGGCTCCCGAGGAGGAGGCCGGCGGCAACAGCGCCGTGTGCTGCGGCTACTTCAACCTCGTCTCGGGTCAGGGCGCCTTCGAGTATTGGAAGGCCCTGGCCGACGGCGGCGTGTCCGACGAGGAGTGCCAGGCCGTGGCCGACGCCACCGAGAAGATGCCCCAGTGGATTGTGGACAACATCTTCCCCGACGCCGAGATCACTACCTACGAGGGCAAGGACGCCGTCAAGAAGTTCAACGGCACCGAGTACCCCGACGCCGGCACCATGAGCATCTCCATCCCGCTGACCGGCCCCGGCACCGACAAGAACATGGGCCTGGGCAACGCCATGTGGCTGGCCATGGACAAGGTGGTGCGCGAGCAGTACGCCGACAAGATCACTGTCAACTTTGAGTCGCCCGTGACGCACCTCATCTTCGACCCCGCCACCAAGGAGGTCTTCGGCGTGCGCGTCCAGCAGGGCGACAAGGAGATCTGCGTCAAGGCGGCCAAGGGCGTCGTCATGGCCTGCGGCGGCTTTGAGAACAACTACGAGATGATCAAGGACTTCGTGCTGCCCACCTTCGAGCAGTTCCACATCGGCAGCCCCTACAACACCGGCGACGGCATCGTCATGCTCAACGAGATCGGCGCCAAGCTGCGCCACATGGCCGCCACCGAGTACGGCTCCACCTGCCACCTGGAGCTCTCGCGCAAGTACCACCAGGCCATCCCCACGCACAACGGTGGCGACAACGCCCACATGGTGTACATCAACAAGCACGGCAAGCGCTTCATCGCCGAGAACAGCCGCTGGCCTGCCCACGACAAGCGCTACCCCTACCCCTGCTTCAACCAGGAGTCTCCCACCCTCGAGGTGACCAACTACCCCTGGTGGATGGTCTTCGACGAGACGCGCCGCACCAAGGGCACCATCTTCGCCTGGTCCAACACCATCCGCAACGAGGGCTGGGCGGCCGTGCGCGGCACCTACCAGTGGAGCGACGACTGCACCCCCGAGCTTGAGGAGGGCCTGGTCCTGAAGGCCGACACCCTGGAGGACCTGGGCGCGCAGATGGGCTTCGAGGGCGACGACCTCACGGCCTTCATCGACGAGATGAACGCCTTCAACGAGAACGGCGCCAACCTGGAGGATCCCGAGTTCGGCCGCACGAGCACGACCGACGAGGACGACGAGGGCAAGATGGGCGTGACCGACGCGCCGTTCTACGCCATCCAGTGCGGCATCTGCTACCTCAACACCAACGGCGGCGGCGACCGTTCCGTCGACTATCAGGTGAACGACTGGAACGGCAACCCCATCCCGCGCCTCTACGAGGCCGGCGAGTTCGGCTCCATCTTCTACCACTACTACTCCGGCGGCGGAAACATCTGCGAGTGCTTCACGAGCGGCATGAAGTGCGGCCAGAACGTGGCTGCCCTGGAGAGCTGGGCGTAAGCAAGCAAGACTGACAGCCGGCGGGTCCGCCCTGGTGGGGTGGCCCCGCCGGTTCCGTTGAAGTTCGACGAGAACAACGACATCGCCTGGGACCTCGACCCTGAGGTCGACAGCGCCCTCGTCTGGAGCAACAAGGTGGACATCAGCGCGGACGCGTGCTACCTGGAGGGAAGGGCGACCTAGCGCGGGGGCGCACTGACACTCCCGACGGCATTGGGGGCCTGCGACTGAGCTCTATCTCTAAGGCTGTCAGTGCGATTTTCCCGAGCTGGAGAGGTTCTGCCTGGCCTGGGCCGAGGAACACGGGATAGACCTGCGCGAGATGTGAGCCGCCCCTGCCTATCCCAACAGCCACTTCCATGCGGGCACGACGTTGATGACTCCCGAGGGCACTTCGACGGTCTCCTCGGCGTCCATGGTGACGACGGTCGACTCTGCGATGCCGTACTTTTCCATGCCCGCCTCGAGGGCCGCGAGCTCGCGGGCGCGGGTCTTGGGGTCGTCGAGGGAGACGCTGACCTGGACGAGCCGGTAGACGTCGCCCACGAGCGCGTCTCCGCAGACGAAGTCGACCTCGTGGGACCTGCCCTCGTGCTCGAATGTCAGGCGGGCAAGGGAGCCCTCGCGCGCGGAGACGGTCGTCCTCCTGAGCTTGTCGAAGACGGCCGTCTCGAGGCGCTGGCCGCTGTCCTGGGCGCTCGCCCGCATGAAGGCGGCGAACATGCCGGGGTCGGCCGCGTACACCTTCGAGCTTGAGCGCGCGTTGTCGGACAGCGACCTGCTCAGATCCTGTAGGGAAAAGACCAGGTAGGACTGCTCGTAGTAATCCAGGAGGTTGCCGAGGGTCTCCCGCGACGTCGAGACGCCCGCGCTCTTGAACTCGTTGGCGACCTTGTTGACCGAGAGCTCGCGGCCCGAAGATGCCAGGGCCCGCGCGAGGAAGCGCACCGCGACCTGCGGGTTGCGCAGGTTGTACCGCTCTATGATGTCGAGGGCGACCGTGCGGTAAGCGTATTCCTGCAGCAGGAGCATGGCGTCTTGAGCGGGCAGTGCGAGCGGTGCGATGAAGCCGCCGCGCAGCAGGTAGCTCTGCAGGGCGTTTCTCAATACGGCCTGGTCAGAGGATGAAAAACCCGCTTCTGGGCGCACTGCGGCCCCCGTCGTGTAGCGGACGTACTCCGACAGGCCCATGGGGAACAGCTCGCGGGGCAGCGACCTGCCGCGGAACTCGGACTTCAGCTCGTGGGAGAGCATCTTTGAGGACGAGCCCGTCACGTATATGGTCGCGTCGGTGGAATCGATGAGCCGCCGCAGGAAGAGCCCCCAGTCCGGCACCTCCTGGATCTCGTCAAAGAAGAGGAAGCAGCCGTCCCTCTTCGCCTGGGGCCGCATCGCGAAAAACGTGTCCACCACATCGGCGAGGAGCCCCGCCGTGTACGGCTTGAGGCGCTCGTCCTCGAAGTTGAAGTAGAGAATGGACGACGCGTCATACCCGGCGGCGACGATGTCGCGCATCTCCTGGTAGAGGCGATAGGTCTTCCCGCAGCGGCGCGTGCCGACGACGACTTGCGCGAGGTTCCCCCGCCCGGGCTTCTGGATGGGGGAGAGACGCAGGTCCCGCGCGAAGACCTCGGGGATGCCCTGCTGCTCAAAGTCGAGGATCTTTTCCTGCACCAGCGCGTTGAATGGCATTGGCTCTCCAAATCTTGCGGTCCTACTTTGCAAGAAAGTTTAAATCTTGCAGTCCTGCACTGCAAGATATCGCGAATCTTGCAGTTCTACTTTGCAAGATTCGCGCGAAGCTCCAGTCAGGGAAGCGCACGGTCGATGGGCCAGGCATCGGCGCTGCCCTTGTTCTTGCAGCACCTTGATTTGTGTGGGAGGTCGCCGTGCCTTATCGCATCGCGCCGCGAGCAACCTCGCCCTACCCGATTAACACCTGCTTGCCCTTGAAGGCGAAGCCGTAGGCACGGATGCGCTCCGGCGCGATGCCTCGTGCCTCGAGCGACGCCGCGTAGCGCCTCTCGGCAATCTGCGCCCGAGCCGCCTTGACGGTGTCTTCCAGGCTTGCCTCCCGGCGGGGGTCGAACACCTTGAACTCGAGGATGATGGCATCGTCGCGGCTGGGGTCGAGGGGCTCGAGCATGACGTCGTAGCGCCCGTAGCCGCTCTCTCGGTTGGACGTGACGAGGTAGCGTCCGCGCAGCTCCACGAGCAGGCCGAGCACGAAGCCGTGGTAGAAGCGCTCGGGTTCGCGTTCGGCGGGCCGCGTGCCGGAGTCGAACAGGCTGAACGTGTCGAGCGCGACGTCGTTCATGTAGCCGTTCATGGCGTCGAGGTCGCCGGCGAGCAGTGCCTGGACGAAGCCGTTGTAGTACGAGGCTCCCTGCTCGAACCAGCCGCGCACCATCGCGTCGAAGCTGAGCGCTACCTCGCGGTTGGTGAGCGCGAGCTCGTACACGGCGCCCTGCTCGCCCGCTTGGCGCGAGACGACCTTGAGGTACCCGTTTGCCAGGAGCAGCGCCCACACGGCACCCGGCTTGACGCCCAGCTCCCCGAAGGCCACCTGCTCGTCGAGGCTCTTGCGAATCGAGCCGCCCTGCAGGAGGTGCTCGAAGTCCTCCTTGATCTGCGAGTCCCCTTCGCGCACGAGCCTGCTCGCCAGCGCGTTGCTGCTCGTGTTGGCCCAGTACGGCTCGGCCTTGCCGTACTTGAGGTAGTTGGTGATCGACCAGGGGTTGTAGATGTCGGTCGCGCGCCCAAACGAGAAGCCGTCGTACCACTCCTTGACCTGGTCGCGCCCCATCAGGCCCATCTCGTCCATGGCGGCAAACGTCTCCGGCTCGGTGAACCCGAAACAGTCCTCGTACTGCTCCGTGGTCGTGGTGACGACGGCGAGGTTGTTGAGGTCGGAGAAGATGGACTCGCGGCTGACGCGCGTGACGCCGGTTAGGACGGCCCGCTCGAGGAAGGGGTTTGTTTTGAACGTGTTGTTGAAGAGGCTGCGGACGAACTCGGCGAGGCCGTCCCAGAAGCCGCCCATCCAGGCCTCCTGCATGGGGGTGTCGTATTCGTCGAGCAGGACGATGGCGCGCCTGCCCGTCGTGCGGTGCAGGTGCTCGCAGAGGCGCAGCAGGGACGACGGGGCGTCCTCGGCCGACACTGCCGTGATGCGCCCCGAGAGGAGGTCGGCCTCGCTGGATGGCAGCGCCACGCCGGCGAGCGTCCCGGCGTGGCTGCGCCATGACTGGGCGATGCGCTCGCGAATCCTGAGCGATATGTCGTCGAGGGTCGCGCCTTTCGCGCCGGCCAGCGAGAGGGCGATGACGGGCCATGCGCCCTGCTCGGCCCTCAGCTCGACGTCGTCCCAGACGGCGAGCCCCTCGAACAGGTCGGCCCGCTTGGCATACGCCGAGGAGAAGAAGCACTCCAACATGCTCATATTGAGCGTCTTGCCGAAGCGACGGGGCCGACAGATGAGGGTCACGGGGTCCGACGACCTCCACCACTGGGAAATGAACGACGTCTTGTCGACGTAGAAGGCGTTGCGCTCGCGAATGTCGGCGAAGCCCTGGGCCCCGATGGATATCGTCCGTGCCATGCTCGCCCCCAGTCGGCCGTTGCCATGCTCTACCTTGCGTTTCAGGCGAGTATAGCGTGGCACCGCCGCGGCACGCGCGTCAACGCGGGCTTCGCCGCATAAGCGCAGAGCTCGTTACTCGCCAGGCGGCGTGCGCTGCTCGACGCTTGTCGCACGCGCACGCCGCCCGACGAGTCTCTCTTTGTCCCTTACGCCCCCTCGCCGGCGGAGGTCACGGCGTCGAGGATCGCCTCTTGCATCACGTCGGCGGCCAGGGTGCCGGCCACGCTGACGTCGGCGGCTACCTCGCCCACGCTCGCGGCCCAGATGGTGTCGCCGTCGGCCAGGGTGCCCACGGGGCAGATGCAGCGTGCGTAGGCGTTGCGCGCCATGGAGGCAATCTTGCTCATCTCGGCCTTGGTGAAGGAGCCGTTCGTCACGATGGCGCCGATGGTGGTGTTGGTGCCCGTGAACATGTCGGTGGGCTTGGCTATCTTGTAGAACTCGGCGCGGCTGTCCACCAGGGCCGTGCCGTCCTCGCTGCGAAGGCCGGCCACCTGCGCGCCGCTGGCCGGGTCGTACACGTCGCCCAGGGCGTTCACCGCCACGATGGCCGCCATCTTGAGGTCGCCCACCTGCGCCGCGCAGATGCCCAGGCCCGACTTGGTGCAGCGCTCCATGCCGCAGACCTTGCCCACCGTGGCGCCGCAGCCCGCGCCCACGCTGCCGCTTGTGGGATGGTTGTTCTCCTTGGCGTCGGCGCAGGCGTCGTAGCCCATCTGGGCGTCGGGGCGCACGTCGGCGCGGCCCCAGGCCAGGTCGTACAGGCACGAGCCGCACACGAGCGGCACCAGCGCATACCCCGTGTCGTAGCCGATGCCGTGCTCCTCCAGGTAGCGCATCACGCCGTCGGACGCCGCCAGGCCATAGGCCGAGCCGCCGCCCAGCACGATGGCGTTCACGGGGTTGTCGGCCGTGGTGGGGTCGGCCAGGTGCGTCTCACGGGCCGCCGGGCCGCCGCCGCTGATGTCCACGCCCACGCGGGCGCCCTTCTCGAACAGAAGCACGGTCACACCGGTCTTGGCGTCGTCGTCCTGCGCGTTGCCCACGCGCAGCCCCTCGATGTCGCCGATCTCGATGCGCTCGAACAGTCCTGCGGTATCCATGGTGCGTGCGCCTTCCTCTCGTCGCCCCGGTCCGGCTGAACGGGCCGCTCAACCTCATGACATTGGTGAATATGCCACGGCAATTGTTGCGGTTCAACCCCAACCTCGAGATGAGCGCCATTGCACCGATTTCAGCACCACGTTTGCCATGCTCGGGCCTGTGCGCCTATGCCTTGGCGAGCTTCGAGAGGTCGTCGAAGGTGTAGACGGGCACCAGGTCTGCCTCGTCGACGTTGAGCACCGAGGAGCTTGTCACGAGCAGGCGGCGGTTGGAGTAGAGCGGGTAGAAGCAGGCGAGGTCCTGCACCGTGCGCTGCGCCTCGTCGTAGATCTCGCGCCGCTTGGCCTCGTCGGTCTCGGCGCGGCCCTCGTCGAAGAGCGCGTCGAGCTCGGGCGACTCGTAGTACATGAAGTTCCTGGTAGAGCGCGACAGCGACACGAACAGGTCGGAGAAGGTGTCGGGGTCGATGCCGCGGATGTAGCCCGTGTAATACATGTCGTAGGGGTTGTTCTCGGGGTCCATGATGGCCTGCCACAGGGCGTTCTGCTCCACGCCCACCAGCTCAACCGTGATGCCCGCCTCGGCGGCCTGCTCCTGCATGAGCACGGCGGCCGTCTGCTGCAGGGAGTCGTCGGCGGCGTAGGCGATGGTGAAGGAGGGCGACTCCTGGCCTGCCTCGCTCAGCAGCTCGCGGGCGCGGTCGAGGTCGCGCTCATAGTGCTCCACGTCCTCGGTTGCCCAGGGGTTCGTGGGCGGCAGGAAGGTCCAGGCGTCGCGGTAGTACTCCTCGCTCAGCATGGAGGCCAGGGCTATCTGGGGCTTGTCGAGCGCGTAGAGGAAGGCCTGGCGCACGCGCACATCGGGCACGCGCAGGGCGTTCACCATCATGTAGGCCACGCGCCCCTCGTCGAAGGCGTGCAGCTCAAGCCCCGAGCCGTCCAAGTCCATCTGCTCCACCTCGGCGGGCGTGGCCACCCATGCGTCCACGTCGCCGGTCTGGATGGCCTGCAGCGCGGTGTTCTCGTTGGTCACGATGCGGTAGACGAGCGTCTCCACCTGGGGCGCGCCCAGGAAGTAGTCCGTGCGGGCCTCCAGGCGGAAGTACGAGCCCGCCTGGTACTCCCGCAGCGTGTAGGGGCCCGTGCCCACGGGGGTGCGGTTGAGCTCGCTGGAGCCGAAGTCGGTCACGTCGGCGTAGAGGTGCTCGGGCATCACGAAGACGCCGGCCAGCATCTCCACCGCGTTGGCCTTGAGGAAGGGGAAGGCGAACTCCGCCGTGAGGTCGTCGGTCGCGCTGGCCACGACCACGCCCTGCTCGCCGTAGTTGAGGTTGGCGTACATGGATGCGGAGGGGTCGTTGGCGATGGCGTTGAAGGAGAAGGCCACGTCGGAGGCGCTCAGGGGCTCCCCGTCCGACCAGGTGACGCCCTCCTTGAGGTGCGCGGTCACGGTGAGGCCGTCGTCGCTCGTCTCGTAGGAGTCGGCGAGGTAGTACTTCACGCCGTCCTCGTAGTACATCCACAGGGGGGAGTAGAGGGCCTTCACCACCATGGAGCCCCAGCGGTCGGTGGTGGTGACGACGTTCACCATGTCGCCCGGGTCGCCTGCGATGACGATGCTCAGCGTGTTGCCGACCGTCTCGGCCTGAGCGTCTGCGCACTCGAAGCCCAGCCCCGCAAGCCCGGCCGCCGCCAGTGTCGCCGCCCCCACGAACGTCCTGCGCGTGATGTCCATGTGCCTGTTCCCCTCTGGTTGTCCCGGGCCTTCCGGCCCCCATGCAGATGGCCGGCATGATAAACCCATCAACATGATAGGACAATAGGGTAAATGGCGAGTTTTTACCGCGCGGACACAGTGGGGCGACGGGGGCGCGGGTGGCCGTGCGAGGCGACCGCGGGCGAGGGGGCGGGCAGCCGTGCGAGGCGACATCGCCGGACGATGAGGACGGGCTGGCGTGCGAGGCGGTCCTGCGGACGATGGGGGTGGGCGGCCGCGCGTGAGAGAGGCGGCCCTGTGGGGCGAGGGGAGCGGGCGGCTGCGTGAGGTGGTACCGCCGGACGAGGGGGTCGGCGGGAGAGGATAACCGTTGTCCGGGCGATTACGCCTGCCCGTCGGCGCGGCGCCCCCTCCCGCCCCCTGTTGGTTTTATCTCGCCATTTGGGCGTGCGTTGCCGGTCTGCTGCCTCAGATTATCTGGACGAATCGCCCGGCGTCACGCTGCTGACGGGGGCGGCGGCGGACCCGTTGCCTCTTGGCCCGTGCGTCGCCCCTATCGCCCCCCGCGCTACTCCCACGCCTGCTCGGCGGCGGCGTTGTGGCCGCAGATCTGGCCGAACACGGCGAACTCGCAGATGTTGCCGCCGCTTGCGGGGTAGAGGAAGCCGTAGACCGAGCCGTTCTCGCCGCAGCAGTACAGGCGGGAGATGGGCTGGTCGAAGGCGTCGAGCACGTGGCCCGTCGCGTCCTTCTTCAGGCCGCCCTGGGTGTTGGGGCCTCCGGGATACACCTTCACCGCGTAGTAGGGCGGCGTCGCCAGGGCCACGAGGTCGGCCGCCTTGCGCCCGAAGTCCTCGTCGACGCCCTGCTCGCAGAACCCGTTGTAGCGTTCGATGGTCTGGGCGAGGGTCTCGCCCGTCATGCGCCCGGAGTTCTCCTCGTCGGCAGCGATGAGGGCCGCAAGCTCTTCGGGGGTGTCGGCGCGCAGCAGCCACCCGCGCTCCACGGCCGTCTCCTCGTCGTCGAGCCCCTCGGGCCCCCAGTACTGCATGTCTGTCTCAGGGTCGGTGAGGTAACCCTTCTCATGCGGCTTGAGCAGGGGCTTTGCCGAGGTGGCGTCGTAGACGATCCACGCCGGGTCTGCCTGGTACTCGGCCGTGTCGCTGGAGAAGTGCACGAACTCAACCCAGGCGTTGTGCGGGGGCCACGGCGTCTCGTAGAACCAGCGGCGGCCGTATTTGTTCACGAAGATGTAGGGCTCGTTGAGGCTGATCTGGGTGCCCTTGGGCCAGTCGGGGTGGTAGGGGATGGCGCGGGCCGAGATGGCGTTCATGTGCCAGAGCGCGCCGCCCACGGCCTGGCCCATGCGGATGCCGTCGCCGTTGTTGTTGGGGTTGGCGTAGAACCAGCTGGGATAGCCGCGCAGGAAGTTGCGCTTCATGTCCTCGTCCCACTCGAAGCCGCCCGTGCAGATGACCACGGCCTTGCGCGCCTTGACGTTGACCTCCTGGCCGTCGGCGGTGAGGCCCACGCAGCCCACGACCTCCTGGGTCTCGCGGTTTTGGATGAGGCGCGTGCCGGCCGTCTCCCACAGCACGCGGACCTTGTCGGCCAGGCGCTCCTCGACGTTTTGCTTGAGCACCTGGAACATGTGCATGCCCGAGCCGGTCTCGCGCGCGATGCCGATGCAGTGGCCGCCGGGCAGGTCGGGGTACTCGCCCACGTCGAAGGCCGGGTCGGGGAAGTCCGCCCCGATGCTGCGCCACCAGTCGATGACGTTGAGGGCGCCCTGGCCCCACGCGTCGCAGACGTCCTTGGGGGTGGTGCCAGCGGAGAGCGCCTCGAGAATCTGCGAGCCCTGCTCGGCGTCGTCCACGCACACGCAGAAGCCGCCCGAGAAGCGCGCCGAGGGGGTGTGGTTCACGGTGTTTTCGTCGTCGGCGGGGTATTTCTCCAGGATGATGACGTCGGCGCCGTCGTCGGCTGCGGTGAGCGCCGTGACGGCGCCCGCCCCGCCGTAGCCCACCACCACGACGTCGGCCTCATAGTCCCAGGTGTCGGGGATGCCGGCCGCGCTGTGGTCGATGCCGGGCTGGGCGAACGCCGGCACCGCCGCCGCCAGTCCTGCGGCGAGGGCCGCCTTTCCTGCTGCGCCGATAGCGTTTCTGCGGGTCATGGGTTGCATACGTTCCTCCTTGTCATATGCGAACGCGCGGTGGGCGTTGGCCTTGCCTGCCGCACTCGCGCACCTCGTCGTGGCCTGCGCGCCGGCGGTCTCGCCAAGGGGCGCGTCGAGGCACGGTCGGGCCATAGTATATGACGTTGAGGGACGGGCGTATGCCACCCGGCACGAAGCGGCCCGCCGCCCGGGGAATCGGGCGACGGGCCGTGCGGGGTGTGATTGCGGGTCCTGGGGTGCGTGAGCGCCGAATGCGCCCCTCTCGCCTGCTACTTCGCCGCGAGCGTCTCGCCCACGTAGTAGCCGGTGGCGGCCACGGTGGAGCAGCTGGCGTAGGAGAGCGTCGTCAGAGCGCCGCAGGCGTACAGGCCCTCGATCTCCTGGCCGTCGGCGTCGAGCACCTGGTTGTTGGGGCCCACCATGAGGCCGCCGGAGGTCTTGTAGCGCATGGCGTTGAGCTTGAGCGCGTGGTAGGGCGGCTGCAGGGAGTTGAGCCAGGACGTCTTGCCGAAGGCCGCGTCCTCGCCGGCCTCAACGTAGCCGTCGTACTCCTCGAAGGTGGCGGCCAGCACGTCGGCGGGCACGTCCATGGCGCTGGCCAGGTCCTCAAGCGTGTCGGCCGTGCGGTAGGCGTCGGCGTGGATGTTGATGTTGTTCTCCACCGACTTGGCGATGCAACGCGCGTCGAACGCCTGCCCATCGAAGATGACCCACCACTCGCGGTAGCCCGCCTCCATGGCGGCGGCTGCGGCGTCGTGGGACTGGCCCTCCTGGATGAAGCGCTTGCCGTTGGGCAGCACGAGCACGAGCGGCGCCCAGTAGCCCCAGGTGGTGGCGTTGGGGATGTCGCCCATCAGGTTGCAGTAGGTGAAGGAGGAGTCCATGTTGGCCACCTGTGCGCCGGCCGCGGCGGCCATCTTGTGGCCCTCGCCCATGGAGCCGTGTACGAGCACGCCCATGTTGGCCCAGTCGGGCAGGTACTCGTTGACCATCTCGCCGTTGTCCACGAAGCCGCCCGTGGCGAGCACCACCGAGGAGGCCTTGATGTCCACGTGGGCGCCGTCGGCGTCCTCAAAGCGGCAGCCCACCACGGCGCCGGCCTCGTCCTTGATGAGGGCGCAGGCGCGCATCTCGTACTTGAACTCGCAGCCCAGCTCCTCGAGCTTGGCCTGCAGGGGCGACAGCACGTAGGTGTAGCCCGTGCCGATGCCCTCGGCCGGCAGGATGACGCTGGCGGCCAGGCGCGGCAGCTCCTCGTCGGAGGCGGGCTGCTGGAACTCGCAGCCGAAGCTCTCGATGGCGCAGTCAACGAACTTGGTGTTGGCGTAGTACTTGTTCTTGGCCCACTCGGGATACCAGTCGTACTGGTCGAAGCCCGCCGTCTGCTTCTCGGCCACGGCCTCCCAGGCCTGGTCGATGGTGGTGGTGAGGCCGGCGTCGAGCTGGGGCTTGGAGCCGTTGGCGAACATGAACCAGCACGAGGAGGCGCTGTCGCCGCCGAAGGACCCCTTCTTCTCGCAGAAGGTTACCTGCTTGCCTGCCAGGGCCGGCTCCATGCCGGCGGCCAGGCCCGCAAGGCCCGTGCCCACGATGAGGATGTCGGTCTCCTGGGTGAAGTTGACGGCGTCGGCGCCCACGGCGTGGGCAGCGGCGTCGTCGGCCAAGGCCGGGGCGGCCAGGGCGGCGCTTGAGGCGACGAGGCACGAGGCGCCGCCGAACTTGACGAGGTCGCGACGGGTGAGTTCCATGATGCGTTCCTTTCCCCTTAGGTATGGGCGCAGCCCCCTTTTGCCGCGCCCGCACTGCATGCGACTATAGGGCAAAGCCGCCAAAAGCACCTCACCGATAACCTGTGATATGCGACATTTGGGCAGGTAGATGGCAAAAATGAACATGAGCGTGGGCAAGCTGGCCTACCGTGCGCCTGAGGCTGTTGACTCTGAGAGCCGTATGACACATGCAGTACAATCGCACGAGGTTTCGACTGGGGAAGGTATGCGTCTGGCCTGCGACCGAGACTCTCGCCTTCCGCCCCTCACTCGTTCACGAGAGCCAGCAGCTCGGCCTTCGAGGTCACGCCCAGCTTGCGGT
>CAVJGP010000045.1:0-21762 GCA_963648855.1 Alistipes onderdonkii | reverse complement strand
CGGCCGGGGTGCTCGTGACGCGCGAGACGAAGATGTCGCGCTTGCGGAAGTTGAAGTCGGCCACCGCGCGGATGACCTCCCCGTCCTCGGCATACTCGGTCATGAGCACGTGGTGCACGTAGCCGTCGGGGTCGTACTCGATCACGGCGTTCAGGCTGCCGGGCTCGCCGGGCTTGTCGGTGGTCTCAAGGCGCAGGTGGATGGGCGCGGGCGCGGGGACGCCGTCCTCCTCGTTGGGGATGAGCTCCACGCGGGTGAAGCCGTAGCCCTTCGCGCTGATGCCCATGTAGAGCGCGCCTATCTCGCCGAACTGGAAGCCCGAGAGCACCCTCGCCTCGCTCAGGAGCATGTTGATGTACTCGGTGGCCTCGCACAGCTCGTGGGCAAGGGGGTTTTCCTGGTCGGGCTGACCCTCGGCGAAGGGGAAGGCGTACACCGTCTTGAAGCCGCCCTTCTTGCGCCGAGAGGTCACCACCGGCAGCATGCCCTTCACGCCGAAGGGGAAGTTCGCGTCGTTTGCGATGGCGGTGTCCACGTAGCGGTCGGCGTTGAGCGCCACGCGCTCGGTGCCGTATGAGTCGTTTGCGCCGAAGAATTCCAAGATAGGCTCCCTTGCCAGGATTGCGGCGGGTGGTGCGTGACAGATGCGCCCAGTATAGCGCTATGCCTGGTCAGGCGTGTCGGGGGCGGAAATCTCTGCGAGCAACCCGCGCAGCTCGTCGACGGAGAACGTGTACTTCTTCGCGCAGAAGTTGCACTGGAGCTCGGCGGGCTCGCCCTCGTCGATGAGGCGCTGCAGCTCCTCGGCGCCCAGCGAGATGAGCACGCGCGAGGTGCGCTCGTGGCTGCAGTTGCACGCAAACGAGCATGCGCTCACCTCGAGCGGCTCGAAATCCAGGCCGCAAAGCGCCTGCTCCAGGATGTCGGCGGGGGAGAGGCCCTCGTCGAGCAGCTTGGTCACAGAGTGCAGGCCGTCGAGGTTGGCCTCCAGCTGGGAGAGCGCCTCCTCGGAGCAGTCGGGCATGGCCTGGATGATGAACCCGCCCGCTTGCTTGATGGAAAGGTCGGTGTCCACGAGCACGCCCACGCCCACCGAGGTGGGGATCTGCTCGCTCTGCACGTAGTAGGCGCTGATGTCGTCGCCGATCTCGCCGGAGAAGAGGTCGAGCTGGCTGCAGTAGGGCTCGCCCCAGGTGGTGTCCTGGATGACGCTCAGCGTGCCCTGGCCCACCGCGGCCGCCACGTCGAGCTTGCCCTGGGCGTTGAGCGGCAGCCACACGTCGGGGTTGCCCGCGAAGCCCTTCACGTGGCCCTGCGAGTCGGCCGTCACGGTGAGGCTGGCGAGAGGCCCGTCGCCCTTGATGATGAGGCTCAGCAGCTCGCCGGGGTCCTTGAGCATGGAGCCCATCATGGCGCCGGCGCATAGGAGGCGCCCCAGCGCGGCGCTGGCCACCGGGCTGGTCTGGTGCGCCTCGTGGGCGAACTCCACGATGCCACGCGCGGTGGTGGCGAAGGCGCGGATCTGTCCCTGCGCCGCCGTGCCGCGCACCACGTAGTCGGCCTGCCCCAGCTCGGCCACCTTGGCCTTCAACTCGTCTTTCGTCATCCCTGCCCCGCTTTCTGCGCCCCGGCCTGCGGCGCGTCCGATTTGTCGAGGGCGCATTATACAGACATCCCCATGGAGCGCCTGTGGGCGAGTGGGAGGCGAGGGCTGGGGCAGGGCCGTATGGGTCAGGACGCACGCGCGGCACACATCGCACGGCGTTGCACTAGCATCCATATAGGGCGCTATTGCGACAAGACGCACGCGCGCGGCAGCGGCCGCGTGGCCGCGCACAACCGTATAACTTGGACATGAGAGCGGGGGTGGCGCTGGGTTTTCGGCGCTGCCCCCGCTTTGCGTGGGGATTGGGGCTTGTCGGCAGCCGAAGGTGCCCAGATCCGGGCCTTCGGGCCTTCGGTTGCGCCATCTCAAATAGACCTTTACATGCATACCCGTTGGGGGTATCCTTCCGCCGCAGAAACCCCCATGGGGTATCCGTTGATGAAGGTTGAACGATGGGCGACGCCGGAAGGAGGCGCGTAATGGGAGCATGCTGTCATGGTAACGCTGGGCCCGATGGGCTACTCGGTGCCGCAGGGGCGCCGACGGGTGCGGTGGCGAGCGTGACGTCGGGAGCTGCGCAGGCTGATCAGGCGGGTGCGGTTGCGAGCACCGCGCAGGCTTCGGTGGACGCCCTGGCGGGCACAGCGGTGGGAGCTGCGCGGGCCCCGGCGGCAACCTTTTCGGACGCCCCCGAGGCCACCTCGCAGGGGAGCGACCATCCCTGCTGCTGCGGCAAGCACAAGGCCACGCCGCGCGAGGAGGAGTTCCAGGCCGACCTGCAGCGCCGGCTCAACCGGGCGATCGGCCAGCTCAACGGCGTGAAGGCCATGCTCGACGACAACCGCTACTGCGGCGACGTCCTCACGCAGCTCGCGGCGGCGGAAAGCGCCGTGCACCGCGTGAGCGAGATGATCCTGCGCAACCATATGCAGACCTGCGTGGTGGAGCAGATCCGCGCCGGTCACGACGAGGTGGTGGACGAGGCGATGGCCCTCATCCACCGGTTTGGAGGAAGGTAAGTGGCGACTCAGGTGTTCGACGTCACGGGCATGACCTGCGCGGCATGCTCGGCGCGCGTCGAGAAGGCGACGAGCGCGGTGCCCGGCGTGGAGAAGGCAGCGGTCAACCTGCTCAAGAACTCGATGGAGGTCACCTACTCGGGCGACGAGGCGGTGCTCACGGCCATCTCGCAGGCCGTGGACAAGGCGGGCTACGGCGCGATTCCCCGTGCGGCCCACGGCTCGGCGGGTGCCGCCCAGGCCGCGCCTGCGGGTCCCTCTCCGGCGGAGATCGCCAAGGCCGAGGCGCACCGGGTGCGCGTGCGCCTCATCGTGAGCTTCATCTTCACCATCCCGCTCTTCTACCTGGACATGGGCCACATGTACGGCTGGCCCTTGCCGGGCATCTTCCTGGGCCACGAGAACATGATGACCTTCGGCCTCACGCAGTTCCTTCTGGTCATCCCCGTGGTCGCGGTCAACTTCAAGTTCTTCCGCAACGGCTTCAAGGGCCTCGTGCACAAGTCGCCCAACATGGACACGCTCGTGGGCCTGGGCGCGGCCGCCTCGATGCTCTACTCCATCGCGGCGCTCTACCGCATCGGCTACGCGCTGGGCCACGGCGACATGGACGGCGCCCACATGGCGGCGATGGACCTGTACTTCGAGAGCGCCGGCATGATCCTCACGCTCATCACGCTGGGCAAGTACTTCGAGGCGCGCGCCAAGGGCCGCACCACGGGCGCCATCGAGGCGCTCATGAACCTCGCGCCCAAGATGGCCCTGCTCGTGGGCGACGACGACGTCGAGCGCGAAGTGCCCGTCGAGCAGGTGCAGGTGGGCGACATCCTCGCCGTGCGCACGGGCATGGGCGTGCCGGTAGACGGCGTGGTGGTGCAGGGCGCGGCCTCGCTTGACGAGTCGGCCCTCACGGGCGAGAGCGTGCCGGTGGACAAGGCAGCCGGCGGTGAGCTTTCCGCTGGTACGGTGGCCGTTTCGGGCTTTGTGCGCATGCGTGCCACGCGTGTGGGCGACGACACCTCGCTTGCCCACATCATTAAGCTCGTGGACGACGCCACGAGCAGCAAGGCCCCCATCCAGCGCATCGCCGACCGCATCTCGGGCGTGTTTGTGCCCGCCGTCATCTCGGTGGCTGTGCTCGTCTTCGTCGTGTGGCTTGTGGCCTCGGGCATGGACGTGACGAAGGCTGTCGTCCACGGCATCTCGGTGCTCGTCATCAGCTGCCCGTGCGCGCTTGGCCTGGCCACGCCCACGGCCATCATGGTGGGCACGGGCCGCGGCGCCAAGCAGGGCATCCTCATCAAGAGCGCCGAGACGCTCGAGAACGCCCACGACGTGGCGTGCGTGGTGCTCGACAAGACGGGCACCATCACGAAGGGCACCCCCGAGGTCACTGACGTGGTGGCGGCGCCGGACATGGACGAGGCCGACCTGCTCACGCTGGCGCTTTCCATCGAGGAGAAGAGCGAGCATCCCCTGGCCCGCGCGGTGGTGGAGTACGCGGCCGCCCATGCGTCCGACAAGCTGCCGGTGAAGGACTGGCGCCAGGTGCCCGGCGAGGGCCTCGCTTGCCAGACCGAGGGCCAGGACGCCCTTGCCGGCAACGCCCGCATGATGCAGAACGCCGGCATCGCGCTGGGGACGCTCGCCGGGCGCGCCGACGAGCTTGCCGCCCAGGGCAAGACGCCGCTCTTCTTTGCCTGGGGCGGGCAGCTCGTGGGCCTCATTGCCCTGGCAGACACCGTGAAGCCCACGAGCGCCTCCGCCATCGCCGAGCTGCGCGCCATGGGCATCCGCACGGTCATGCTCACCGGCGACAACGAGCGCACCGCCGCCGCTATCCAGGCCCAGGTGGGCGTGGACGAGGTGGTGGCCGGCGTGCTGCCGCAGGGCAAGGAGGCCGAGGTGCGCAGGCTGCAGGCCCAGGGCAAGGTGGCCATGGTGGGCGACGGCGTGAACGACGCCCCCGCGCTGGCCCGCGCCGACATCGGCATCGCCATCGGGGCCGGCACCGACGTGGCTATCGAGAGCGCCGACATGGTGCTCATGCGGTCCGACCTGCTCGACGTGGCGAGCGCCATCAAGCTCTCGCGCTCCACGCTGCGCAACATCAAGCAGAACCTGTTCTGGGCGCTCTTCTACAATGTGATTTGCATCCCCGTCGCCGCCGGAGCGCTCACGCCCCTAGGCGTCACGCTCACGCCCGACTTCGCCGCCGCCGCCATGAGCTGCAGCTCCATCTGCGTGGTGTCTAACGCGCTTCGCCTGCGCGCCTGGAAGCCCAAGTGGCTGTCGGTCGAGGCAGGCCGCGCGGCGAGCCGTGATGCGGAGAAGCAGGCGGCGTAGGATACGCATACAACCAACCTCACGAGGAGAAAGGGAACCACCATGGGTCTGTTCAGCAAGAAGGAGACGGTCACGCTTTGCGTGAAGGGCATGCACTGCCCCAAGTGCGTGGCGCACGTGACCGAGGCGCTCCAGGGCGTGGAGGGCGTCACCAAGGCCGACGTGAGCCTTGAGGGGGAGAGCGCCGTGGTCGAGGGCCACGGCTACTCCGCGGACGCCTGCATCGCCGCCGTCAAGTCCGCCGGCTTCGAGGCGAGCATAGCCGAGTAGGGCGAGCTTGCGAGCGGGCCGTAAACCATGCGCACAAGGGCGCGTCTCCCAGGCGGGGACGCGCCCTTTTTCTTGCTCCGCGTACCATGTCATCTACCAGGCACGCTTCTCAAAAAAGTGCGGAAATGGGCAAAAACGCCGTTTCAAAAAGTGCGGAAATCGGCAAAATCACCCTTTAGAAAAGTGCGGAAATCGGGTAATATCGCCAATAAAAAAGTGCGGAAATCGGGAGCGGCGTGATGTTCAAGCGAAAGATCTACGATGACCTGCTTGTTTGGAAGCAAAGCCAGGCGGGAAAGACGGCCTTGCTCGTTGAGGGCGCCCGCCGTATCGGCAAGTCGACCGTCGTCGAGGAGTTTGCCCGCAACGAGTACCGCTCGTACATCCTTATCGACTTTTCCGAGGCGTCGCCCGATGTGGTGCAGCTGTTCGAGGACGTTTCGGATCTGGACTATATCTTCCTTCAGCTCCAGCTTCGCTACGGAGTCAGGCTCTTCAATCGGGAGTCCGTCATTATCTTCGATGAGGTGCAGCTGTGCCCCCGGGCGCGTCAGGCTATCAAACCCCTGGTGAAAGACGGGCGTTACGACTATATCGAGACCGGCTCGCTTATCTCGATTCGGAAAAACACTGCCGGGATTCTCATTCCCAGTGAGGAGCGCAAGCTCCAGATGCGCCCCATGGACTTTGAGGAGTTTTGCTGGGCGCGCGGTGATGAGGCGACTGTATCCCTGCTTGAGCAGGCATTTTCCTGCAAGACGGCGCTCGGGGAGCAGCTGAATCGAAAGCTTATGCGCGACTTTCGGCTGTACATGCTTGTGGGGGGTATGCCCCAGGCGGTGGAAGCCTATCTGCAGACCAACAACCTGCAGGAGGTCGACGAGGTCAAGCGAACCATCATCGGGCTTTATGAGGAAGACTTCTATAAAATCAGCCCCTCCGGCGCGTTGTCGCGTCTGTTTGACGCGATTCCGGCCCAGCTGGCCAAAAAAGCCTCTCGGTACCAGGTGTCGAGCGTTTTGGCTAACAGGACGGCCGGAGACATCCTCGAGGAAATCGCTGAGCTGCGCGAATCCAAGACCGTTCTGGTCGCCCATCACACAGATGACCCTAATGTCGGCATGTCCGCGAGCATCGACCTCGAGAAGTTCAAGCTCTATCTGGCTGACACGGGCCTGTTTGTGACGCTTGCCTTTAAAGACGCGGCGTTCACTGACAACGACATCTATCAGAAACTGCTGGCAGACAAGCTGCCCGTGAACCTCGGCGCCGTGTACGAGAACATCGTGGCTCAGGAGCTTGTGGCGACGGGCCGCAACCTCTTCTACCACACATGGGAAAAGGAGGGGGCAAAGCGCAACTACGAGATAGATTTCATCGTTTCGGACGGCAAGAAAGTGTGCCCCATCGAGGTGAAATCCTCGCGGTACAAGACCCACGCGTCCCTTGACGACTTTGGGCGCAAATACTCTTCCCGCATCGGCGCCCAATATCTCGTCTACACGCGCGACCTGCAAAAAGACGGCCCCGTCACCTGCATCCCCACGTACATGGCGAGGTTTGTGTAGGGCCCAAGAGATGGGACGAACAGGCTGCTTGCTAAAGAATCGCTGGTAAAGCAACCATTGTCTTCGCGAGCGGTTGAGCGAGGAATTCAGAAAAGCCGAGCCCGAGAGTATCTGTCCGCAACGGCTGTCCGGTAGGAGATTGGGCTGGGCATGGCCTGCGCGGGATAGTGAGTGCAAAAGCTGAAAGTGAATGCTTGAGTGTTTTATACATCTCAAAACCCTGGAAAATCAGTCAAATTTGCCTATTTAGCTGGGCTGTTATGTCCGTGTGACGTACCGTTTTGAATCCATAGAAATCACAAATATGAACAAGGGCACCCATAGTAGGGTTTTGGCAGGGTCAAGTGGTCCTCGTGAGAATTGCTGTGGAAGGGGCAAAGCGATGGAGTACAAGAGACGCACGGCTACGGATTGGGAGCATCTGACGATTGCCAACGACTTCGTCTTCTGCAAGGCCATGCTCGACGAGGGGCTGTGCAAGGACGTGCTGGAAACGGTCCTGGGGATTGAGATCGATCGTGTGGAGCATGTCGACCGCCAGCATGTCATCGACGCCGACCCAGGCTCGAAGGCAGTGCGGCTGGATGTGTATGTGCGTGACGGCGCGGGCACGGTCTATGACGTGGAGATGCAGGTTACCAATGACCCGTGTCTGGCGCGCCGCGCACGGTACTACCATGCTCAGATGGCCACCGAGCAGCTGGAACGAGGCGCTTTCTATCGTGAGCTGCCAGAGGCATACTCCATTTTCTTCTGCCTGTTCGACCCCTTCGGCCAAGGCCGCAGGGTATACTCCTTCGAAAGCAGGTGCAGGGAGGACGAGGGGCTTGCCTTGAAGGATGGCGCGACCACCGTGTTCCTTGCGGTCACGTCGCCCGGCGATAGGTCACAGCCCGATGAGCTCAACAACCTGCTCGATTACATCGCGGGCGGCGATGCATCAGGTGACTTGCCTGAGCGCATGGACGATCGTGTAAGGGATGTTATCGGCAGCACCGAGTGGAGGCGCGAGTACATGCTCCTAGAATGGCGCGACCAAGACAACGTGGACAAGGGCCGCAGGGAAGCCGAGGAGTGGATGGGCAAGCTGTTCTCAGCTTTGCTCTCCCAGGGCCGCACGGACGATGCCGCCAAGGCAGCGGCTGATCCGCAGGAGCGTGTTCGTCTCTCCAAGGAACTCGGCATAGAGATGCCAGCGGACAAATGAAGCGCTCCGTTCGCAAGCATGCCTGTCTGTAAGCACTCATAACTCGGTGCCACGCGAGCAGTATGTAACTCCCTGACAAGCTCGCTTGGTTTCGGATTCAGCCTCAAAACGCCAGCGCATGGCAGCAGTATTCGCCTCGTCGGCTTGCCCAATGCCCGCATCGCGGCGCAACCGTGCGCCCGTTAGACCCTTGCCATCTACTCGCGCGTTATGCGCGTTATCGCTTCCGAGTTCCCAACGCCCCTAGCGCCGACTCCGTGAGTGCGGCGCGCAAGGCGGGGTGTGACCCTCCTGGCGCAGTTTTTCCAAGAGAAAGGGCCCTCGCGGGCCCCTTCTCTTGGAAACTGTTTGAGCACAGGAGGGTCACACCCTGCCCGTGGGAGCCACCGGCCTTACTCGGCCCTCTCCACGTAGCGAGCCATGGCCACCTGCACGATGTCGGAGCGGTTGATGACGCCCACGACCACGCCCTCGTCGAGCACGGCCACCTTCTTGAGGTGGTTCTCGCCCAGGACACGGCACACCTCGGGCAGGTCGGCATGGATGTCCACGCCGATGATGCCCTTGTTGCCGATCTCCGTGGCGGGCAGCTTCACCAGGGCGTCGAGCATCTCGTTGAAGCCCTCGCCCTCGCGGGTCTTGGAGATGGTCTGGCTCATCATGACGATGGGGTCCACCACGGTGGCGGTGCGCTTGGACAGGAAGCGCATCACGTCGCCGTCGGACACGAAGCCCACGGCCTTGCCGTTGGCGTCCACCAGCGGTGCGGCAGAGATCTTCTTGTCAACGAAGAGGCGCAGGGCGTCGAGCACGGTGGCGTTTGCGGGCAGGGAGTACACGTCGCGGCGCATGATGGACTCCAGGATGTCGCGGCGCTCGCCCGTGGGGTCGGCGGCAGCGGCCTCGCCGG
Source organism: Alistipes onderdonkii (assembly GCA_963648855.1). GTDB lineage: Bacteria > Actinomycetota > Coriobacteriia > Coriobacteriales > UMGS124 > UMGS124. The sequence continues at coordinate 12,836 of CAVJGP010000045.1, read as the reverse complement.
GCTTGTCCTTCACGAAGATGACGGTGAGGATGAAGGCCGCCAGGCACATGAGGCCGGCCACGAGGAAGGCCATGTTGGTGCCGTGGATGCCGGCGTGCACGGTGTCCATGTTGGTGGAGGCGTTGGTCACGGCGGTGGACACGCTCACGATGATGGCGGTGCCCAGCGAGCCCGCCACCTGGCGGAACGTGTTGCTCACCGAGGTGCCGTGGTTCATGAGGCTGTTGTCCAGGGCGTTCATGCCCCAGGTGTTGATGGGCATGTTCACCAGCGACAGCGAGAACAGACGCACCGTGTAGAGGATGGTGATCCAGGCGATGGGCGTGGAGTCACCTAGCAGGGCGAAGCAGAAGGTGGTGAGGGTCAGCACGCCGGTGCCCACGAGGCTCAGCGCGCGCGGGCCCTTCTTGTCGAACATGCGGCCGGCCACCAGGCCCATGAGGGCCATGATGATGGCGCCGGGCAGCAGTACCAGGCCCGATACGGTGGCCGAGAAGCCGCGCAGGGTCTGCAGGTAGATGGGCACGAGGATGCCGGCGGCCATGAGAGCGCCCTGCACCACCATGCCGATGATAGTGGCCACGAGGAACTTGCGGTTGGCCAGCACGCGCACCTGCAGCATCGGCTGGTCCATCTTGAGCTGGCGGGAGAAGAAGAACACGAGGGCCACCACGCCCACGACGATGCCGATGACGGCGCCCATGCTCACGCCGTCCGAGCCGATGACCGACAGGCCGTAGAGCAGGCCGCCGAAGCCCAGCGTGGAGGTGACCACGGAAGGTACGTCGAGCGTGGCGTCCTTGCGCGCGCCCTCGCCCTTCTCAAGCACCGCGCCGGCGAAGATGAGGATGAGCACGCACAGGATGGCCACGATGTAGAACAGGTCGTGCCACGTGGCCTTGTCGATGATGAGGCCGGCCGCCGTGGGGCCCAGGGCGGGGGCGAAGCCGATGACCAGGCCGTACAGGCCCATGGCGGTGCCGCGGCGCTCGACGGGGAACATGAGCATGAGCTCGGTCATCACGAGCGGCATCATGACGCCCTCGCCGGCGGCCTGGATGAGGCGGCCCGCAAGGATCATCGGGAAGTTGAGGCCCAGGCCCGACAGCGCCGAGCCCGCCGTGAAGACGGCCAGCGCCACGAGGAACAGGTTGCGCATGGAGAAGCGGTCGATGAGGAAGGCCGTGATGGGAATCATGATGGCGTTCACCAGGGTGAAGCCGGTGGTGAGCCACTGCGCGGTGTTGGCGTTGACGTGGGTGTCTGCCATGATGGAAGGCAGGGCCGGCGTCACGAGCGTCTGGTTGAGCACGGCGATGAACGTGCCGAAGATCATCACCAGAAGCATGAGCGTCTGTTTGCGTGTCAAGCCAAGGTTGACCATACGCGTCTCCTTTTTCGTCTGCTGAATAAATTTGCAAAATATCAAGTTTAGCCACCGTCTGCGCAGGATGTGTGCCGCCCGGGTGGTTTGTCTGTGGATGAGCGAGGCTGGGTTGAGGCGGGGATGGCGCTGTTCGGGCTGTTCGGGTGAGGCCCCGTTGGAGATGTAATTGAATTGTACGGCATAAATCCGTACAATGGAGCCGCTATGCACAAGCGGCCCCTTATGGATTGGAGCAAAGATGCCAGCGGTGATGGAGCGCCAGGACAAGCAGTGCAGGATAGACATCCGGCTCACGCAGCCCCAGCGGGCGAGCTATGAGAGGGCCGCCTCGCTGCGCGGCCAGACCCTTACGCAGTGGGCCACCTCGCATCTTGATGAAAGCGCCAAGCAGGACATCCGCGAGGCCACGACCACCGTGCTTTCGCCCGAGGCCTTCGACGCGTTTTGCGCCATGCTCGAGGCTCCCATGCCGCAAGCGACGAAAGACCTGCTCGCACGCAAGGCGGTCTGGGAGTGAGCGGGTTTTCCAAGCCGGTGCAGCTGGGGCCGGGCGTGGGCATCGAGGGCTTCCATTGCGGGGATGAGATTGTCGACGCGTGGGCCGAGAAGCACTCCGCCTCTGCCCGAAAGCGCGGGTCGGCCGTTGTCTATGCCGTGTATTGCGATGGGGTGGTCGCGGGGTTTTATACACTGAGCACGCACTCCGTCGCGCGGGTCGATGTGGGCGGCGGCTGGTTTGTCAGGAACGCCCCCGAGCAGGTACCGGCCGTTCTGCTGGGGATGCTCGGCGTGGACGAGCGATTCAAAGGCAAGGGCCTAAGCGCCTCGCTTCTGCGCGAAGCGGTGCAGAACGCGATGAAGGTGGCGAGCCTCGCGGGCGCCCGCGCCCTGGTGGTGGATCCCACGGGCGAGCAAGCGGCGGCTTTCTACGAGCATTTTGGCTTTACGAGGCTCCCCGGCACGTCTCGAATGGCGCTGAAGCTGGGGTAGGGTGCCAAGGGGGAAGGCTGGGCTGATGGGGTGGCGCCGCCTTCCTAAATTATTACCAGATACAATTTGAGAGCGTTGTGGCGAGGGTTTTACCTGGGCTTTTGCTGTTAGTCACCAACTATTGGTGAGGTTGCAGCAATAGTTGGTGAAAGCCTGGGCCGTCTTGGGTTTCGCCAACTATGGTGGCTGACCCCGGTTTGCGGCGTCCATATAGTGGAGGTCGTACGAGGGACGGCGCGGTTCGGGGCGCGGCGGAAGGGGACATCATGACTGACCAGAAGACCGTGCAGGCCGCCGATGAGGCGCTGCGTTTTGACCGTGATGAGGCTGCGACGCTTGATGAGCAGGTCGCGGCGGCCCAGCGGCTAACGGGTGCGGGGGAGGCTGCGGGCGAGTACGACCAGGCGTCGGCGGCTCCCGCCAAGTCGCCCGAGGAGTGCGCGGAAGCCCTGCGCAAGCGCCTCGCTGGCAATCATGGCAACACGCTGGCGTATCTCGCGTGCCTCAAGGCATGCCTGGGAGACCCTCGGCCGTACCGCGAGGTGGAGGAGTCGTTGCTGGGCAGTGCGGCGTTCGCGCTCTCCACTCAGACGCCCCACACGCTGATTGGCCTGCTTGTGGCCGACGGCGGCATCGAGCGCATCGAAGTGGCCGAGGGGTCCGAGGGTGCGATCGAGGGCGAGGCTGCGACTGGGGCCGAGGGTGCTGACGAAGCGCATGTGGCTTCTGAGCCCGCCGAGCAGCTTGCGTCCGCGCTCGCCGCACCGGTCGCTCCCGAGGCCCCCGCGCTCGCCGCTGGCGACCTTGTCGCCGTCAGCATCCTCGCAGGTGAGGCCCCTGCCCCCGCTTTTGCCGCCGAGGCTCCCGCCCCCGCCACCGAGCCCGCCGCCCTGGTTTTTGCTCCCGCCAGCGAGTCTGGTGCCGCGCAGCCCGCCCCTGAGGCCCCCGCGTCTGCCGGGCAGCCTGCGTCTGTGCCGGAGACGTCCGCGTCCACCGCCGTTGCCGCCTCCGAGGTCCCCGCCCCCGCGTCTGCGCCCGCCGACCAGCCCGTCGACTTCCTGCTCGCCACCACGCCGGTCGGACGGGCCGTGCTTGCCGAGTACGATGTCGCGGCCCGCCTGGAGCGACTCGTCGCAAGCGAGCCCGAGGGCTACCTCGACGCCTACCTGGTGGTTCTCGACGCATGCGAGGGGGATGGCGCCACGCTCAAGCAGATCGAGGCCGCGCTTTGCGGCCACCCGGCGCTCAGCAGCCCCAAGCGCGTCTACGCGGGCTACTTCATCTCCAAGCTGGAGACCGTGGGCGCCATCGCCTGGCGCGACGCTTGGCACATCACCGACGACGGTCGCCGCGCCCTGGAGGCCCTGGCCGCGCAGCCCCTGTAGCGCCAGCGGCGCGGCCCGCCCCGTCCCGCCCCACCTAACGCATTCAAACGCGCGAAAGCGCACGGGACCGCCCCCCCAAGGGGCGCAAGAGAGAGGAAGGAAGGCATGAACGAGAAGGAGGTACCGATGGAGAAGGCCACCATGACCCGCCGCACGTTCACCAAGTGCGCGGCAGCCCTGGGAGCCGTCGCCGCCCTGGGGATGGGCGTCTCGGGCGACCTGGTGAAGGCCGATCCCGCCCGTGCCGAGCAGGCCGAGGAGGAAGTCATCATCAAGACGTCCTGCCGTGCCTGCATCGCCGCGTGCGCGGTGCTCGCGCATGTGAAGAACGGCCGCGTGGTGCGCATCGAGGGCAACCCCGAGAGCCCCATGAGCATGGGCGGCGTGTGCGCCAAGGGCCTCGCCGGCATCCAGGCGCTCTATCACCCCAATCGCAACAAGTACCCCATGCGCCGCGTGGGCGAGCGCGGCGGCAACGACTGGGAGCGCATCTCCTGGGACGAGGCCATCACCGACATCGCCACCCGCATCAACGAGGTGTCCGACAAGTACGGCTCCGAGGCCATCAGCGTGTCCACCGGTGGCGGCGGCAACCCGCACTTTTCCAACGTCAAGCGCTTCGGCGAGGCCATCAACACCCCCAACGTGTGGGAGCCGGGCTGTGCCCAGTGCTACCTGCCGCGCATGGGCGCCTCGCTTCTGGCCTACGGCGGCGGCAAGCCCAACAACCTGTCGTTCTCCGACTCCAACGGCTGGGATTACTTCTACACCGACAGCGCCGTCACGAGCCTGGTGCTGTGGGGCACCGACCCCTGCAACTCCTCCGTGGCCACCGGCGGCCGCGCCCTGGCCGAGCTGCGCAACCGCCCGCAGGGCCTCAAGACCGTCGTCGTGGACCCGCGCATGACCATGGACGCCGCCAAGGCCGACGTGTGGCTGCCCATTCGCCCTGGTACCGACGCCGCGCTGCTCATGGCCTGGACCAAGTGGATCCTGGACAACGAGCGCTACGACGCCGACTTCTGCCGCACCTGGACCAACATGCCCTACCTCGTGAACCCCGAGACGCGCCTCACGCTCAAGGCCGCCGAGGCCGGGCTTGAGGGCTCCGACACCGACTACGTGGTGTGGGACCCCGAGAAGAACGAGCCCGTCGTGGTGGAGTACCCGATGAACGAGGGCCTGCAGCCCGCGCTCTTCGGCGAGTACGAGGTCAACGGCCTGAGCTGCAAGACGGGCGGCCAGCTGCTCAAGGAGTCCGTGGAGGAGTTCACGCTTGAGAAGGCCGCCGAGATCTGCTGGCTCGAGGTGGACCAGATCGAGAAGGCGCTCGAGATCTACGCCGACCCCGAGGGCCAGTCGGGCATCATGCAGGGCGTGGCCATCGACCAGTTCGTCCAGTCGCAGCAGTGCGCCCTGGCCGCCCTCAACCTCGAGTTCCTCATGGGCAACGTCGAGAAGCCCGGCACGATGCTCCAGCGCTTCAAGAACGCCCCCTGCAAGGACCAGCTCGGCAACACGCCGCGCCTGCTCTCCACCGAGAAGGTCATGAAGCGCTGCGGCTACGTGGAGCACAAGGGCCTCATGTGCTGGGACATGGCGTTCATCCCCGATGTCTTCAAGGCCATGAAGGACGGCGACCCCTACCAGATTCACATGTGGATCGAGCGCTCGGGCAACAAGCACGTGGTGCTGGGCAACTCCAGTTGCCTGGACGAGGTCGTGCCCAACCTGGACTTCGTGCTGCACATCTACCTGTACCCCACGGCGTTCTCCGTGCTGTGCGCCGACATGCTGCTGCCCTGCACCGAGTGGCTTGAGACCAACCTCACCATCCCGCAGCTCAACACCATCGTCATGCGCCAGGCCTGCACCCACCTCTTCGAGACGGTGGAGGAGGGCATCATCTGGACGCAGATCGTGCAGAAGTGCGCCGAGCTGGGCAACACCGACGCGGCCCGCGCCTTCGACGCCGACGCCTGCATGACCACGCCCTTCTACAAGAACGAGTACGAGAAGCAGCTCCAGCACCTCAACAAGCTCGACATGACCTGGGAGGAGGCCTGCAAGGAGGGTGTCATCACCTGGTGCACGCCTGAGGAGTACCGCACCTACGGCGTCTACCTCAACATCGACGAGGAGACGGGCAAGCCCAAGGGCTTCGGCACGCCCTCCAAGAAGTGCGAGGTGTACTGCGAGTCCAACATCATCCTGGGCCGCACGGGCTACCCCTGGGCGCACTCCACCGAGGAGGCAAACCTGGTGGTGGAGCCGGCGAGCGTGGAGTACGAGCCGCTGTGCTACTACGAGGAGCCTGCCGAGAGCCCGCTGACCGACGAGGAGTACCCGCTCGTGCTCACCGAGGGCCGTCTGCCGATGTACCACCACGGCACGCTGCGCAACATCCCCTACCTGCGCGAGATCTATCCCGTGCCCGAGATGTGGATCCACCCCGACGACGCCGAGAAGTACGGCATCACCGACGGCGAGTGGGTCAACATCGAGAGCCGCCGCGCCAAGACGCACGGCAAGGCCAAGGTGACCAAGGCCATCGCCAAGGGAGTCGTGTACCAGGAGCGCTTCTGGGCGCCCGAGCTCCTCGACTCCGACGACCCGGCGCAGGCCTACAAGGCGTTCAACATCAACGTCCTCACCAAGAACGACCCGCCCTACAACCCTGAGTACGGCACCTACACGCTGCGCGGCTTCACCGTCAAGGTAAGCCCGTCCACCGACGAGGTCTGCAACCAGATCTGGACCGACCCCGCCCAGTTCGCGGTGTGGATGCCCGAGCCCTCCGACCCCACCGAGGATGTGTTCGACTATGGCGCGTAACTGCATTGTTGTGAACATCGACCGCTGCAGCGGTTGCTACGGTTGCCAAATCGCCTGCAAGATGCAAAACGAGGTGGCCCTGGGCCTGGCCTGGAACAAGGTGAAGATCGTGGGCCCCGTGGGCGAGTACCCCAACCTGGTGCGCTACCCCCTGCCGCTCATGTGCCAGAACTGCGAGAACGCCCCCTGCCTGGAGGTGTGCCCCACCGGCGCCACCTACCGCGACGAGGAGTCGGGCGCCATCCTCGTGAACGCCGAGCAGTGCATCGGCTGCCAGGCCTGCATGAGTGCCTGCCCCTACGGCCAGCGCTGCTACAACGAGGCCACGAGCACGGTGGAGAAGTGCAACCTGTGCCACGAGCTTACCGCCAAGGGCGAGCTGCCGGCCTGCGTGAAGAGCTGCGCCTCGGGCGCGCGCTTCTACGGCGACCTCGACGACCCCGACTCCGACGTGTCGCGCGAGCTGGCCAAGTACAGCGCCGACCAGATCCACACGCTGCCCGACTCGGGCAACGCGCCCATGACCAAGTACATCATCACCTCCATGCACGGGCAGGACGCCTGGCAGGAAGACGTGCTGTAAGCGTGCGGTAAGACGCCGCGCGCAATCGAGTTAGCAACGGGAGAAGCCGACATGGACAAGCAGACTCAAGAAGACATCATCGCCTCGTGCGCCGACCGTGCCGGCTTCTACCGTTTCCTGGCGGGCGTGTTCCTCTGGGAGCCCAAGGACGCGCAGATCGAGGCCATGGCGCAGGCGGGCTTCCCCGTGGGCGACGACGCGTTCGGCAAGGGGTACGCCCTCATCGCCGAGTACCTGCGCCATCGCGACACGGGCACCCGCCAGCAGATAGCCGTGGACTACGCGCACACCTTCCTGGGCGCGGGCAACTACGACAAGCTGATGGCCCCGCCCTACGAGAGCGTCTACACCAGCGAGGAGCACCTGCTCATGCAGGACGCCCGCGACGGGGCCCTGTCGTTCTACCGCTCCGAGGGGCTCGACCTGCCCGAGGAGAACACCACCCCCGAGGACCACATCGGCTTCGAGATGCAGTTCATGGCGACGCTCGTGGAGCGTGCCGGCGAGGCGCTCGGCTCGGGCGAGGAGGGCGAGTTCGCCCGCCTGGTGCGCGTGCAGCGCGAGTTCTACGCCCAGCACCTCGTCAACTGGCTGCCCACCTTCGTGGCCGACATCGAGCGGCACTGCAAGACCGACTACTACCGGGGGATGGCCCAGCTCACGCGCGCCTTCCTCGCCGAGGAGGACGAGCAGCTCCGGGCGCTGGGCGAGGAGACGCAGACGCTGGCGTAGGGGCGCGGGGGGCGCCCGGCGGGAGGCGCGGGGATGTCGTCGGGAGCTCCGGGACGCTGGGTCGCGCTGGCGAGCTCGCCGCCGGTCCCGCCGGGGGCCGCGCCGGGCCCGCCTGGTGCGCGCAAACCCGCAGGTTGCTTTTACAACGGGCGGGTGCCTGGACGCATATGTGTTAGCATTCGAGAGGCCTGTGCCGCGTCGTGCGGGGCAGGCCTCTCGGGGTGTTTGGGGACAAGGGGACGGCGCACCCGCCGGGCGTGCAAGGGGGATTCGATCATGGCGAAGAGCACGCCGCGCGACTGCGGCCAGCAGGCCGACGACGTTGTCCTGAGAGGCCCGTCGTTTTTGGCGCGCCTGCTCCTGGAGCTTGACGAGCAGTGGCCGGCTCTGCGCTTCATGGGCTTCGGCTGCTATTACGCCTGGATATGGCTGTGCTATGACAGCACGACGCTCATCGACGCCTCCATCCGCGTCAACGCCGACACCACCTTCGCCATGTACATCGCCTCCACCCTGGCCCTGTCGGTCGCCCTTATCGCGGCGGCGCTCGCGCACGGCGCATCGCGGCGTATCGTGGCGAGCAAGGCGTGCGTCTGCGCGGCGGCGCTGCTCGTGGGCGCGGGCACCGTGGGGGTGAAGGTGTTCTCCGCAAACGGGGCCCAGGACGCGCTGTTTTTGCTTTCAAGCGTGGTTACCGGCCTGGGCACGGCGTGGATCTGCCTGCGTGTGGCCGTTGAGTACGCCTCCGTCTCCTCCCGCGCCGCTACCTTGCACGCCGGCGCCACGTTTGTGCTTGCGGCGCTGCTCTACTTCCTCGTGCGCGGCCTGCCTGAGGGGATGGGCCTCATCGTCATGGCCCTGCTGCCCCTCGCGGCCACGCTGTGCACCATGACCCCGGCGGGCGAGGCCCCCATGGAGGAGGAGCCGCAGCCCCATGCGCACCTGCTGCCGCGTGGGTTCTTCTTCCGCCTGGTGTTCGCCATCGCGGTGTTCTCCGTGGTCGTGGGCGTCACGCGCGGCTACTCCGCGCTCACGCAGGCCACCTCGGTGCTTGACGACCGGGGCTGCCTGGTGGTCTTTGGCACGGCCGTCGTGTCGCTGCTGCTCGTCACGCTCGTGGGCGGCCTGGGCAACGACTTCGACGTCAGCCGCCTGTACTACCCCGTCATCATCCTCGCCGCCGTGGGCATCCTCATCATGCCCCTGGTAGACGCCCCGGGCCAGGCTTCCGGCGTGTTCGTGGGCGTGGCCTACACCTGCTTCATCATGATCATGTGGTGCCTGCTGGCCCACGTGTCGCACGTGACGGGGGTCTCGTCGGTGCGCGTCTTCGGCATGGGGCGCGGCGCCTCGGCCCTGGGCACCACGGCGGGCTGGGAGCTCGGCTCGTTTTTGGCCCGCACCGACGCGCTTGAGAACGGGGCGATGTTCGCCGTGTCGTGCGCCCTGGTGCTGGCGCTGCTCGTGGTGTCGATGCTCGTGTTCAACGACCGCGCGATGGGAAGCGCCCTGCGCATGGCGGGCAAGCAGGCTGCGCGGGCGGCCGAGGTTGACGTGCGGCGACAGGGCGAGGTGGGCCTCGCGAGGGCGGCGGGCGTGGCGAGGGCGGAGGGACCTGCGAGGGCGGTGAACGCGGCGGGCCCCGCAGGCGAAGCGGCCGCGCGGTGCGCGTCGGGGGTCCCGGGTGCCCTGGCTGCGGTGCCGAGCGGTGAGGTGGCAGTCGCTCGAGAGCCGGGCTCGGCCCCCGGCCTGCAGGCGACGCCCTTGTCCGGCGCACCCGACGCCGAGCGCGGCACAACGGGCACCTGGAGCCGCAGCTGTCGAGAGATATCCGCGCGCTTCGGCCTGTCGGCGCGCGAGGAGGAGGTGCTCTTCCTGCTGGCGAAGGGCCGCACGATCGGTTTCATCGCCGACGAGCTGGGCGTCTCCTTCAACACGGCCAAGTCGCACATCCGCCATGTCTACGTGAAGATCGGCGTGCACTCCCGCTCCGAGCTGCTCGACCTCGTGGAGCAGGGCCGCATCAAATAGGGAACGCCCCCGCCGCCGGGTGGGCAACGGGGGCGCCGTGGGTGCCTTGTGCGCTTGCAGGCGTCGCATGCGCCTTATAGGTGCGCCTTGATGAGCTTGGGGCGGAAGCCGCCGACCTTGAGGGCGTCGACGATCTCGTTCTTGTGGTCGGTGCCGAAGGCCTCGATGGTCACGCGCAGCTCCACGGCGGCGTTGCGGTTTTCGGTCACGAACTGGTTGTGGTCCAGGCGGATGACGTTGCCGCGGTGCTCGGCGATGACCTGCGCCACGCGCACGAGCTCGCCGGGGCGGTCGGGCAGAAGCACGCTCACCGTGAAGATGCGGTCGCGCTTGATGAGGCCCGACTGCACCACGGACGACATCGTGATGACGTCCATGTTGCCGCCCGACAGCACCGACACGACCTTCTTGCCGGTGAAGTCCAGGTGGCGCAGCGCCGCCACGGTGAGCAGGCCGGAGTTTTCCACCACCATCTTGTGGCTCTCCACCATGTCGAGGAAGGCCACGACGAGCTCCTCGTCCTCCACGGTGATGATGCCGTCGAGGTTCTGCTGGATGTAGGGGAACACGAGGTCGCCCGGTTCGCACACGGCGGTGCCGTCGGCGATGGTGTTGACGTTGGGGAGCTTCACCACGTGCCCGGCCTCAAGGCTCGCCTTCATGCAGGCAGCACCCGCCGGCTCCACGCCGATGACCTGGATCTTCGGGTTGAGCAGCTTGGCGAGGGTGGAGACGCCCGTGGCCAGTCCGCCGCCGCCGATGGGCACGAGGATGCAGTCCACCAGGGGCAGGTCCTGGAAGATCTCCATCGCGATGGTGCCCTGCCCGCAAGCCACGTCGAGGTCGTTGAAGGGGTGCACGAAGGTGAGGCCGCGCTCCTCGGCCAGCTTGCAGGCATGCTCGTAGGCCTCGTCGTACACGTTGCCCTCAAGCACCACCTCGGCGCCGTAGTGACGGGTGCGCTCCACCTTGATGAGCGGCGTGGTGGTGGGCATCACGATGGTGGCGGGCACGCCGTACTTCTGCGCGGCGGCCGCAACGCCCTGGGCGTGGTTGCCGGCCGAGGCGGTGATGAGGCCCTTGGCGCGGGCCTCCTCGCTCATGGTCGAGATCTTGTAGTAGGCGCCGCGCACCTTGTAGGAGCCCGTGCGCTGCATGTTCTCGGGCTTGAAGAACACGCGGTTCTCGCTGATGCGGGAGAAGTGGGGGCTCTCGATGAGCTTGGTCTCGAGGGTCACTTCCTTGACCTTGGTGGCCGCGCGCTCAAATGCATCTAAGGTAAGCAAGCTCTCTGTCCTTTCTCGAAGGCGTCGCAGGCGCGGCGCGGAGGTGTTATTTGGTGCGCACGGCCGCAAAGGCCGGCGCGAGGAAGTCGCGGATCAGCTGCTCCTGCTCGTCGCTTTCGCGAAGCGTCGCGAGAAGCCCCTGGTAAGCGCGGGGGTCTACCTGGCGCAGGAACACGCCGAGCACCGCCTGCTCGGCCTGGGTGAAGGCGTGCTCAAACACCATGTTTGCCAGCACCGCGTCGAACATGCGCCCGAGCACCTTCTCGGCGGGCTCCACGAAGAGGCCCTTGGCCGCCTCGAAGGCCTGGGGCGCCGCCTCGCCGCAGAGGTTGCCCAGGGCAAAGCCGGCTATGGCGCCCACCGGTCCCGCCGCCGCGCCCAGGGCGCTCGTGATGGCGCGCGCCCCGGCGAAGCCCACGGAGCGCCCCGCCGAGGAGATCACGTTGGCGGCCGCGAAGTCCAGGGCGTTCTCCTGCGAGGTCTTGGGCTTCACGGCGTCAACGCCGCCCGCCGCCTCGGCAGCGCCTTGGGCCACGCCGGAGAGGCCAACTTCCTGCTCCTCGCTCAAGCCCCGCACGGCGGCGCGGCCCGAGAGCCACTCCGTGAGCGCGGCCGACATGCCCAGGGCGCCCTTGCACACCACGGCCTGCTCGCCCTCGTCGAAGGCGACGCCGCGCACGCGTCCCGTCTGGGCCACGTTCATGGCCTGGCGGTAGGTGAAGGCGCCCTTGCGCACGAGCAGGCCTGCCAGACGGGGGTCTTCGCAGCCCTCGACCGTGCCATCCTCGATGGCGGCACGCGTGCGCTGCAGCACGGCGTCGTACTGGGTGGAGGGCACCTCGGCGCTTACGAGCATGCCCGCCCGCGCCCCCGCCTCCCAGGCCTGGCGGCAGGCCTTGAACGTGGCGGCGGCGGTCTTGCGGTAGGCGCTCGTCACGCCGCGTGCCACGCGCACCTCGCCGGCCTCGCTCAAGGCGCGTTTTGCCTGCTCATCGGCCTTTTCGGCGGTGTGCGCGAGACGCACGCACTCCCGTGCCAGCTCGAGGAACTTGTCGTTGTCCACGCAGCGCTTGCCGGCGATGTGGGCCGAGCCTGCGCGCACGCTCAGATAACCGGGGTCGAAGTTGCGCCAGCGCAGGTAGTGGTAGCCCGCGCCTTCCTCCTGCGACCAGTCGAGGTCGTCGTCGTCCTCGCCGGAGGGGCCGTCCTTGAGGAAGAGGCCCTGCCCGGTGAGCACCACGCCGTGGGTGCGCGTGCCGAAGGTGACGTCGGCCCAGAGGATGTCCTGCTCGGCGGGTACGGGCATGCCCTTCCGTATGCGTTTGACCGCGCGCTCGCCCAGCTTGGTGGGCGATGCGCCCAGGCTCGCGAGCACCTGGGCGCCCAGGTAGGGCAGGCGCGCGGCCTCGCAGGCGCGCGGCAGGCCGGCGGGCTCGCTAGGCATGGGCGACCGGCTCCCCGCCGGCGGGCGTGCAGCCCTCGCCGCCCGCTCCTGCGTCCTCGCCGGCAGCGCCCTCGTCGCCCGCGCCCGCGTCCTCGCCGGCCTGCGTCCCGTCGCTCGCCTGCGCGCTCTTTCCCGCATGCGCGGCGCGCGCCTCGTCGAGCAG
>CAVJGP010000044.1:0-23274 GCA_963648855.1 Alistipes onderdonkii | reverse complement strand
GGCCACCTGCAGAAGGATGGCCGCGATGGTGGGCATGGGGATGAGCGCGGCGTAAGGCATGAGGAAGACGAGCACCGCCAGAAGCACCAGGGCGTGCACCATGCCGGCGATGGGCGTGCGGCCGCCGCTCTTGACGTTGGCGGCGGTGCGGGCGATGGCGCCCGTGGCGGGGATGCCGCCGAAGAGCACCGAGCCGATGTTGCCCACGCCCTGGGCCACGAGCTCCATGTTGCAGCGGTGGTGCGAGGAGATCATCGAGTCGGCCACGACGCAGGAGAGCAGCGACTCGATGGCGGCCAGGATGGCGATGGTGACGCCGTTGGACAGCTCGTCGCGGAAGAGGTCGAAGCTGAGCTGGGGCATCTGGAACTGGGGCAGGCCCGCCTGGATGGTGTAGAGGTCGCCGATGGTGTTCACGTCCATGCCGAAGAGCGGCACCATCACGGCGCCCGCCACCACGGCGATGAGCGACCCGGGGACCTTGTCGTTCACGCGAGGCCACAGGATGAGGATGGCCAGGCACACGAGGCCCACGAGCAGGGCCTGCCAGTTGAAGGTGGAGATGTTGGCGGCCACGGCGGCAAGCTTGTCGGCCGCGTCGATGGTGGTGGTGCCCGCCGGGTAGGTGAGGCCCAGGAAGTCCTTGATCTGGCCGATGACGATGGTGACCGCGATGCCCGCCGTGAAGCCCGTGGTGATGGTGTAGGGCACGAAGCGGATGAGGGTGCCCAGCTTGAGCAGGCCCATCAGGATGAGGATGACGCCCGCGATAAGCGTGGCCGCCACGAGCCCCTCAAGTCCGTCGGTGGCCACGATACCTGCGACGATGGTGGCGAAGGCCGCCGTGGGGCCGGAGATCTGCACGCGCGAGCCGCCCAACATGGCGATGAGGAAGCCCGCGACGATGGCCGTGTAGATGCCGCGCTCCGGGCTCACGCCCGAGGCGATGGCCAACGCGATGGAAAGCGGCAGCGCCACCACGGCCACCACGATGCCCGAGACGATGTCCTTAGGAATCTGACGGCGCAGCTCCTCGGGGGTGGAGTGCTTGATGACGCTGAAGAGGATCGGTTTGATTTTATCGTGCTGCATGGCCTGGTTTCATTTCGGACGGTTCGCGGATGGGTATAGGGATAGTTTCGCCTTGAGGGTGAAAGGCACATTCTAACCCCGCCACACACCGCCCCACCAAGTCCATACAACGGCCAGGGCAGCGACAAGAAATGCGCACGCCCGGCCACATCGCATGCGACCGGGCGTGCGCATTTGCGTGCGCATCAGTGTGCGAAAGACCCCAGGGCCGTCCCTACAGATAGCTCACCGTGTCGGCGAGCGGCTTGCGACAGGCGTGGTTGGGCAGAGGGCCCGCGTCCGGGGCGGCAAAGCCCAGGTCGAGCAGCATGAGGACCTCCTCGTTTGCCGGCAGGCCGAAGAGCTCGGAGGCGCGCGCCGGGTCGAAAAAGTTGAGCCAGCAGCTGTCCACGCCCGCAGCCGCGGCGCCCAGCATGAGGTGCGTGGCCACGATGGAGGCATCCTCGACGCCGGAGTCGCGCGCCCCTCCGGGGTAGGTGAAGACGTGCTCCTTGTCGAAGGCCACCATGAGCACGGTGGGCGCGCCGTAGCGGCAGGGCGTGAGCTCGTCCACCTTCGCCAGGCCCTCGGCCGACTGGATCACATAGACGTGCTGCTCCTGGAGGTTCTTCGCCGTGGGGGCAAGGCGGCCCGCCTCAAGGATGGCGTCGAGCTGGGCCGGCTCCACCTGGCGGGCCGGGTCGTACTTCTTGCAGGAATAGCGGTTGGCGACAAGCTCTGCGAACTCCATGTTCAGCGTTCCTTTCTCGATACGGTGCGGATGGCGCACATCATAGCCGCGCAAGCTCGCGGCGGATGTCGGCGATGTCGAGGGGCTTGCCGATATGGGCGTCCATGCCCGCCTTCAGGCAGGCCTGGCGGTCCTCGGCGAAGGCGTTGGCCGTCATCGCCACGATCTTCACGCTCGCGGCGTCGGCCCGCTCCAGCGCCCTGATGCGGCGCGTGGCCTCCAGGCCGTCCATGATCGGCATCATCACGTCCATGAAGATGTAGTCGAAGTGGCCCGGCCCGCTGGCCGCGAAGGCCTCGACGGCGGCCTTGCCGTCCGTGGCCTCCTCCAGGATGAGCCCCTCCCCTTGCAGCAGGTAGCGGGCGATTTCCATGTTGAGCTCGTTGTCCTCCACGAGCAGCGCGCGCCTGCCCGCAAGCTGCAGCTCGGGCAGCTGCGCAACGCCGGCCTCTGCACCATCCTCAACCGTCAAGTCGAGGTCGAAGGTGAGGGTTACCAGGAAGGTTGTGCCCACGCCCTCCTCGCTCGTAAGGGTCACGGTGCCGCCCATCATCTCCACGATCTCGCGCACGATGGACAGCCCCAGGCCCGAGCCGCTGAAGCTCGTCATGGTCTGCTTGCCCTCCTGCGAGAAGGGCTCGAAGGCGCGCGTCTGGAACTCCTCGCTCATGCCCAGGCCCGTGTCCTGGCACACGAACTCATAGGTGGCGCTCGTCTCGTCGCTTGCCGTCTCGCGCGCGTACACCTTCACCGTACCGCCGGGGCGGTTGTACTTGATGGCGTTGGAGGCGAGGTTCATGAGCACGCGGTTGAGGTGCACGGGGCTGCCCACGAGCCTGCGGTGCACCAGGTGGCTCTCTTCGCGGCCACCCTCGAAGCGGATGCCGTACTCCTGGGCGTTGACGCTGATGACGTCGACCTCCTTGAGAAGCACCTCGCTCAGGTTGAAGGGCTTGTGCTCCAGCTCCAACGCCCCCGACTCAAGCTTGCTGATGTCGAGCACGTTGTTCACGAGGTCGAGCAGGTAGTCGGCCGAGTGCAGGATCTTCTCGCGAATCTCGCGGGACTTCACAGGGTCGTCGGCGAAGTCCTCCGAGAGGCGCACCATGCCGATGATGCCGTTAAGCGGCGTGCGGATGTCGTGGCTCATGCGCCGCAGGAAGGTGGTCTTGGAGAGGCTCGCCCGGCGTGCCTCCACGGCCGTGTCGCGCAGCTGCTCGCGCAGGTCGGTCTCGCGCTTCTTCTCGTCGGTGAAGTCGCGCGCCACGTAGATGACGTCGGTCACCTCTCCGGCCTCGTCGCGCCTGCGCACGATGAGGCGGCCCTGGAACCAGCGCCCGGCGGGGTTGCGGTACTCAATCATCACGGTGTTCTTGTCGCGCAGGCGCTCCGGCACGGTGTCCAGGTCGAGGAAGGCGCGCATCTCATCGTGCATGTCCGGCGAGATGAAGGCCTCGAAGATGCCGTTGATGGCGCCGTCTACCTCGCCGCGCTTGCCGGAGATGCCGTGCATGAGCTCGACGGACTCCACCACCTCGTAGGTCTTGTCGCACAGGTTCACCAGGAAGATGGTGGTGTAGATGGTGGCCATGGCCGAGATGATTTGCACCTGCTCGCTTTCGCGCTCAAGCGAGTCGGCAAGGCGCACGTTGCTGGCGAGGAGCTCGGCGCGGTCACGCTGCTCGCGGGTGCGGGCCGCGTGCACGAAGGCGTAGGCGCACAGCACGAGCGCCGCCAGGACCAGCGCCGCCACGCCCGCCATGCGCATGAGCATGACCTTGCTCTGCGCGGTGAAGGTGTAGGCGGCCTCCATATCGGTCTCGATGCACAGGGCCCCCACCACCTGGCCGCTGCCCGTGTCGTACACCGGGTAGCAGGCGGTGAAGATGTGGCCCCAGGTGGTGTCCACGATGTCTTGCGAGTACACGGTCTGCCCCGACAGGGCCTGCTCGATATAGGGGACCATCTCGTCTTCGATGGGGTCGCCCGGGCAGCGGAAATCCTCCGCATCGCGATCCAGGCCGTCCACCACATACACCAAGGTGCCGTCCTGGGCGCGCTTGGCCGTGTAGAAATACCTGGTAGAGTTCATGTTGCGTGTCTCGTTGAGGCGCGTCTGCAGGGAAGTGTACGGCTCGCCCTCCATGTCGGCGGCCGAGTTGATGCCCTCGAACGACTCAGCGCTCAGAAGGCCCGCCAGAACGCGCTCCATCGCGTCGGCATGCTCGACGCTCTCCTGAATCTTCTCATCCATAACGCTTGAGTCGAGGCTGTAGGTTATGACCGCCGTGTAGATAAAGACCGCCAGCACACTGATCAAGATGACGACGAGCGCCCCCAGGGGCGCCTTGTCCCAGAAGTTACGCCCGCTTATGCGCTGCAATCCCATGGCCCCACCCGCATGCTCGCACGCCGCCTCTTCGGGGCATACGCATAGGCATGCCCCACGCACATCTACCTGCGGATGATAGCAAAGTCGGGCAGCAGGCCGCGGGCGAGTCGGCAGACGGGGCGGCAGGCCCGCCCGCAAACGCGGGCAGCACGCACGGGCAAGCCCGCCCGCAGACGCCGGCGGCGCGAGCAGGCAGGCCGGCAGTCACGCAGGCACAGGCGGCGCGAGCGAGTGGGCGGGCTGGCAGGCAAACCCGCAGACGCCGGCGCACGCACGGGCAAGCCCGCCCGCAGACTCAGGCGCACGCGCAGGCAGCCCGCCCGCGGATGCAGGCAGCACGCGCACGCCAGCCCGCAGACCCCTCGCCTACCTGATGACCTCGCGCATCTTGGCGACGAGCGCGCCCAGGTCGATGGGCTTGGCGACGTGGCCGTCCATGCCGGCCACGAGCGCGGCATCGCGGTCGCTTGAGAAGGCGTTGGCCGTCACGGCGATGATGGGCACCTGCGCCCGTGCCGCGTCGGGCAGCGCCCGGATGGCGCGCGCGGCCTCGTAGCCGTCCATCACGGGCATCTGGATGTCCATGAGCACCACGTCGTAGAATCCCGGCTCGTGGGCGCTCACCGCCTGCACGGCCTGGGCGCCGTCGCAGGCGCTGTCCACCTCAAAGCCCGCCTGCGTCAGAATCTCTAGGGCGATCTCGCGGTTGAGCTCGTTGTCCTCCGTAAGCAGGATGCGCATGCCGGCCAGGTCAGACGCGTCGGGCTGGGCCTCAGCATCCTCGGCGCCCTCTAAATCCTCGGGGGCAGCAGCAGGCTTGGCTTCGAGGCACCTCAGGTGCAGCGACACCGTGAACTCGGTGCCCACGCCCAGCTCGCTTTCCAGGCGCACCGTGCCGTCCATGATGTTGACGAGGCTCTTCACGATGCTGAGCCCCAGGCCCGTGCCGCCCACACCGGCATGCGCGGCGTCATTCTCGCGCGCGAAGGGCTCGAACGCGTGGTCCTTGAACTCCTCGCTCATACCCACGCCGGTGTCGCGGACATGGAACAGGAAGTGCGCCACGTCCGAGCCGCGCGGGTTGCGCTCCTGCGCCACGAACGACACCCTCCCGCCGGGCTTGGTGAACTTCACGGCGTTGCCGAGGATGTTCATCAGGATCTTCTTGATCTTGAGCTCGTCGCCCAGCACATCCTTGTGGTGCACGGCGTGCGTGTCGAACGCAAGGGCGACGCCCGCCGCCTGGGCGTTTCCCGACACGATGGCGCGCAGCTCGTCGAAGAACGCCGGCAGGTGGATGGGCGCCTCGTCGAGCTTCACAGTGCCGCTCTCGATGCGGCTCATGTCGAGCACGTCGTTGACGATGGAGAGCAGGTGCTTGCTGGCGACCTGCACCTTCTCCAGGTAGCGGCGCGTGGCCTCCTCGTCGCCGAGGTGCTGACGAGCGAGGTCGTTGAATCCGATAATCGCGTTGAGCGGCGTGCGCATGTCGTGGCTCATGCTGGAGAGAAACGCCGACTTGGCCACGCTTGCGGCCTCGGCCTGGGCAAGCGCGCCCTTCAGCAGCTCCTGCTGCTCGCGCTCCGCCGCGATGACGGCGTCGGCGTTCTGGAAGCCCGCGAGGATTCCCTGGCCATGCTCGGCAAGAAGGTACTTGAACTGGTAGTAGTGCACCTCGCCCTTGTCGAGCACGCGGTAGGTGCCCACATACTCGGGCTTGTCGGCCAGCTCGCGCACGAGGTTGGCCGCCGCCATGCACGAGCGCACCATCTCCCGGTCGTCAGGGTGGACGCGCTCGGCGATATAGCGCTCGCAGATGACCTGGTAGGGGTAGGTGCGCTCGGCGCCCTCCTCAAGGCCCTGCGTGACGAAGCCGTCGAGCTTCAAGACGCTCACCCGGTCGTTGTCGGGGTCGATGAGGTAGACGTTGAGATAGTCGCGCGCAAGCGAGTTGAAGAGCACCAGATGGCGGTGCGCGCGCTCCTCAAGGGCGTGCCGACGGGCCACCTCGTCGGAGATGTCGATGCCGTACAGCACGCACTCCAGGTGGCCGTTCGTGGGGTTGTGGATGAGACGGGCGACCAGGCGGGCCCAGCGGATGCTCCCGTCGTCGAAGTACGACTCCACCTCGCGGCTGACCTCGACCGTGCCGGCGTTGAAGGCGTCGATGAGGGCGGCGCGGTTGAAGACAGCGGACGCCTCGGCACGCTTGGCCTCGTCAGGGATGAACGAGAGGGTCTGCGCCAGCGTGGTGTCCACGGCCACCTCGGCCTGGATGCACTTGAGGCTGTTGATGGCCGAGCCGTTGACGGAGATGCAGATGTCGGCGGTGAGGTCGAAGTGCATGATGCCCTGGGCCTCGGGGATGGAGCTGAGAAGCGTGCGCATCTGCCGCTCGAAGCCCTGCTGGGCGCGCCTGCTGGGCGTCACATCGGCCGCGTACTCGATGAAGGCGGGGCGGCCCTTTATCTCGACGAGCATGGTCTTGACGGAGAACACCTGGACGCCGTTGTCCACCTCGGTGGAGCCGGCCCTCTCACCTGCCTGGGTGAGCAGCGGGCAGAAGGGGCACTGGGCGTCGAGGCCCATCATGTACTCGTAGCAGTGACGGCCGCGCGGGTCCTCGTCGCCGCCGCGATACGCCCTGGCGGCGGCGTTGACGTACACCATCGTCATGTCGTCCAGGTACGACATCTGCACGAGCTGGTCAGAGTCGTCAAGGATCATCTGGAGCAGGGCCGCCTTCTCGGCGAGAGCGGCGTCCTGGGCGGGCTGAAGATCGCGTTCTGCCATGGGTCCTCCTCGCCCCTACCTGCAGCGGCACGTCGTATGGCACAGTGTATCACGCTGCTGCCCCACCCCCCTCGGGAGGCGGCAGGCAGCGACCGGGCCCAGCGAGCCCTAGCGAGCCCGCCCGGCCCGGCGGCACCGCTCTAGCCCAGGGCCTCCATGAGGGCCGCGCGCGTGGCCTCGTACTGCTCGCGCACCGCCTGCGCCAGGGCCTCAGACCCCTCGAAGCTGCCGGCGCGCAGCACCTCGGTGAGCTCGGAGGCGGGCGCGTAGAGGTTCGTGAAGCCCAGGTTCTGCGACACGCCCTTGAGCGTGTGCGCGGCGCGGAACGCCGCCTGCACGTCTCGTGCGGCCAGGGCGTCGGCGAGCTGGGAGTAGCTCGGGTCGCCCAGGAACTTGCCCGCAAAGCGCGCCACCATGGCGTCGCTGTCCATCAGGCGGTGCAGCACGTCGCCGTAGTCGGCGCCGATGCTTTCGTAAGCCTCTCGCAGGGTGGTCATCTCACAGGCCTTTCACGCGTGGTCGGTCGTCAGAATTTGGAAGTCGGCTCATCACCGACGGTCATGCAAACGCTCATTGAAGAGGGGGGGGGTTGGAAACGGACGCGAGGGCCTCCGCGATGCGGTCCTTCACGTCGAGCAGGCATTCTATCAGCAGCGGGTTGAACGCGCCGCACTCCCCCGCCACGATCATCTCGACGGCCTGCTCGTGGGGGATGGCGGCCTTGTACACGCGCTCGCTCGTGAGGGCGTCGTACACGTCGGCCAGGCTCACCACCTGCGCGCCGATGGGGATGTCGTCGCCCGCCAGGCCGTCGGGGTAGCCCTTGCCGTCCCAGCGCTCATGGTGCCAGCGGCACACGGCCCGCGCCGTGCGGATCATGCCGTCGTCGCTGTATTGCCCCAGCTTGTCGAGCATGTCGGCGCCCAAGGTGGTGTGCGTCTTCATGACCTCGTACTCTTCGTCGGTCAGGCGGCCGGGCTTGTTGAGGATCTCGTCGGGGATGGCCATCTTGCCGATGTCGTGCAGGGCGCTCGCCATCGAGATCATGCGGCGCTCACGCGCGCCCAGCCCGTAGCGGTCAGTCTTCTGCACCAGGCGCTCGAGGAGAAGGTCGGTGATCGTGCCCAGGTGGCGGATATGGGCGCCGCTCTCGCCGTTGCGCAGCTCCATCGTGCCCGCGAGCAGGTCGATGAGCATGCGCGAGTCCTTCTCGCGCTCCTCGTACTGCTGGGAGAGCAGCGTGGTGAGCCTGCGCTGGCGGGCGTAGAGGCGGATGGTGTTGCCCACGCGGTGGCGCACCACGCGCATGTCGAAGGGACGCGGGATGTAGTCGCTCGCACCCATCTCGAAGGCGCGCAGCACCACGTCGTCATTCTTCTCGGCGGAGATCATGACGACGGGGATGTTCTCGATCCAGCCCTCCTGTGCCATGCACGCGAGCACGTCGAAGCCGCTCATGCCCGGCATCACGATGTCGAGCAGCACCACCGAGATGTCCGAGCCGTAGGCCTGCAGGCGCTCGATGCCCTGCTCGCCGTCCTGTGCCTCGATGATGTCGTAGCTGTCCTCGAGCATCTGCACAAGGCTCCAGCGGTTGGACTCGGAGTCGTCCACGATAAGGACGAGCGGCTTGTAGCGGGGCGCGAGCGCCGTGTGCTCGGCGTCGGTCACCACGCAGCCGTGCTTGGTCTTGGCCTCGTACATGAGGCGGTCGGCCTTGCGCATGGCCGTCTCGACGGTCTGGCCGTCGGTCATGGTGCCGCCCACGCTGACGGTGAGCTGCATGTGCGCCAGGTCGGGCACGGAGGCCTGCGACACCTTCGAGGCCACCTCGCGCAGGCGCTGGCCCAGAGAGTCGGCCGGGATGCCGGGCATGACGAGCAGGAACTCGTCGCCGCCGAAGCGCACGATGATGTCGCCGTCGCGCACGGCCGAGCGCATGGCGTCCACGGCGGCCCTGAGGGCCTCGTCGCCCACGTGGTGGCCGTGCGTGTCGTTCACGAGCTTGAAGTCGTCCAGGTCGATGACGGCCACGCCAGCGTCGAGGCGCTTGGAGCGCAGGTTGTCTTCGAAGTAGCGGCGGTTGTACGCCCCGGTGAGGGCGTCGCGGTACAGCATCTCGCGCCCGTCGCCCGCCTCGACGGGCATGTTGATGGGCTGCGCGTAGAGGATGATGCGCGGCTCGCCGTCCACCTCCACGTAGCGGGCCGTGGCCATGTGGTGGGAGTCGCCCATGCGCAGCATCCTGGTGGAATCCCTGCGCGTGGCAAGAACGTCCTGGCACACGAGGCGCATGCAGGGGCACTCCACCCCGCACAGCAGGCAGAACGACTCCTGCACGATGGAGTCCTCGTCGAGCAGGCGCACCACGGGGTACTGCGCACGGTAGCGGCGCAGCTCCTCCTCCACCTGCTCGATGGTCATGCGCACGGGGCGGGCCGGCTCGCTGGCCGCAGGCTCGGCGGCAGACTCGTCCTGCCGTGCGGCGGGGTCGCCCGCATGGCGCGCGCCCGGGGCGGGCTGGCGCTTGTCCTGCTCGGCCACGGGACGGTGGGTCTGCACCTCGCCGTCCAAGACGCCGCTGGCATACAGGCACACCTCGTTGTCGTCGGCCCGGTCGGCCATCGAATGCCTCCTTTTGCATGCGCTCGGCTGCGTGTGCGGATGTAATCTGAAGAACTCTCGGCCCGTGCATGATAAAACGGGCAGGGACACGGCGGCGGCGAGAATCCCACAGAATCCCGCCTTGGCTTAAGGCCAACCATGAACGGCACACAAGGCAAGCGGGCACAAAACCGAGATCCGCATGAAGACATCCGATGCGCCGTCGCGCCCCATGGGTTTGGCCACCTCACCCGCAAGCTGAGCAGCACAGGATGTCAAAGCGCGCACCTTCCACCGCTAAAACGATCAAAACAACCTAAAACGGCGCATTTTCCTCCTATACTATCTCGCCGATGTCAGGCAAACCTACTGTCCGCGCTTCGTGGGGGTACTCATGGGCCTGCTGTGGCTTGATTACGAAAACGAGTTCCGCGAGCTTGTGGAGGAGGCGTACAGGGCCGAGCAGGCCGACTCATCGCAGTGCTTCAGGGAGCTCACGCGCCGGGTGGAGCGCATCCTGCGCCGCGACACCCGCTACAACGTGGACTTTCTCTACACGGCCTACACCCTGCACGACGACAAGGTCATGACCCAATACGCCGTGTGGCTCTACGAGCTCATGGCCGGCATCCTCAAAGAGCGCAGCACAGCCGAGCTGGAGCGCTACGTGGTCAACCACCTGGGCTACATCGCGCAGGCCGTGGACGTGGCGGTGAGCCCGGACAAGCGCCGCGAGCTCAAGCGCCTCATCCGCGTGGCGCAAGACGCCGTGCGCGCCCACGTGGCCAACCTGGGGCAGGAGGGCGCCTACGCGCCCGGCAGGTTCGAGGCCCAGGTGCAGCGCTATCTGGACGCGCTGCTCTCCCGCGACACCCGCAAGGCCCTGGGGCTCATCCAGGAGTTCTGCGACGAGGGCCTGAGCGTGAACGACGTGTACGTGGAAGTGCTGGCCGAATCCATGCGACGCATCGGCGAGCTGTGGCACACCGGGCAGATCAGCGTGGACACCGAGCACTACTGCACCTCCACCACCCAGACCGCCATGGCGCAGATGTACCAGCAGATCTTCTCCTCCCCACGCAAGGGGCGCAGCATCGTGGTGGCGTGCCCCGGCGCCGAGCTGCATGAGATGGGCGCGCGCATGATGGCCGACATCTTCGAGAACGACGGGTGGGACACGGTCTTCCTGGGCGCGGCCGTGCCCCTGGAGTACGTGATGTCCTCCATCGAGGAGAGCAAGCCCGACGTGCTGGCGCTTTCCGTGACCATGCCCCAGCACCTCATCGAATGCGCCGAGCTGGTGCAGGCCGTGCGCGCCGAGCACCCCGAGGTGCTCATCGCCGTGGGCGGGCGGGCCTTCGAGAGCACCGAGCGCCTCTGGACCAGCTGGGACGTGGACTTCCATGCCGACGACGCCCGCGAGCTGCTGCATGCGGCCAACGAGGCCATCGACGCGCGGTGCGCGGCAGGCGCTGCGGCAACCGGGCGTTAGGGGCCGTCGGGCGAAGGTTGCGGGCAGGGCTAGATGCGCAAGACCGTCTACATATGCGACGCCTCATGGCGCATCACGCGCGTCCTGTGCGACGGGCTGGGGTGCGGCCTGGCCGCCTGCGACTCACTCGAGGCGCTGCTCGATGACCCCGACCAGCTCAGCTGCGGCCTGGAGGACCTGGGCATCGAGGAGGCCGCCCAGGACCACCAGGCCCTCATGGGCTTTGCGCCGCCCGCCCTGGGCCGCGACGGCCGGGCGCTCATCCACAGCTACCCGCACCACTACCTGGTGTTTGCCTTCAACGCCGCCGACGAGGCGGCAGGCCTGGAGCTGGTGTCGGAGTACATCGACTGCGTGCAGTGGGCCGACGAGAACCTCCAGACGCCCTATAGCGACGGCTATGGACACATCCAGGCGCTCAACAACAAGCTCATCAACGCCGAGCGCACGCTGATGGCGCAGAAGGCCAAGCTCGAGCGCCTGCTTGAGGAGCGCGAGCGGGCCCTGCACACCATCGAGGACCTGGAGCACGACGAGGTGACCGGCCTGCTCAACACGCGCGGCTTCGTCCTGGAGGCGCAGCGCCTGCTCGCCGACGCGAAGGCCGGCCAGTACCAGATCACGGTCATCTACATCGAGGGCTTTCGCGTCGTCAACGAGGTGCAGGGCACGGCGAGCGCCGACAAGCTCCTGCTCGACATCGGCGCGTTCATGCGCGGCTTTGCCAAAGACACGCAGTGCCTGTTGGCACGCATCTACTCAAGCACATATTACATGCTGGGGCCCGCAGACACGCAGCCATCCGAGGATGCCCTGCAGCGCACGCAGGATTTCCTGCGCGCCTACCCCGTGCCCGTGCGACTCAAGGCGCATGCGGCCGCCTATGTGGTGAAGAACCCGAGCCTGCCCGTGCTCGAGAACGCGAACCGCGCAAGGCTCGCACTGGAGCACGCACGCAACGACTCGGCCGGGCGCGTGGCGTACTACGACGACGCCCTGCGCCGCGAGCTGCAGGAGCGAATCATGCTGCTCGACCACGTGGACGAGGCCGTGGCGGCAGGCGAGTTCCTGCTGTACCTGCAGCCCAAGGTGGACATACGCACCGGCGCCCTCATCGGGGCCGAGGCCCTCATACGCTGGCAGCACCCCCAGCTCGGCTTCCTCACGCCCAACCGCTTCGTGCCGCTGTTTGAGAGCGAGGGCGTCATCTACCAGGTTGACCTGTGCCTGTGGGAGATGGCCTGCGCATACATCCAAGAGCGGCGCCAGGCGGGGCTTCCCTGCGTGCCCATCTCCGTGAACGTGGCGCGCGCGGACCTCTACGAGGACGGCCTGCCCGACGAGCTCGACGCCATGCTCGCCCGCCACGGCCTTGCCCACGACGACATCCGGCTGGAGATTCTGGAGCGCTCCTACGCGCAGGACGCCGAGACCGTGGGGCGCGTCATCGCGCGCCTCAAGGAGCGCGGCTTCAAGATAGAGATGGACGACTTCGGCACGGGCGACTCCTCGCTTGCGATGCTGTCGCAGATGCCGGTGGACGCGCTCAAGATAGACCAGTCCTTCCTGCGCGGCGGCAAGGTGGACGAGCGCAAGAAGGCGATTCTGCGCCTCATCGTGGAGCTGGCGCACACGCTGGACATCCCGCTCATCGTGGAGGGCGTGGAGACGCAGGAGCACGTGGCGCTGCTGTGCGAGCTGGGGTGCCGCTACGCGCAAGGCTACCTCTTCGGCCGCCCCGCCCCCGCCGACGCGAAGGCGGCGCGCGGGTAGGGAGAGCGCGGGCGAACGGGCGGGCAGGCGCAGGCGGGCGGGTGCGAACAGGCACGCAGGGGCGGGCGCGGGCGAACGCGGGCGGGCAGGCGGCCGCGGGCGGGCGGACACACGTGCGATCGCGGACGGCCGCATACAAAAACCGGCCCGAGGGCCTCTCTTGAAGAGACCTTCGGGCCGGGCGGGCGCTTGTTGAGGGCGCGCTGTTAGGAGACGCAGTTGGAGGGGCAGGTGAGGCAGGTGCCGCCATGGCTGTGAACGCCCAGGCAGCCGCTATAGGCGGCGTTCACCTCGTCGAGGTCCTCATCGGCAAGCTCCACCCTGTCGCACTCGTCCAGGAACTTCGCCACGTCCTCAACCTTCAGCTCGAGGCCGGCCTCGGCGATGAGCGGCATGAGGTCCTGCGCGTACTCAAGGTTGGACTTGCCCGCTTCCTCCGCAGCGGCCTTGATGGCAAGGAAACGCTCGCGGAAACTCTCGTCCTCGGAGACCTTCAAAGACAGCAACTCGCTTGGATGCATAGAAACCTCCCCTTTCGTGAAACGGTTCGCTGATTGTACACCCACCCGGCCACGCCGAACATCGGCATTGACAACAGTTTCCCGGGCGCTTCTCGCCCCTCGCCCCGCTCCCCTACCTCGCGGCCTCACCGTCGGCCTTGCCCAGGGTGCGGACGTAGGCGTCGATGTTGTGCTTGAGCGGGATGCAGGAGTGATGGCCGCCCACCACGCGCTTGTGCGGGCAGCCACCCAGGCAGACAGGAAGGATCTTGCAGTCCATGCACTCCTCGTCGTCGCCCGGCCACACGCTGGCCATGAACGTGTCGTAGACGCCGATGCGCTCGTCGGGCTCACGGTCTTGCAGGTAGTCCTCGATGTTGCCGATGACCAGGCCGTCGTCGCCCATGTGCTCCCAGCACAGGTAGAGGTCGCCGGCGGCGTCCACGGCGTAGCCGGACGCGTTGCACGCCATGCACCCCGAGCCGTAGAAGCGGTAGCGCGCAGGTCCCATGCCTTCCTTGTAGTAGTCGAAGAAGGCGTCCGAGTACTCCTGGGCGCCCAGGGCCAGCGAGCACGACTCCCTCGCGTCGACGGCGCCCACCTCGCCGTCCATATAGGCGGGGATGAACTCCAGGTCGAGGCCGTTCTCGGCGGAGACGTCGTCGAGCAGGGCGCGCAGCTCCCCCAGGCGGCCGACGTTGTTCACGTTGCAGTTGCAGCGGATGTTGATGTGGAGGTCGGCGCGGATCTCGCGCAGGTTGGCGATGATGCGCTCGAAGGTCCCCCGGCCGTTCGCGAGGTGGCGGGTGGCGTCGTGGGTGGCCGCGTCCGGGCCGTCCAGGGTTATCTGCACGTTCTTCACGCGCGCCGCGCGCAGGACCTCGGCGGCGCGGGCGTCGAGCAGGTAGCCGTTGGTGACGATGTCTGCCGAGTAGCCCATGTGCAGGCGCTCGCACATCTCCATGAACTGCGCCGAGAGGCTCGCAATGACGTCGAGGCCCAGAAGCGGCTCGCCGCCGTACCAGATGACCTCGAAGCGCGAGCTCTCCTGCTCCCGGGCGCGCTTCTCGGCGAACTCCACCACGCGCCGCTGCATGCGCGCGTCCATCATGCCGGGGCGGGCGTGCTCGAAGCAGTACGGGCAGCGGAAGTTGCACGCGAGTGTGGGGCACACCACCAGCCCTATCCGGCTCGTCTGCCCGCAGGTGGAGACGAGCCTCGTGCGCATGTGGGCGCGCTCGTCGTAGGCCACGAGGAACCCCTCCTCGCGCAGGCGTCGCGCGAACGCGGTGTGGGCGCTGCGGTCGAGGGCGTGCTCGTAGGTGTCGCGCGTGAGGGGGTTGAGCGTCACGAGCTTGCCCGTACGGAAGTTGTACAGGTTCCAGCTCGCAGGGCCTGTCTGCACGATATGGTTGTAGCGAGAGTAGTCCACGCGGCGTATCCCTTCGTATGTTAGCCATGCCTGTTGCGGTCACATGGTACGCGGCCCTTGCCTTGCATGACCGTCGCGCCATGTGCCTGCGCGGCGGGGGTCTGCACGGGCAAGCAGGCCTTTATCGTATCCCGTATTTCTCGAGAGTCGAGAGAATCTGGCCCTTCCTGACCGTGCAGTCAAAGTCGCCTGAATCGTAGTTGTGCTTGTCGGCGCAGTACAGGCGGCACATTCCGCCGCACAGGTAGCGCACCTCGCAGCTGCGGCACTTCTCGTTGGTGTCCACGCCGGCGTTGAAAAGCTCCAGCTGGTACGGGTGGAAGGCGGCCTTTGAGAGTGGCTCGCAGGAGAGGTCGGCCAGCTTGTGCCAGGGCTCGCACCACGCGTAGCACGGGTAGGCCGCCCCGTCGGGCTCGACGTAGAGGCACGAGCCTATCTGGCAGCCGTAGAGCGGGCAGATGTCGACATGAAGCTTGCTGCGCCACTCCGCGCGCCCCTGGTCCACCGGCGTGCCGGCAAGGGCGCAGGCGCGCCCCATGGGGACGGGCGTCTGCATGGTGAGGTCGTGTATGCGCAGCTCGCGGCAAAAGTCTTTGAGGAAGGTGCCGTCTTCGCCCGTGAAAGCCTCCTCCTCAAGCACCGCGGCCACGCCCAGCTCGCAGGAGCCGAGCTGCGCGCAGAGCCGCACGGCCTGCGTGGCCCTCTCCCAGGTGCCCGCGCCGCGCACGCCCTCGTGATGCTCCCTGGTGCCGTCGATGCTGACGACGATCTTGTCGAAGAAGCGCGCGATCGCCTCAAGCTCGCCTTGCGGCAAGAGAAGGCCAAACGAGGTGCGCAGGATGAAGTGGGTCTTCTTGCGGTCGATGCCGTCCAGCAGCTCGAGGAGGCGTGCGAGCTCGGGGTAGACGAGCGGCTCTCCGCCCAGGAAGGTGACGCTTTCGTAGCCAAGCTCGACCGCGTCGGCCACGATGGCGGCGAACCTCTCCGCGCCCAGCGGCACCACCTCGCGCTGCCCGCCCTCGGCGTAGCAGAAGGGGCAGCGCAGCGGGCAGTCGAAGGTGAGGTAGAGATAGAGCTTGCCGAGATGCCCCTCAAGGCTGTCTACCTGCGGCGCGTGCGCCTGGCCGTCGCGGCCCTGCGCGTAGAGCTCAGTCGCGCGGGCGATGAGGCGGCGCTTGCGGGCCTCGGGGTCGGGGCGCAGGCGCAGCAGGCTGGCCAGCTCGGAGGACGGGGCTGCGGGCTTGTCGGCGGCGCTCATGCGTTCTCCTCTCCCCTGTCGCGTGCGGATGCGCAGGAGCTTGGTTTGCCCTGCTCGGGCGCGGCGGCGCCATCGCGGTACTCGGCCATGTTCACGCCGATCACCTCAAGGTAGCGCTCGAAGTAGCCGCCTCGGAAGAGCAGGCAGTTTTGGGCAAGCGAGGGCTGGTGGGCGTCTGATAGGCGCGAGAGAGGGCAGCCTCCCCTGCACAGGGAGAGCCAGCGGCACCCCTCACAGGCGCCATCCGTGCGCAGCATGTCCGCCACCGTCTCCTCATAGCGCCTCGAATAGGCGGAGTCGGACAGGATGCTCTGCAAGCGCGCCGTGCGGATGTTCGTGTCGGGGCCGCACATGACGTTCCATGCAAGAGAGGCGCCCTCGTAGGCGCTGCAGGGCAAGACGCGCCCGTCACTGGCGACGAAGACGATATTGCACGCCTTTTGGCAGCTCGCCATCGTCTTCTCCCGCCCCGTGACGGCCGTCGGCCTGGCGATGCGCTCAAGGTCATGCGGGGCGAGGCCGTAATGCAGCGCCGGCATGTGCAGGATGTCGAGCATGGCGGGCCAGTTTTCCTCGCGCGCGGTCTTGAGCAGGGAGAGCATCGCCTCGAAGTACGCGGGGTAGCTGAAGGGGTCGGCGGGAGGGTCCTGCGAACCGCACGCCACCACGCCGCCCTCGCCCGCCCTCAGCTCGGCCAAGGTGGCGTCCCATGCCGGAGAGGGCGCCGTGCGCATGAGGTGCAGGGTGTCGGCCCCGCGCTCGAAGACGAGGTGGCGGCAGGTCTCCTCGAGCACCGGCGCGGTGCGCGCGTTGACGTTCATGCTCGCCGTGAGCGAGAAGCCGAAGCTGCGCACGAGGTCCATGGCGTCCAAGGCGGCCTGCTCGGCCCCGGGCGCCCTGCGCATCCAGTCGTGCACGCCCAGGCCGTCGAAGCTGATGACGAAAATGGGGCTCTGGCCCATCTCGCGCAGCTGCTCCAAAAGCTGCGGCTTGAGCAGGGAGCCGTTGGTGTAGATGCGCCGGATGCGCAGGCCCGCGTCGTTTGCGGCCTGCACGATGCGGCCGAAATCCCGGCGCATGAGAGGCTCGCCGCCCGTGAGCTCGATGTAGGGCATGGCAAGCTCGCGCATCTGCGCGAACAGGTCGCTTATCTCGTCAAACGTGAGCTCGCCGCGCCTGGAAAAATCCCCTTGCGTGGCCATGCAGTGCCGGCAGCGGAAGTTGCAGCGGTCGGTAACGGAGAGCTGCACCACGTTGCGCTGCAGGTAGTCGTGGTACAGGTAGGCAGCCGAGGCGGCCTGGGCCTCGTCTTCGGTGATGAAGCCCTGCAGGGCCAGGCGCGCAAAGGCGGCAGGGTCAAAGGTCGCCGCGCTCGGGTCGTCCAGGCACTGCACGGTCTCGAACTCCCGATGGGTGAGCGGGCGGATCGCCCCCGTGAGGGGGTTGCGCAGGCAGCGCGGCCGGTTGCGCCAGCCCTCCAGCACATAGGGTTTTCTCAGATAACTTGTCACGCGCGCCTCCCCCTCCCGGATTACGCCCTCACTTTGTGCGCTCGCCTAGCCCCAAGGCAGCTCGACCAGGCGTGCTTGGTCGGGGAACCGTTGCGCCATGCGGTCCTTGAGCGTGCACCGGAGCCTGTCATTGGCGTCCTCGCGGCTCTTGCGCGCCTGCTCGCGACGCTTTGAAGAGAAGGCGGCGCGCGCCGCCTCATGGGCATCCATGAGCGAGGCCCCAACGTCAACGGTGCGCCAACGTGCGGCGAAAGAGGCTGCGGCTTCCCCGAAGACGGCCGTCAGCAGCTCGTCGCGCTGGCTTGTCGCCATCCCCTCCTCGCGCAGCTCAAGCTCCTGCGCGGAGGCCAGGTAGCGCTGCGTCCCCGTCTGGCGCAGGCAGGCCGCCGCCCCCGCCACGTCGCCGCGCTCCAGGGCGAAGACGGCATGGCACACCGCGCGGCCCAAGGCGCCCTGCAGGCGCGTGGCCTTGTCCATCGTGGGACCGTGCACGAGCGAGGCGCACGAGACGCCCGGCACGTAGACGCGATAGGCGGGAAAGCCCAGGTAGCCCATGTCGCGCACGTAGACGTCGCCGCCGACGCGCGTAAGAACGCCGGTCAGCTGCGCGAGCGCCTCCTCGTTGGAAAGGCCGTCGTCAACGCCCCACGGCGAGAACTCCCAATCCGGCGTGCCCCCGAACAGGCCCGTGTGCACGGGCCCCACGTCCATCGTCATCATGTCGGGCCAGACTTCCGGCATGCCGAGGCTCTTGCGGCTTTGCGCGTCGAAGCTGGTGAAATAGAAATCCAGAGCCCCCTCGTTGGAGGCGTCCATGCCCTGGAAGAACTCCGTCAGGCAACGCTCAAGCGCGACGGCGAAGCTCGGATGCGAGCCGAACTTCACGCGGTAGGCGCCGTGCGCGGTGTCTACCGACAGCACGCCCACGACGGGCAGCCCCTGCCCCAGGTTCGCGTCGAAGACACGCAGGCGCAGCTGCGGCCAGGCGGCGGTGAGCTCGTCCATCATCTGCGCGACCTCGGGGCAATGCTTGTCGATGAACGACCGCTCCACCGTCGGCGGGCAGAGCCTGTCGGTGAAGATGCGATGCTTGGCGTAACGCTCGCACAGCTCGCTCATCCCCTCGCACAGCGCCTCGGGCCCCGTGTTGCCCGCGCACAGGCCGTTCGAGCCGCACAGCGACCCTATGAGCTGGTCGGGCAGGTAGACGAGCTGCCCGTCGCGCGGACGGAAATAGGGCACGAGGGCGAAGACGCCCTGCATGCGCGCGCGCCAATAGGCAAGCGCCGCCTCGCCGTCCGAGGGCGCGTGCGCGACGGCGTCCTCGAAGGACAGGCGCAGGTCCTGCGAGAAGAACGGCAGCTCGCGCAGGACGTCGTCGAAGGTGAGCGTGCCGGCCGCCTCGTCGGGCGCTATGGCGAACCCCCCGTGGCTTTCCGTGCGAGCCTCGCAGGCCGCATCGAAGGCGTAGCCGTTTTGCAGGCGCTCCATGGCCTCGCCGTACGCGCTGGCCAGGCACAGGTCGGCCGAGGCGCCCTTGCCGTTGGTGCCAAAGCCGGTCGCGGCGTCTGAGAGCCGGGCAGAAAAGATTGAGGCACCGTGATCCATGAGCACGGGCTGCATATCAAGCCCGACGCCGCGCAGAATCTCCTGCGCACGCGCCACGCTGTCCCTGGGATCTGCTTCCTTATATCGCTTCACGCCACATGCCCCTCTCGTCCGAACCCTTGCGCACACATTCGCGCACTATTCTAGAAGAGCGCGCGACCGAATAGGCCGACGAAAACGCGGGACTCCGCGCACGGCAATTGACGCAAACATGGCAGTGTCGCCGGCTTACCGCAGATGGGCAGCGCCAACAAACAGAGCAGGTCACGCAGACGCCGGCAAACCCTCACTCGACGCCGGCCCGCCCAGGCGCGGCCTTACCCGGCGTAGCGGCGCAGGCAAGTTCCCGCTCGACGCCGTCCCGCTCGCGCACGGCCTTGCTAAAGACGCGCTTTACCTTACGGCGTTGCCCCATCGCGCTCGTACGCATCAGATATACGAACGAATGAACGAAATGCTGGCAGTGCCGCACCTGCCTTATGGCAATGAACTACTATATGGCCGACCCGCGCGTCCATAAGCAGGTCACGCGCAGATCTAAGGGCCTCTCGTCATTTTGAGGGCACCACCGACGATTGGCCCTTGGATTGAAACGCCCCTTGGGCACGGGGAATACGCCCATTGCCGGCGCTGCCCGCACGTGCGCTTCTTTGTCAGACACGGCCTTTTGAGCGAAAGGAACCGCCATGGAAGAGAACAAGAACCTGACCGACGCCCAGCTCGAAGAAGTCGGCGGCGGCGCCTCCACCACGACGCGCGCCACGTATTACTGCGCCGACTGCGGCAGCAAGCTGAGGAGCATGCTGAACACCGCAGGCACCATGCAATTCAGGTGCATGAAGTGCAACGTCATCGTCCCCCTTGCCAAGGCCGTAAAGAGGGTTACCACCCTCACGATTGACGGCGACGTCCATACCACGCAAGGCGAGTTCTAGGCTCGACGAAGGGCGCGAGAGTCGTCCCTTTCATCCCAAGGGGCCGGGAGCGATTCGATCAGCGGCAAGCCAGGTGCAAACAAAGGCGTCGCGGGCATTAACGGCGAAGGCGCCGATAGGATCACTATTCGCGGTGCCCGTTTGGACTCAGATTGCCCAGACGGGCACCGCCTGCACGTTCCTGGATATGAGGTACGGTTCCTTGGTCTGGCAGATCACATGGCCGAAGCCCACCTCGTAGCCGCTCAGCTTCTCTAGGCATTCGAAGTTCTTGACGGCATCGACGCCCACGGTAGCGGCCGTCTTCACCTCCACAGGATGTAGGATGCCCCCTTCTTGGACGACCAGGTCTATCTCGCGTTTCTTGGAATCGCGATAGAACCAGACGTCTCGCAGGTTCGCGCCGGCGTTCATGTAGCTCTTGAGCACCTCCGACACCACGAACGTCTCGAACATATGGCCTGCCACGGCACCGCACCTCAGCTGTTCAGGCGTGGTCCATCTCGTCAGGTGACAGGCAAGCCCCGTGTCCATGAAGAAGATCTTGGGCATCTTTGTGAGCCGCTTGTCAACATTGGGCCAGAAGGGTTCGATCACGCGCACAATGTTCGACGCCTGCAGCGCCGACAGCCACGACGTCGCCGTCTTGTGATCGGTCCCCACCGCGGCGGCAACCTCGGAGGCGTTGAAGAGCTGGCCGGTCCTCGCGGCGCAGGCGACCATGAAGTTGTAGAAGCGGGTCTCGTCCTTGACGTTTATGAGTTCGCGCACATCGCGCTCAAGATACGTCGACACGTAGTCGGAGTAGAACGAGTCCCAGTCGATACCTTGATTCTGCAGCTCGGGCATGGAGCCCCGATGGATGATTTTCCAGATATCGAAATCGGCCTCGCACTTACAGGCCGCCGCATCAATCTTGAAGGGCTTGTACTCGCGAGGATTCCCGGAGCCGCCCAGGAGCTCCCTGAGGCTAAGGCCGGGCATCTGCAAGGTCCTGATCCTTCCGGAAAGGGACTCGCTCACGCCCTTCATCAGATGGTAGGTCTGCGAACCCGTGAGGACAATCCGACCTTTCTCGTCCGACTGGTCGGCGAGCAGCTTCAAGGGAAGGAACAGCTCGGGCGCACGTTGTATCTCGTCTATGATGAGCGGGAGGTCCTTCGAATCGAAGAAAAGCTCCGCATCCTGCTTTGCCAGCGCACGGTCACGGGCGTCATCCATCGTTACATAGGTAAAACCGCTGCCCAGATGCCGCTTCAGCATGGTCGTTTTCCCGACTTGGCGCGCACCGGTAACGAGAACGACCTTGCCCTGGCGCAGCATCGCGTCGACTGTCGGTTCAATCTCTCGCTCGATGTACATGAATGGCCTCCTTAACTCAGGAGGCCATTATCGCAGGTAATCTATGTTGTAGTCAATTTTGGGAATTCAATTCCCATTTTTAACCCATCCTCGCTCTCGAGCGGAAATCACGAGGCTTGTGCACGGCGGCGAGCCCTAGCCCCTCGCGCACGTGCCGGGCAGGCACTCACCTTGGGCAATGTCGAGCTTGGCGGCGTGATAATGTTCGACGCACCAATCCTTCTCGCCGCAGCAGGGGCAGGCGAGCCTTCTCGTTTTCGGCGTATGGCGCGCAGCGGAGAGCGCGCCCAAGCTCGGCCGGAACTGCGCGCCGCAGGCGGGGCAGAGGTATGTCACGTGCGCATCGTAGCGGCACACCATCCAAAACACGAGAACAGCGACGGCCAAGAGCGCGAGAGGCAACGGCCACCACACGCCGCTCGCCACGCCGTAGACAAGGGTGCCGATCCACAGCGCGTCCGCCACGACGCCGAGCATGATCATGAGCGCATGCATCCTCTTCCTTGCCTTTGCGTCTTCCACAATCTTCGCCACGGATGCGTCGGTCAATGTCTTGAGATTGTCGGAGAGCCGCAGGCTCGCCCTGAGCTCCCGTATGGCACCCAGTACCTCGTTTTGCCGCCTCTGCTCCTCCGCGATCGCATCCACGCGCTCGTCGAGAAGGGCGCTCAGGATGTTCGCGCTGTTCGGGCTCCCGAGCACGCCCTTGATCTGCGCAAGGGACAGTCCAAGGGATTTGAGCATGAGGATAAGGCGGAGCCGCGTGGCATCTGACGGCGCGTAGACGCGCCTTCCGCCCTCGGTGTATCCCGAAGGCGCCAGCAACCCCTTGTCGTCGTAGTACTGGACCGTGCGCACGGTGGTACGGCACGCGTCCGCTAACTCTCCGGTCGTATATCTGGTTTCATCCATGGCTTTTCACCTCCTGCCCGCATTTCTACGGCGCGACGCCACGTCACGAGCAAGCGTTTCCGCGAACATTTCTGAGAATTCCAACGTGACGCGAGGTCGCGATGCATGCGTAAGACAGAATCTGCGGGCAGTGGCGAACACCGGCGACCGCCTTGATCATCCCGTCATCGAGGCAGAAGCCTCTGAATTCGAATAACCCCCGAAGCAGTGCTCAGAAGCCCTGCTCACCGAGAAGCCACTGCGCGAGGTCCAGTATAAGCACGCCCTCTTGCGTGCAAGGCTCGTGCCTCGTGCGGGCGATGAGGACCTTCGGGAACGCATCCCTGATTGACAGAAGCGGCGCGAGCTCCCTCTCGAGCGTCGAACTGGCGCTGATGTCGTCGCTCACCTGGATGTAGACGAGCTCCGACCCCCTCTTCGCGACGAAGTCGACCTCTTTCTGGTACAGCTTCCCGACGTAGGTCTCGTAGCCCCGCCTCATCAGCTCGAGGAAGACCGCGTTCTCGTACATGCGGCCCCAGTCCATGTTGCGCGTCCCCAAGACCGCGTAGCGCATCCCCAAGTCGCAGACGTAGCGCTTCGCCTGCGTGCTCAGGTATTTCTTCCCTTTGATGTCGTAGCGCTTCGCCTCGTAGAAGACGAAGGCATCGCGGAGGTAGGAGATGTAGCGCCCGACGGTGACGCGGTTGGTGGGGACCTTGTCGGTTTCGAAACTCAAATAATTTTAAAGTTTCGAAACCGGGAGAGCAATATCGGATGAAAAGCGACAACGCATCGAGGCGCGATCGCATCAAACCGCTGGCGTCGCCGGCGTGCATTCGCGCATGCTACAATGCGCTCACCAGAGATGAAAACACAGTCCCCGTCGGGTAGTCGGGGC
>CAVJGP010000043.1:0-23360 GCA_963648855.1 Alistipes onderdonkii | reverse complement strand
GCCGTGAGCGCCACGGTGCTAGCGTCCATCGGCGGCCCCTTCCTCCCCGTCGGCCTCAAGCATCGCCCTCACCTTGTCGCGCCAGTACTCCGGCACCTCCTCGATGGTGCGCTTGCCCGCCTTCACCTGCCTGTAATAGATCTTCGCCATTACTGCTCGCCCCCTTGGACGTTCGCCACGATGTCGCCGAGCTCGGCGATGGCGTCGGCCTGCTCGGCGAGCATGTCGCCCAGCTCGGCCAGCGCGTCGGAGTTGTCCGAGTCGCTTGCGGCAAGCGCTGCGATGCGCTCGGCGTCGGTCATGCCGTCGTGCTCGTGCGCCGCCCACAGGGCGTCGAAGGAGGCCGCGACCTCATCGGCCGTCGGCACGCCCTCGACCGAGAAGCCCACCTCGTCGGCGCGGTAGAACTCCACGGCCCTCTCGGCGTCGGGCCCTTGGTCGGCCACGTCCCTCTCGATGCCGCGGCGAAGCCACACGCACGACGCGGCCCCTCCCGGCATGGCCTCCACCACGACCGCCTCAGGCGGCGTGGACGAGCGGGTCTCTACCACCATGTCCCATGCTCCTCTCTGCGGCGGAAACCTGCCGCCTCGCTTGCTTGAGCGTCTTGTCGAATCCGTTGCCCATGACCAGGCCGAGCGAGTCCGTGGTTCTGAACCAGCCCCAATAGCTGCACGCGCGCCTCGCCCGTGCGAGCGTCGGCGCACGCCTGTACCTGCGGAACGCCCTGCACGCCCGCAGGAACAGCGTCGGGCGAAGGGTCGTGCGGTCGCGCCGCACGATGAAGCCGACGACGTCGACGGGCTCCTGGTCGCTCACGCGGCATATCTTCCAGGGCTTGAGCGTCAGGCCGCACTCCTTGAGCAGCAGCCTTTCCAGCCGCCTCGCGGCGCTGCGCAGGTCGCGCTTGTCCCGGCTGAACAGGTAGATGTCGTCGGCGTACCAGAGCTGGTGCGAGACGAGCGGCCTCCACGCCCCCCTGCGGCGCTTGCCCATGCCCTCCACGGCGTGGTAGCCGAACGAGAGGACGAGCTGCGCCATCCTCAACGAGAAGTAGCTGCCGATCTCCAAGCCGACGCCATAGGTCGCCAGCAGCGTCTCGCACAGGTACAGCGCGTCGGGGCTGCGCACGTGGCGTCGGAGGACGCGCATGACGACGTCGGCCTTGATGGTCGGGTAGCACTTGCGCACGTCGAGGTGGACGAAATGGCCGCCCTCCCGCACCCAGCGGCCCACGGCGTGCGCCGCCATCAGCTGGCCTTTCCCCTTGACGCTCGAAACCTGCCAGAAGCCCACTTTCGCGCGAAGAAGCTCGCCCAGGGCCTCGATCGCCACGTAGTCGCACACCTGCTGCTTGACCGACTCCACGCCGATGACGCGCAGCTTGCCGTTCGCCGGCTCGCGGTGCCTGTAACGCTTGATGGGGCGGAGCGCGAGCGTGCGCGAAGCGATCTCTTCGGCTATCTCCGCCACGAGCGCCTCGGCGCCGCCGTGCTCGCCCGTCACGCGCCACGCGTTCTTCCTCCCGGCGGGCGCTCGCAGCCACGATTCGTAAGCCTTCATGACGAGGTCCCCGTCGACGCGGAGCCCCTTGCAATAGCTCTTCAACTGTTCGGGCCGTTTCTCTCTGGATGCTGTCTGAGGGGTCGCCTCGCGGCTACTGCCCCAGTGGTCTCAAAGCCATTTCAGTCGGTTGACCCAGGCTTGCCCGCTCGTTGCCAGCACGGCGGGTAGTCGCGGCGGAAGTGCGTTCAGCTGGTTGTCAGTCGTTGCCCAGACAGGCGCGAGCCGATGTTCCACCTGGTGTTGCCGGTGCCGTTGTTGCCGTTGACGTACCAAAGGCCGGCGCTGCCCCCGTTCCTCAAGTTGCCGAGGGAAAGCCAGGAGAGCATGACAGCCCGCGCGCCGCGAATCCCTGCTTGTTTTTATAGGGGACAAGTCCCCTCTCGGCGGCTAAGCCGCCGATTCACCCCTTGAGCGACCATTGGCAGAGCGGCGCGAGCCGATGCTCCACCAGGCGGTGTCGGCGCCGAGGCTGCCGTCGACGTGCCAAAGGCCGGCGCCGACCCTGCTCCACAAGATGCCGAGGGAAAGCCACTCTTTCCAGCCGACGACGGTGTCCGCGGACTTGTAATTGCCGTCGCAGACGCCCGTCGAGGTAGACGCGCCCGTGCCCTGCTGCATCATCAGGCCGTGGGCGGTCTTCGGGTACAGGCCGTGGTTCCATCCCCCGGTCGCGGGGCCGGGGAAGGCCCCGGCCGTGAGCGCCGAGTCCGGCATGCCGCCGGACTTCTCGTTCTGAGTGTCCGGGTTGACCCACACGACGGAGCCGGCGCCGGTGTGCTGGACGAGCACGTTTCCGAGCACCTCGTACATGCCCAAGCCAAGCTCGACGCCCTGGATGACGAACGGCTGCCGGGCGTCGGTGCAGCTCGTCGGCGAGCCGTCGCCCTCGACCATGTCGCACGCGCCCGTGTTCCACGGGGCGGTGGCGAGCTGGTAGGTGGTCGCCGTGTTGAAGGGCTTCGCCACGTCGAAGTAAAGCGCGACGTTGGAGTCGTCGACGGCGGCCTTCCTCACGACCCTGGCCCCGTCGAAGACGTCGTAGTTGTAAGACTCCCAGCGGTCGGTGCTGTCCCCCGTGTGGGTGCCGAGCATCATCGCGGAGCCCACGACGACCAGGTCGGCCACGCCCTTCCCGACGACCACGCGCGTCGTGTCGGTCTCGGCGAGCGTCGGCGAGGCCGACACGTTATAGCCCGTGCAGCCCGCGAAGACGCTCTGGCTGTCCTTCGTCGCGTACTTGAGCAGGAACATCGCCTTGACGTACCAGTCGTCGGCGGCGGCCTTGAGGGAGTCGCCCGTGGCGGCCGTCTTCATCAGGCCGACGCCGCTGTCGTGGCTCACGCTTCGCGTCTTGACGGGCGCGCCGCTCACGCTGCGGGGCTTCCCGTCGGCGTCGACAGACAGGGCGTACTTCGCGTAGAGCATGTAAGGGCGCTGCGCGCCGCTCGGCAGCACCGCTGCGGGCTGGCGGCCCATGCCTGGCTGGCGCGTGTCGGAGACCGTGAGGTTGACGGCCTCGTCGGTCTCGGTCTCAAGCGTGTACAGCACCGGCGCCATGACCCACGTGTCCTCTTTGCGCGAGAACCGGCCGTCGCCGTCGATCGCGGTCACGTACGGCGTGCCGTCGGCGTCGACGCCGCCGTTCACCTCGAAGAACAGGAACGCGCCCTTGCCGGCGTACGGGTCGACCGCCCGGCGGCCGATGACGCCCGGCACCGGGTTCGCGACGCCGGCGTTCGCGCCCGTCTTCGTGCACGCCGTGGCGCTCCCCTTGGGGATGCTCACGCCGTAGTTCTTGCCGTCGCGCATGCGCGCGAGCCATGCCGCGATGCTCTCGTTGGTGTAACGCCCCGTGCCCTCGTCGTAAACGGGGACGGGCGCCGCGTCCCTGGCCTCGGCTGCGGCCTTGCGGGCGTCCTCGGCGGCGGACGTGGCCGACTCGGCGGCTTTGGCCGCGTCGGCGTTGGCCTGCGCGGCCTTGGCGACCTCGCCGTCCACCGCGTCGGCGCGGGCCCTCTCAGCCGAGGCGCGCCCCTCCTCTGCGGACGCGCGGGCCGCCTCGGCGGTCGAGCGGGACGACTCCGCCTCGGCGCGGGCGCGCTCGGCTTGAACCCTGGCGGCCTCGGCCTCGGCGCGGCCCTGCTCGCTCTCGGAGTACCTCTCGTCGAGCTCGGCCAGGCTCGACGCCGACGTCGCGGCGGCCCCCTCGCTCCTGGCCGCGTTCGCGGCGCTGGCCGCGGCGGCCCCCTCGCTCGACCTCGCCGACAGGGCGCTTGCGGACGCCTGCGAGGCAGATGCCGCCGCGCCCGTCGCGCTGGTGCCCGCCGCCTCCTTGCTGGCCTGGGCGTCGCTCTCCGACGTGGCCGCCGAGGCCGCGCTCGCCTTGGCTTCGGCGGCGCTCTCCGTGGCCGCCTCCTCGCTCGACTTGGCGGCCGCCGCGAGCGCGGCGGCCTTCCTGGCCGACGCCGAAGCGTCGCTCGCCGACCCGGCGGCCGACTCCTCGGACTTCTCCAGCAGCGCCATGAGCTCGTCGAGTGCGCGCCGGTACTCGGCGGCCTCGCCCTCGGACATGTCCGCGCACTGCGCGACGGAGATCGTGAAGGCGTCG
Source organism: Alistipes onderdonkii (assembly GCA_963648855.1). Lineage (GTDB taxonomy): Bacteria > Actinomycetota > Coriobacteriia > Coriobacteriales > UMGS124 > UMGS124. Next base: position 19,186 of record CAVJGP010000043.1, on the reverse strand, counting down.
GTGGTCCCCACCGCGCCCTTGCCGTCCGAGGCCCGCACGTACGCCATGCAGAGGCCGGCGCGCGAGCCCCACTCAGACTTCAGCGTGCACTGCCACACGTCCGCCGACTGGCTGGCCATGGCCTGCTCCACGAGCTCGTGCCGCGAGTTCACGCCCACCAGCTCCACCGTCAGGCCCGTGAGGTCGGCCTGGGACTGCCCCGAGCGGACGGAGGCCCGCACCGTGCAGCACCCCGCCTCGCCCTGCCTTATGTGCACCACCTGGTCGCTCCTCGCCCCCTGGCCCTTCGCCAGGTCGAGGTCCAGGTCGCACGTCACAGACACCGCCATGGGCGCCTCCCTTCCTTTCCTTGATCGCGGCGGGCTACGCCCAGCCGAGCACCCTCTTGAGCTTCAATGGGTCGGCCGTGCCGCCCTCCACCCCGCCGGCGCCCGACACGATGACCTCCAGGTTGTTCGAGAGCGTCAGCGTCTTCGCCGACGTGTCGAGCGCGACGGTCGCGCTGGCGACGTAGAACTTCGCCCCGTCGTTCACCGTGCGCGACAGGGACGTCTTCTTGTTGAGCCTGGGCTGGTAGAGGCGCTGCACGTACTGACGGGAGCCGTCCTCGAAGACGAGCTCCAAGAACATGAAGTCGTCCAGCGCGTACCCGCCCGGGCTGAGGGCGACCGTTCCCGACGTGACCCCGGCGTCCGAGTACGTGAGCAGCTCGACGCCCAGCAGGGAAAGGGTCGGGTCGTCGGTGTAGGCCGAGTCGGTAGCCGACCGGGGCGACCAGGTGTGCTCGCGCTTGGCGGTCTTGCCCGCCGAGGCCAAAAACATGGGCGTGCCCCCCGCAGACAAGACCTCGAACGCGCCGGCGGACGACACGAGGCTGTACGGCGTGGTGTGCCCGCCGCTGGAGTCCACCTGCCCCACCTCGACGCCGTCCGCGATGGCGCGCACCATGGTGGAGACGGCATTCACGGCCCCCGCCGCGTCCACCTTGGCGGATATCTTCGTCTCCAGGCCGCTCGCCGTCTGGCTCACCTCGGTCTTGGTGGCGTACGTCGAGCCCACCTTGCCCTCGATGTACTCGGCGCTCACCGTGGACGCGATCTTGTCGGCCGTCTGCTCGACGGTGGAGTACCTTTTGAGCTTCTCGTCGACGCCGCCGGGCGTCTCGTACTCGCCCTCGACGAGGCCCTTGACGTACTCGCCCGTCACCGTCGCCTTGATCGCCTCCGAGGTCTGCTCGACCGTCGAGTACTCCTTGAGCCGCTCGTCGAGCCGCTCCGTCGAGGCGTACGTCGCCGACATCGTGCGGGAGAACTCCTCGATCGTGTCCTTGAGCTGCTGGTCGTACACGATCTGGTCGGCGGTCTCTTTGAAGCCGTCGGCCCATGCGGACACCTCGTCGATGGCCTCCTTTGCCTCGGCGGCGATGCGCCGGGCGCCCTCGGCGGCGTCGTAGGCCTGCTTGACCGCCACGACCACGTAAGCCCCGCCCTGGCACACGACCTGCACCCTGTCGCCTTCGGATATAGGCACCTCGCAGCGCAGCCTCACCGGCTCGTCCGAGCCGTCGAGGAGCGCCTCGACGCACCCGCCCGAGCTGTCTGACAGGGCCGTGCCGTACCTGACGGACAGGCCGCCCAAAAGGGACGCGCCGCCCGCCGTGCCGGACACGGCTCCCCCGAAGAGCGCGCGGGACACGTCCATCCTCGTCGCCACCTAGCACCACCTCGCAACCCTCACCTTGTACGTCGTGAGCGCCCCCGGCGCCAGCGACGGCGTGTCCATCTGCACGATGCGCCCTATGACGTCCAGCGCCTCGGTGTAATCGTCGGGGTTGACGTACCGGACCGTGTCCCCCACGCGCAGGCCGGGGACGAGCACCGCGTCGAACGCGACGTCGTTGGCCTCGACGCACGAGGCGGCCAGGTCGGCGTCGCACGCGGCTTGGAGGCCCCCTTCGGGCAGCTCCGTCACGACCTCCCGGCGCGTCGCGTGGTACCCCACGTTCTCGTAGCTCATCGGCGCCCACGCCGGAAGGTCGCTCACGGCCGTCTGCGTCTGGTCGCCGTCGGTGTACACGTATATGACGCGGTTCACCAGCTCCGTGCGGTTCGTGCCCCAGTCGATGCCGGGCTTGTACACGCAGTTGGCCCCGGCCTCGAACGTGTACGCGGGGTCGCGCTCCAAGGGCCCCAGGGCGGCGCGCATGAGCACGCGCCCGTCGTCGTCGGGCAGCAGCTCGCAGCCCACCCAGCCCGCCATCTCCCTCAGTGCGTCGAGCTTGTTGGTGCCCGCCTCGAACCATATGTCGCTGCCGAAGCACTTCCAGTCGTTCGCCGTGGGGTCGAGCACGAGGCCCCCGCCGTCGGCCTCCACGATGGCCCTGATGGCGTCGGCCACCTTGTTAGTGCCGTCCCCGGCGCGGAAGAAGTCGTCGCGAAGCAGGTCGCGGGAGTGCCGGTATAGGCACGAGTAGCAGTCCAGCGTCCTGTCCTCCCGCCCGTAGAGGGAGGAGCCCGCGTTGAACTCGCAGAAGAACGTCCCCAGCGTCGCCTGGGCCGCCGTCCCGTCCGGCAGGGTCACCGTGTCCCTCACGCGCACCATGTGCTGCTTCTGGCCTATGCGGTAGTCCGCCCCGTCCAGGAGCCTGAGGGAGGCCCCGGTCACGTTGTCGCCCTCCCAGTCGGAGGACACCGAGCTCTTGGCCCAGTCCACCTCGACGGGCGCGACCTCCTCCAGGGTGAACGGGTCGACGAGGACGGCCGAGAACGCGTCCCGCCGGCCGGTGGCGGCCCAGTCGGTCATTCGGCCACCCCCTTGAGCGTCAGGCTCACGTCGGCCCTCCCGGGCGCGTGCGACCACGACCCCTTGACGACCTCGCACAGCTGCCGCAGGCCGTCGGGCGTGCGCAGCAGGCACCTCCGCATGCGCACGGCCGCCATGGCCCGCTCCCCGGCCCCCTCGCCCACGAGCGTGAAGGAGACGGGCACGTCCATGGAGCCGCCCGTGCCCTCCCACACGCTCTCAAGCTCGCGGCCTGCGAGCTTCTCGACGGTCGAGTCCGGGGTGAAGTCGAGCGACAGGGACGGGTCCATGTCGAGGTCGTAGAGCTCCCCCGCGTCCAGGTCGTACAGCTGCATGCGGGAAGGCCTTTGGAAGGCCGACACCGTCACGGTGGACGACATCAGGTCGCCCCCCGCCGCCGTCACGTCGTACACGGCCTCGGGGGGCGGCAGCACGAAGCGCGCGGTGCCCGGGAACGACGCCAGCTCCACCGTGTCGAAGCTGTAGGAGCTGCCCCGCAGCTTCACCGTCGCCCGCGTGAACGGGGCGCCCTTGTCCCCCGAGTCGGCCACGCGCACCGATCCGCCCTGGTACGCCGTCGCGGCGGGCGTGTCGCACGCGCTATGGTCGGCCATGGCCACGGTGCCCGAGGCCGCCGCGAGCGTCATCCCGACCGCCTTGTAACTGGCGTTTATCCTCAGCCCCACCGTCGCCCTGCCGCCCGAGGGCGCGCGGGTGAGCGACTTTATGGGGATGCGGGCCAGGCCCGCGCCCACGTGCCCCCATATGTCCGCCGAGCGGGCCAGGGCCCCCTCGCCCGAGAAGGACAGGGAGGTAAGGGCCCACCGGTCGTCGGTGCGGAGCCACCCCGGGGAGCGCGCGAGCGCGACGTCGAGCGCGTCGAGGTCGAACTCCGCCGACGCGACCTTGTACCAGGGCACCCAGCCCACCCACGCCTCGAAGGCCCCGGCGGGGCCCGACTGCGCGCCGTCGGGACCGTGGGGCGTCACCGTGCCGCGCACGTGAAGCTCGTCGTACAGCCTGTCGGCGAACGCCCACGACCCCGACGAGCTCCACAGCCCCTCGGGGGCCGCGACCGCCGACAGCGGCACGGCCCACTCGGTCATGCCGTTCGACAGCCCGGTCGTCGCGGCGGTCGAGGCGACCGTCTTGCGCACGGTCGACCAGCCGCCGTACACCGTGGCGCCGTTCGAGGCCGTGGCGCGGGGCACGCCCTGCCACATGAGCGCGACGTCGAGCGAGGCGTGGTGCCCGGGGCCCTGCATCGTGCGGAACCGCAGGAACGGCTCCACGGCGGCGCCCCCGTCGAGCACCCTCACCGAGTTGCCCCCGGTGGCGGACAGGGCCGCCGAGGCGCTCCCCGCCCCGGCCAGGCCCACGTTCTCGAAAGCCATCAGATCGCCCCCAGCCTCTTGAGCTCCATGATGTACCGGCCCGTGGCCGCGTTTATGGCGTCGCCGTCGTTGACGTGGGCGTTGTCTATGCGCACGTTGTACGTGTCGCCGCCCCCGCGCGCGCCCTTGTCGATGTAATCGGCGACCTGGATGGCGAACGGCTCCATGGCCCCCTTGTACAGCGGCACGATGGCCTCCGGGCCCGCCTCGCCCACGATGTGCACCCCGTTGGTCACGCCGCCTGCGGCGTGGGGCACGACCGTCGCGCCCGCCGAGGCGGCGGCGGAGGAGTCCCCCGTGCTCGAGTAGGCCGTGACCACGTTCACGGTCACGGTCTTGTTGTCGTAGGTGAGCAGCGCCTGGAGCTGGCCGGAGAGGGAGGAGCACCTGTCCGCCGCCGCCTTGAACTCGTCGCCCAGGCTGCGCGACGCGTCGCCCACGCCCTGCAGGGCGCCGCACGCCGCCTCGCCCTTCTCCACCGACACGTTGGCTATCTGGGTCATGTCGGAGTTGGCCTGGTCGAGGAACTTGGCGAACTCGTCCTCGGTCATGGTCACGGTGTCGCCCAGCGTGTCGAAGGCGTCGCAGGTGTTCCCGAGCTCGTCGGCGGTCACCTGCAGGCCCTCCCCCGCGTCGTGGGCGGGCTGGCACACCGCGCCCAGCGCGTCGGCGACCCCCTGCACGGCCGTCGTGTCGAGGGACGACATCGCGTCGGCCAGGGCCTGAGTGTCGTCGGCCGACAGGGACACGCCCGAGGCGTCCACGCCGTTGATGGCGTCGCTCACCGCCTGCACGCCCTCGGCGCTCATGCCCGCGTCCTCGCACGCCTGCGCGAAGTCGGCGACCTCGGGCGTGGCGTCGGCGACCGTGTCGAGCAGGGCCGCCACGCCGGGCATGAGGGACTCGAACTCCCCGCCGAACAGGTACTGGAACTCGGCCACCGCCGTGTCGACCGTGGTGGTCACGCCCTCGTTGAACGACTCGACGGCGCCGAGCAGGTCGCCGTTCATGGCCCTGCCGAAGGACTCGGCCAGGCTCCCGATGACCCCGGAGATGCCGGCTGCGGCGATCGTCACGACCCCCAGGGCCGTCTCGGCGTCGTACTCGATGGCGTCGAATATCGTGTCGCCGTTGTCGGCGGTGGCGGCCAGGGCCCCCGTTATCTTGGCGGCGGGGCCGTCCTCGCCGGCCACGTACTCGGCCAGGCCGTGCAGGTCCCAGTACACGGCCGACACGAACCCGGCTATGCGGTCTATGCCCTCCTGCGGGTCGATGCCCTCGAAGAACTCCGCGAGCTTGGGGCCGTACTCCTCGGCGAGCGACTTGACCTCGCCGCTCGCCTCCTTCACGGCGGCGCCGAACGAGCCGACGTTGTCGCCTATCGCCCCTATGGTGGCGGCGAGCGTGTCGGTCGCGAGGCCCACGAGGGCGCTCGCGGCCGGCTCCATGGCCACGAGGGCGTCGCAGGTGTCGGAGAACACCTGCGAGCCCGTGTCGGTCACCGAGGACAGGATGCCGGGCAGCCTGTCGCCCGCCGTGTCGAGCACGCCCTCGATGCGCTGGGCGGCCCCGGAGGTGAACCTCGCCCCCGCGTCGGCCAGGCGGTCGACCGCGTCGGCGGCCCGGCCTATGGCCTGCTGCGCGTCCTCGGGCAGGTCGAACTCGAGCGACGCCACCTCTATGGACTGCCCGAGCGTGCCGCCGGACACGAGCGAGCCCCAGAAGGCCTGCCACGACTGGCCGAGGTCGTCGATGAGGCCGTCCGTGTGCGCCACGGTCTGGCCAACCTTCGTGCCGAACTCGTCGAAGGCGTCGACCGTGCGGTCTGTGCCGAGCAGCAGCTCCTCGGCCTTGTCGATGTACGGCGTGAGCGCGCCGGTCGTGGCCTCCTTTATGACGTTGGAGGCCTTCTTGGTGGCCGACGCCTGGTCTTCGGTCGACCCGGCCACGTCTCCCAGGACGGAGTCGAGGTCCTCCATCGTCAGGGTGTAGTCCGCCCCGTGCCGGTCCACCAGCTGCTGCACGGCGTCGTACTGCTCGGCCGTGAGGCCCATGGCCTCGAAGGCCGCGACGCGGGCGTCGGCCCCGTTGCCGAAGTCGCCGTTCCACATGCGGTCGAACAGGCCCTGGTACGTCGACAGGGTCTCCTCGGAGGACTGCGAGACGGCCTCGGAGACCTCCTCCACGACCTCCTCTGTGCCGAAGAGCCAGTCGTGCAGCCCCGAGGCCGCCTCCCGGAAGCCGGAATACGCCTCCGTCGCCGTGGCCAGGCCCGCCCCCAGGGCCTGCCCGAGGGCATCGCCCGCGGGCAGCGCCGCCGCGCCCAGGTCGTCCACGACGGACTTCACGAGGTCGGCGGCCTGCGCCACGCGGTTCTCCTCGCCGTTCACCGCGTCGATGAAGTTGGCGAGGTTGCGCGTCACGGCCGTGCCGACGTTGGCGAAGCTCGTGGCGATGCCGCCCGTGGCGGACTTGGCCTGCTCGGAGAAGGCGACGATCCCCTCGCCGCCCTCCTGGTCGAGCGTCACGATCGCGTCGAGGAACTGGTCGGTGGTGACCTCGCCCTCGTTGAGCGCCGTGCGCAGGTCGTTGGCCGACGATCCCGCGCCCAGGCACGCCTTGGCCACCTGGTCGAGGTAGCCCGGCGCGCTCTCCATGACCGAGCGCCACGACTGCATGTCGTAGCTGCCCGCCGATATCATCTGGTTGAGCTGGAAGACCGCGTTGTTCACGTACGCGGCGCTCGCGCCGTAGGTGAGCATGCCGTCGTTGAGGCCCAGGACGACGTCGGTGCCCCTGGACAGGTCGCCCAGGGTGAGCGACAGGGTCTGGGTGTTGCCCACGATCTCGTCGAGGGCCGTGGGCAGGCCCTGGATGCCGTCGGACAGGCGGCTCAGGGACGCCGAGGCGTCCTCGGAGGAGAACCCCAGGTTCTCCATGACCTTGGGGAACTGGTTGAGCGTGTCGACGCGCGACACCGCCGCCCCCACGGAGGAGGACACCGCCGAGCACGCCGCGCCTATCGCCTGCGATATGACGTTGCCGGCGGTCACGCCCAGCGTGCCCAGCCCTCCCGTGAAGGAGGCGGAGAAGGCGGCCGACGCGCTCGCGCCGCTCGACTTGAGGGACGAGTCGACGCCCTGCTTGAACCCCGCCCCCATCTTGGGCAGCAGGGTCACGTACCCTACGGCTACCTCGACCCCCGCCATGGGCTAACCCCCCTATCTCGCATGCTCGGCCCACCACCCGGCAAAGTCGGCCGCCGCGATGGGCCCCGAGCCGTAATGGCCCCCGTCGCCGCGCCCCTCGTCGGGGGCGTCCCACGGCCTGGGCAGCGCCCTCCAGGGCGGCACCGCGCCCGGGTTCCTCGCGTGGGCCCGAGCGAACAGGTACGCCAGGCCGTTGACCGCGTCGCAGACGTCGGCGGCCAGGGCCGCCGTGATCCTGCCGTCGAGCCAGGGGGCCGTCTCGGGGTTGGCCTCGCGGAAGAGGGCCGTGCCCGGGCCCGCGTGCGCGAGCCACGCCCCCGCCGCGCGCCACGGCAGCCGCGCGCCGAGGTCGTCGAGCGTCATGCCCAGGCACACCAGGTCGTGCTCGGCGGCCCCGGCGTGGGCCTCTATTTCTGCGGCGAGGGCGAGGATTCCCCCAGGGCAGGCCCGCCCTTGGGCACGATGAGGCACGCAAGCTCGGCGAACTCGGCGTTCGTCAGGCCGTCCACCGCCTCGTCGCCCAGGAACATGCGCAGGTACTCCTCCACGAGCCCCTGGCCGGACAGCCCCTTCTCTGAGGCGCGCCCGCTGAGCTCGCGCGCCATGGCGCGGGTCATCGACGCCACGGTGGGCACCTCGACCTCGCCGCCTGCGGTCACGACGGCCACGAACTCGCGCCTGCGGCTCTCCGGCCGCAGGTCGAACTCCACCCTGTCCCTCGTCATTTGGACACGACCTCCCCGTTGACCATGATGTACAGCGAGTTGCCCGTGCCGTCGTCGTAGCAGGTGAGCGTGGTCTGGCTCTTGACGGCGTCGTTGGAGACGAACGAGATGTCGCCGTTGGCCGTCACCTGGCCGCGCGGCACAAGGAGGCGCACGGCGTTGTCGCCGTCCTTCACGTCGATGGCCCAGCTCTGGACGTCGCCCAGGTGGTTGCCGATGGCGACCTTGATGTCCTTCTTGGCTGCGTCGACCGTCACGTAGTCGTCTCCGTACTGCTGCCTCAGGCTCTCCTCGTCGGCGAACTCCAGGTAGGTGAACGTCAGCTGGCCCGCGAAGGACTCGAGCACCTTGCGCACCAGCGCGCCGCTCCAGTCCTTGATGTCCTTGGTGGACGTGGTGGTCGACAGGCTCACGCCGCTCTCGTCGACGTACCCGCCCGACTTGAACGCCTCGGCCAGGGCCGCCGACGCCGACGTGGGCAGCTCGGTGCCCAGCGGGGCGCGGCTGATGGCGCCCGACACGGAGGTCTGGCGCGGCGCGCCGACCAGGATCTTGTTGTTGTCCGGCATTCTCTTTCCTCTCTTTACAACCTGTGGTCTACGGACAGCGTCACGGTCGCGCGCGGCTGGCCGCTCTCTGGGTCGGGGTCGTCGCGCACGTCGGCGTTGACCGACACCGCGAGGCACCCCGGAACGCCCAGGCACAGGGCGTCGCGCAGCTCTCGGCACAGGGCGTCGGCCCTCGCCGCGCTGCCCGCCCACGCCGTCACGCTGGCGAGGGTGGTGCACGCCACCCGGCTCGACACCCGGCCCCCGCCCGCGACGACCGTGGCGAACTCGCCCGGCCTGTCGGCGGGCGGGGTCGGCCAGCATTCGACCCCCAGCGCCCTCACGGCGTCCATGACGGCCTGCCTGGAATCCATGGCGCGCCCCCTCACATAGACTGGCCCAGCACCTTGCGCGAGGCCTCGGCTCGCGCCGCGTGGGGGTTGGCCGCCCACGCCCTGCCCTTGGGCAGGCCCCTCCGGTCGACGTCCACGGCCGACATGAAGGGCGGGTTCCGCATGCCCGGGTCCTCCCCCACCTTGGCGGAGGCGGACGACGCCACCGCCTCGGCGGAGTCGGCGAGCAGGGAGCGCACGCCCGGCTGGGCGCACACGGCCCTGAACCACCCTTGGCTCCAACGGACCTCCAACCCGCTCACCCCCTGACGGCCGTGGCCTTGGCCCTGCGGTCCCAGTCCCCGGGGGTGAGCGCGGCGGCGTACGCCAGGGGGTCGCCCTCGACCTCCAGCACCTCGCCGCGCACCTCCACCCGGCAGCCCCGCAGGGGCCCCTTGTACGATTTGGGGAAGTGCAGCGCGTACGAGTGCCGCGTGCCGTGCGGCCTGTCGGCCCCGATGGACTCGTCGGAGTCGGCCGTGTCGGCGGGGCACACGAGCACGTTCGCCACGGCGCGCCCCACCCACTCCCCCGTGGGCTCGCCGTACCTGTCGGGCTCCCCCTCCACGTACTGCAGGACGCGCACGGTCTCGCCCCTCAGCAGGCCGGGCACCTACACCGCCGCCCTCGCGAAGAGCACCGCGCCCGCAGTGAGGCCCAGGGCCTCGGCCTCGGAGGGCAGCAGGCGCATGTACTGGTCGGCCATGGACACCGAGGCCGTGTAAGGCCCGGCCGTCTGCGTGTACTGCGTGACGCCCTCCATGCCCATGGGGGCGCTGAGGGCGCGGTGCGCCATGGCCATGCACACCGTGGCGGCGTTGAGGTCGAACACGGGGTCGGCCCTCGGCTCCCAGGGAGCCGCCATGCGGGCCTGGACGTACCCCGAGGCGCGCAGCAGCAGCGCGGCGAGCCTGTCGGCGTCGGCGCACGGCCCGTACACGTTCTCGTAGTCGACGACCTGGGCGAAGGCCTCGACCCCTCCGGCCACTAGTCCTCCTCGGTCGCGGGCTTGGGCGTGACGACGCCGGCCGGGTAGCGCTTGGACTTGTCGCCCTCCAGCTCCGTGAGCGGGTTGGCCACCTGGAAGCCGAGGCGGAACGTCACGCGCAGCCCCAGGCAGTCCTGCTGGGCGAGGTTGAGCACGATCTTGCCCTCGTCGTCGGAGATGACGGCCTGGTCGAGGAGCTTGAACGAGACGTCCTGGCGCACGCCGACGATGAAGTTGCCCCAGTCGGCCATGATGAGGCGCGCCTTCTTGGCGTCCCACGCGCCGTTGCTGACCTCGTTGAGGCCGTAGCCAAGCAGCACGCCCGCGCCGGCGGTCTGCATGTCGCGGGAGAACACGGGGCGGCCGTCCTTGTCGCGCAGGGCGGACAGCTCCCAGTTGAGGCCGGGCGCGGAGGCGAAGCCGTTGACGTTGAAGCCCTTGCGGGCGATCTTGGCGGCCAGCGTGGCCACGTCCACGCCGAGGTCGTCGCCCGTGCCCTCCTGCACGACGTTGCCCGCCGCCGTGGCGGCGTCCACGACGCAGGTGGGGAAGCTCGCGGGCTTGTCCACGCCGAACAGGCACGCGGAGTCCACGAGCTTGCCCAGGGCCGCCGTGAGGCGCGGGCGCACCTCGCCCCACAGGTCGATGCTGGAGTCGGCGACGATGGCCTCGGGGATGGGGACGATGGCGGCGGCCTCCTCGGCGGTGATGGAGAGGTTGCCCCACTTCTGCTCGGTGGTCTGCTTCAGGCCGGTGTCGCCGGTCACCCAGAACGCCGTGGGCAGGGAGTCGAGCACGGGCTGGGTGCGCGTGCGGGAGCTCATCGTGACGCGGCGGGCGCGGGTGAGCATGACGGAGGCCTTGGGGGCCTCCTGGATGATCTCGTTGGCGTACTGGACGGGCAGGATGCCGCCCTTGCCAAGGTCGTCGGCGGTGATGATGGAGTCGTAGTTAGCCATGTCCGGCCTCTCTCTTCGTTAGTGCATGAACCTCATGAACTGCTCCCGCAGGAAGTCGCCCGAGGGGGCCTCCAGCTTGCCGCGCGCGGGGTGGGTGCCCTCGCCGAGCACCACGGGCGGCGTCGCGGGCGGGTTGGCGGGCCCGGCGGTGAGCCGGGCGATGGAGCGGGCCTTGTCGAGCATGTCGGCCTCGTCGTCGGCGCTCACGTACGCGAGCACCGCCGGGTCGAGGCCCGTCTCCCTGGCCGCCTTGGCCGCCCACGCCTCGCGGGAGCGCTGCGCCTCCATGGCGGCGAGCTTCGCGTTCGCGGCGTCGAGGTCGGCCCTCACGCGGTCGGCCTCGCTCATCTGCGAGCGCTTGAGCTCGGCGAGCTCGTCGGCCGCCTGCTTGTTGCCCTTGGCCTTGCGCTCCCACTCCCGGGAGTGCCTGAGCGTCTCCTCGTACAGTGCCTTGTAATCCAGCTCCTGCCGGGGCTCCTGCGCCTCGCCCTGATCGCCCTGCGGCTGCTGCCGGGGCTCCTGCGCCTCGCCGTTCTCCATGCCTGTGCTCCTTCCTGCTCTCGCGCCGTGCGGCGCCTATGCCTTCCCGCCGCCGTGCGGCCGCGGGCCGTGCCGTATGGAAAGGGCCCCGTGCGGGGCCCGTTTCTCCGAAAAGTGGTATGCTTCCCCCTTGAGAAGAGCGCACGCCCCGACCTTCGAATCGGGAAACGGCGCTCTTCTTCTCATTTCTTGAGCCTGCGGGCCTCGCTCGGCCCGGGGCCGCCGGAGGGCGAGAGGACGAGGGCCTCCTCGCCGGGGCGCAGGCGCCTCTCGATCCCGTCGCATACGTCGTCGAACGTGACGCCGTCGGCAAGGTTCTCTGTGGTGAACACGAAGCGGGGCTTCGACTCGAGGCCCGCCTTCCACCATTTCTGCCGGGCGCGCTTTATCTGGTTGCTGATGGAGCTCTCGCCGCTGACGTCCTTCATCTCCCACAGCCGGCCGCCCATGCGGACGTCGAAGTTGGAGCGGGCGGAACCGTCCTCCGGTATCGTGGCCACGGTGAAGCCGTGGTCGCGCAGGGCGTCGACGCCCGCCCTCTCGTGCGGCTCCAGCGCGCTGCGGGGCTTTGCGTAATCGACCTCCGGGGCCTTCCCGAACCAGGCCCACTCTCGGTCGCGCCTCTCTATCTCCCTGCATATGTCGTCCGTCTCGGCGCTGCCGCACGTCCTTCGGCAGTCCTCGTACACACTGAGGTACCAGTCGGGGTCGTACCCCGGCACCTCGGAGCCCTCGCGCCCCGGCACCATGCGACAGTCGCAGTTGTCGTGGTAGCGCCCGAACAGGCCCGCCGTCCGCGCGTTGTGGTACACGAACCCGCGCGAGGCGAGCATGAGGCAGAAGCCGCAGGTCTCGCGGCCCGTGGGCACGCGCGCGAAGCGCATGCCCCGCCCCTTGTCGCGCGCGGCGTTGCGCATGACCGCCCGGTTCGCCGAACGCGACACGTAATCCGCCGCCTTGGCGGCCATCGCCTTGGTGAAGCCCGGCACGTCGCCTGCGGCCACCTTGCCCGCGAGGTACGCGGCGGGCCTGTCGTAGGCCTCCTGCGGCAGGCCCTCGGGCGGCGAGGCGGCCCCCTGGCAGTCCAAGCCCTGGGCCTGCGCCACCCGGTCGTACTCGTCGCACGCGGCGGCGACGGCCATGTCGCCGTAGGCCTCGGCGGCCTGCCTCAGCAGCATGGCCCCGGCGTCGCGCCATTCCTGCGCGGAGGCGTCGGGGAGCATGCGCCCGAACTCCGAGAGGCCGTGCGCCACGAACGCGCGCGCCGACTCGCACAGGGCCTGCACGCGCCCGGCGTACCCGTCGTACTCGCCCATGCGCTACTCCCCGGCTGCGGGCGGGGCGGCGGGGGATCCCCCGGGCAGGGCCGCCTGCGCGGCGGCCTGCTGGGCGGCGGCCATGCCCTGCGCCACGCGCACCTCGCGCGCCATGGCGGCGGGGTCGGCGTACCCCAGGTCGGCCCAGAAGTGCTCGGTGAGGGCGTACCCCGGCGCCGCGGAGGCCACCTTCACGGCGAAGTCGGCGGCGGCGCTGGCGCTGGGCCTGAGAACCGGGGCGAAGTCGGCCCGCACGTCCAGCGAGGCGTCCAGCGAGGAGGCGCCCTCGGCGGCCGCGACGGCCATGAGGGCGACCCTGCGCAGGGCCGCCCCGTTCATGCGGTTCACGTGCTCGGCCTCCACCAGCAGGCGCTTCTGCGCGGCCTCCATCGCCTCGGAGGACGAGGGGTTGTCGAACACGATGCCCACCTCGTCGAGCGGCAGGCACGCCTCGGAGGCGAACTGCTTGCCCAGCATCTCCAGGTGGTCGATGTGGGGCTGCATGGTCGCCTGGGCGAGCTGCCCCACCTGCGGGATGTCCCCGTTCTTGTTGGGGGTGACGAGCATCATGGCGTCGGCGTACGCCTCCACCTTGCGCTTGGCCAGCCCCTCGGCGGTCTTGCGGTCGATGCCCAGCAGGTACCTCTGCGGCCAGGTGTAAAAGACGGCCGTCACCTCGGTGCGCCCCCCGACCGCGATGGCGCGGTCGATGAGGGAGCGCACGGCGGGGGTGATGCGGGAGCGCCCGAAGGGCCTGGCCAGCGTGGGCCGGTACCTCAGCGCCTCCATGGGCGGCCTGCCCAGCGGGTTGTCGGCCCTCTCGGCGACCCAGCGCGAGCCGGGCGAGGCGTCGGCCCTGCGGCACGAGTACACGTGGGAGTCGGTGTACATGGTGACCCATGTGGGCGCGCGGGCGCCGGTCGCGTCCTCGTCGATGTCGATGACGCACATGCCGGCGCGGATCCTCTTGCGGCGCTCGTCCCATATCGCGGCCGCGTCGAGCGCCGAGTGCACCGACACCACGGCCGGGGGCTCGCCGGGCAGGCCCCTCGACACCGTCGCGAACGCGCACGAGTCGACCAGCTCGCTCACCACCGCCTGCTCGTAGAGCTCCACGGGGTCGACGCCGCCAAGGGCCGCCTCCACGCGGGGCGCGTCGGCCCCGGCGAACCCCCTCAGCACCGAGCGGTTGGCCAGGGCGTCGACGCACTTGCCGCCCCAGCCCATCACGACCTTGAGCCTGCGCAGCTCCTGGGGCATCTGCCCGTCGCTCGTGACGTACCCCATCTTGCCCCGGTAGTACGCCTCGTTCCTGATGTTGGAGCCGAGGTGCTCCTGCCAGGTGCGCAGCAGGCGGTTGAACAGCTCCACCTCGGGGCCGTCGAGGTCCATGTCCTCCGGCCTCACCTGGTAGAGCGTCGGCTGCGGTCTCGTCAAAGCACCAAGCACCCCCCTTCGGGGTCTCTCTTCGTCGTCTTGCACGCCCACAGCGCCAGGGCGGCCGCCTCCACGGGGGCCGACCCCTCGCCGCCGTAGGCCCATCCGCCGTCGCGGCCCACCTGCCTCTTCACGCACGACAGGGCCGACTCGTCGAGCGGCCCGCGCGCGCCCGAGGCCTCGGGAGCCGGGTGCACGGCCTGCCCATCGAGAAGCGCGCGCTCGAGCAGGCTGCACGAGTCCACCACGCCGCGCGTGCCGGGCACGAGCAGGGCCTGTCTGGGGTAGGCGGCCGCGAGCATCTCCATGAGCGGGGCCGCGCCGTTGCGCCCGTCCACCGCCACGGCGGCTGTCGTCTCCGTCACGCCCTCGTCCAGGAGGAACGCCTCCAGCCACCCCAGGCCCGCGTCGAGCGGGGCGACGCCCAGGAGCTCCAAGGCCGCCGGGCCCTCCTCGGGCATGCGGCAGGCCGCCAGCGCCACGGCCGACCCGTCGGGGGCCAGCTTCACCCCGAACGCCTTCTTGCCCGCTTTGGGCATCTCCCCGCGCGGCACGGCGCAGCCGGCCCACACGGCCTCGGGTATGGCGCACGCGGCCGACTGGGTCGACCACCAGCCCAGGCGCTCCCGGGCGAACGTGTCCATGTCGGCTTTCTGGAACTCGCTCTCGGTGAACTCCTCGTCGAGGGTGTACCCCATGGAGGGGTTCGTGCGGTACACGTCGTCGAGCACGTCCTCGAACGCCGCGCCCTTGGGCGGCAGCGCCTCGACGCTCCACTCGTGCCAGCACGTGCGCTTGGCCTGGCCCGACAGGGCCGAGGCCCTCGTGCGGGCGAACACCTCGCCCGGGCTTCCCGGGTCGGGCGGGGTTCCCGCGAACACCATCTGCCGGTAGCCGCTGGCCGAGGCGGCCAGCGTGAACATGATCGCCGCGAGCTGGTCGTCGGTGAGGTCCTGGGCCTCGTCGAACACCACGACCTGGATGTCGTCGAAGCCGCGCGCGCCCGCGCGGGAGCGCGCCGAGAACTCGATGCTCGCCCCGTTCGTGAGGGTGATGGCCTCCTCGCCGTTGGTGTACCTGATGTTGGCCACCATGGCGCACACCTTCTTGTGCCTGCGGTCGGTGAAGTACCGCACGAGGCGCTGGAAGCTCTTCTTGGCTGTCTTCACCCGGTGCGCGGTGTGCAGGATGTGCGCGCCGCAGACGACCAGCAGGTGGAACTCGAACGCCTCGAGCACCGCGTTCTTGCCGTTCTGGCGCGGCGCCGACAGGCCGCAGGTGGTGAATGAGGGCTTGTCGAGGGCGTCGCGGCTGCACCACCTGCCCAGGACGTCCTCCTCCCAGGGGAACAGGTGCGTGCCCATGCTCCCTATGAGGGCGGAGGCGTCGGGGCCGTCCGTGGCCTCGACGTCGCCCAGCTCGACCCTAACCCGCGGCTCTTGCTCTCCTCGCCGCGCGGTTGCCGAGGACGAGGGTGAGGGTGTCGTCTCCGTCCTGCTCGTCTTCCTCGACCTCCCCGCCCGCCGTGACGCCCAGCTGCTTGCTGAGCGCCCTTATCTCGGAGCTTGCCGACTTGAGCGTCGCTATCTGCGGGAACGGCCTCAGCTCCCCCGAGTCGGTCGTGTACGCGGTCTGCCCGCTCAGCGACTCAAGCTCCTCCATGGCCGCGTCGGCAACCTTGTGCCACTGGCACAGCAGCGCCAGCGCGGGCGCGTCCGAGGGCCCGAACCTGCGCCCCGCCGTCAGCTCGTCCCACTTGCGCGACTTGTACTCGTCCGCCTCCACGGCGGGCGGCTTGCGAAGGGCCATCGCCTACACCCCCTGCCTCACTTGAAGAGCGCCAGCTGGCCCCTGTTGAGCAGCTCGAGCCGCTGCGTGGCGGAACGGGCCGCGTTGGCGTACTTGCGGTGGTCGGTCTCGGCGATCTTCTTGCCGTAAATCTGACGGGCGTACTGCCTTATGGTGCCGTCGTTGATGCCGTACTCCTTGTACTGGCCCATGTACTCCCGGGCGGTGAGGCCTGGGTTGCGCCTCCTGTCCTCCGCGAGGTCTGCCGCGTAGGACTTTCGCGCCTCCCCCAGGCTCTCGTCCCACACGCGGGCCTTGATGGAGTCTGCCCTCGCCCTGTTCTCGGCGATGATGCCCGCGTACCTCACGCGCTGCGACTGCGTCGCGCTGCTCGCCCCCTGCCTCCCATGGGCTAGCCGCGCCCCGTGAGGAAGTCAGTCGCGATCTTGGATGCCAGGGCCTTCAGGGTCGAGGCCGGCACGTCGCCGAACGCCCCCCGACCTTGCGCTTGACCTTCGCCCATATCCTGTCGGAGGCGACCGCGTCCAAAAAATCGCTTCCCTCCCAAGTGAGCCGCTCGATCTTCGCGGCGACGGGGACGCCTCCCCAAGCCCGCGTGACCTCGGCGCGGACGTAACCGGCCTCATCGAGCATCTCGACGTGCGCGGCGATCTCCTCGAAGGGATGCGCCTCGCTGGCCAGGGCCTTGGCGTCGAACGGGCCGTCGCTTGCGGCGGCCTCCTTGAGGATGTCGCGGACCAGGTCCATATCGCGTTTCATCCCACAAGCTCCTTTAAAACGAGGGGCCGCCCGCTTTCGCGGACGGCCCCGGTTGGCCTGCGTTTTCTTGCCTTACTCGTCCTCATCAGGCGGCAGCGGCGTCCTCGCGCCGTCGGGCGCCACGGAGTAGCTGCCCAGGTCGGCGCCCAGGCGCGGTATCGCCGAGACGAAGTTCAGGCACCGCCCCGTGGCCTTCTCGACCGCGACCATGCCGCAGTCGGCGTCAACCTCCTCGGGCGGGTTGTCTATGAAGACGAAGAAGTTCTCGTACTCGTTGAGCACGTCGGGCTCGCCGACGCACCCCTTGGCCAGCCCTAAGGCTTCCTCATATGAGACCATGTCAGCCCCTCGCCTTCGTCAACGACTGCTTGGCGCGCTCCGAGAAGCGCAGGTTGTCCGTCCTCACCAGCCTCACGGTGGATGTGTTCGCCGCGCCGAGATACTGGTTGATGTTCACGCGGTCGCCGGTCTGGGCGTCCACGTAATGGATTCTACCGCCCCGGTTCTCCGCATTGAAGACGTGGCCCGACCGGGAGTTCTTCCAGCCGACGCGCACGATGGCGCGCGAGCCGTCGCCCCAGGCCTGCATCTGCGACTTCATGCGCGACTTCGCCCCGTCGACGGTGCCCGACCCGACCGCGACGGACCTCGCGCCCTGGAAGGCGCCCATCCACCGCCCGTTGCCGCCCGCCGTGGACTGGGGCAGGACGTCCCCGGCATAGGTTGGCTGGGCGGTCACGTTATAGCCGCGCCTGCGCGCCTCGTATGCGACGACGCAGCGCTGGCAGTTCCAGGAGTACTCAGACCACTCCTCCGAGTAGTGCGGGTTCGCGCCCTTGTACGCCCCGGCTATCGACATCGGCGCGCCCTTTGCCCCGAGCGCCTCCTTGAGGGTCGCCGCCACCCTGGTGCCGAGCGCGCCCTTTTGGAAGTTCGGCCGCGCGCCCCTCATCGACAGCGGCGAACTACTGCCTCGTCCGCCCATTGGCCATCCTTTCCGTGACGCCGCTCTCGTACCGCACGACCTCGCAGGCCCCGAAGTCGAAGCCCACGTCGCCGCCGTAGAGCAGCACGCGGGAGGGCTTGAGCCTGTCCATGGCGCGGCGCATGCCGTCCTCCCAAACCGCCAGCGCGTCGGGCGAGGACTTCACGCCGACCGTCGAAACGGCCACGGTGCCGCCCTTGGGCACCCCCGCGAAGCAGAACCGGTAGCTGTCGGGCTGCGCCCACGAGAGCGTGGGCACCACCTTGAGCCCCCGGTCCTGCCAGTACCTGCCCAGGGCCTGGGAGCGGTATCGGTTCCAGGCCTGCATGGGCGACGGCATGTCCATGTACAGCGAGAAGTCGGGCGTGAGCACGCAGTCGTAGCCGCGCAGGGTCTCCAGGTACGAGGCCGGCGACTTCCACACCCGCTCGAACTGGTAGTCGTCGATGAAGAAGTGGCACCCCTTGCCGCGCTTCTCGGCGGGGGGCGTGCTCTTGGCGTAGTTGAAGCCCTGCAGCTCCCCGGGCTTTGCGTCGACCGCCTCCAGGCGCGGGTAGCCGTCTCGGCCGCACGAGGCGCGGCTCACGATGTCGAGGTTGTACGCCTGGTCAGTCTGGTATCGGGCCGCGCCGTAATCGAGGCCCAGCCTCTTGGACTTGAAGTCCACCCCGAAGCGCGCCATGTCGAAGTCCTTGAGGCTGCGCACCTCCTCGCGCAGCATCGCCTTGTTGTACGTGGCGATGTCGCCGGTCTTGTTGTCGGCGATGCGGAACGCCCTCACCTGCTCGGCGCTGAGGTCGTCGCACCACTCGATCTTCTCGTCGGGGATCTCCTCCCATCCGAGCGACCTACACGCGGCGACGCGGGTGTGGCCCCACACGATGACGGGGCTCTCCCGGCTCTCAAGCCCGATGGTCCCGCGCAGCCCGAACTCCTTGATGGACTCGGCGACGGGGCCTATCGCGCGCTCGTTTTTCCGGGCGTTTCTGGCGTACGGGACGATGTCGGATATGCGCAACCTCGCGCACCCCCTCTCACCTGGCGTTTCGATGCCCCTCTGGCCCTAAAAAACGGGTGCGGGGGTATTTTGGCCCAATGCCCGGGGGAGGGCCGGCGGCCGCCCCGGGGGGCGCCCCCCTAGGGTCAGGACTTCCAGTCCTCGGCGAGGCCCTCGAACAGCGCGCCGCGAGGGCGCGCGGGAACCGGTTCCGCGCCCGCCGCCGATGGCTGCGGGCGCATGCAAGGCGGCTCGCACGTGAAGCCGACCCTGTTGCCCTTGCGCTCGTTGCAGATGCGGTGCGCGGGCTGCAGGTTGGCCCACTC
>CAVJGP010000042.1:0-23842 GCA_963648855.1 Alistipes onderdonkii | reverse complement strand
GGGCCGTACTCACCAGGCCAATCGTTGTTGCCCAAAACCGCCACCACGGGCGCGAGCATCTCCAGACGCGGGAGTATGTCGTCGCCGCAGATATCGCCGGCATGCAGGATTACCTGCGGGCCCATGTCCGACAACGCTCTAAAGGCGGCGGCACTCAGGGTTCCGTGCGTGTCAGACAAAACACCCAGAACCACTTGGCCCTGGGCGTTTGGAGTGATGTCTATGTTTAGATGCATCGCAAGGTCTCTCTGTAGGCGCTAGAACTTGAGAACCTTCTTGAGGGCAGCCACCCTGCGGCGAGAGACGGGGATCTTCTCGCCGTCGTCGCGCATCGTGAGGAGCAGCGTACCGCCTGCGACGCTCTCAACCTCGTTCACATAGGTGAGGTTGACGATGTAGCGGCGATGAACGCGGAAGAAGCTGTCGGAGCACAGGCGCGTCTCAAGCTGGGCCAGGCTGATGGTGGACAGGTAATGGTCGTCATCGGTGTACAGGCAGGAGTAGTCGTCCTTTGCCATGACATAGCGAATCTTGTCGATGGGAACGAGAACCTTCTTGCCGCCCTTCTCGACGGGGATGCGCTCGACGGCGGGCTTCTTCGCGGCCTGGCCACTCTGAACGCGAACCTTGTCGATCGCCTGACGCAGGCGGTCGGTCTCGACAGGTTTAAGCAGGTAATCGATGGCGTTGACACCGAAGGCGTCGGCACCGTACTCGCTGTAGGCGGTGACGAAAACGACGGCAGGCGGGTTCTTGAGCTTGCTCAGGGCCTCGGCGAACTGCATGCCGTTGACCCCGGGCATGTTGATGTCGAGGAACACCACGTCGCAGCGATGCTCCTTGAGGCTCTCGATCGCCTTGCGAACGTTGTCAGCCTCGACTGCGACCTCGATGTCGCCGATTTCCTCCAAGAGGAAAGCAAGCTCGCTGCGCGCCGGTGCCTCGTCATCGACGATCATAGCCCTCAACATAGGATGCCTCTCCTGTCCATCGGGGCCTCAGTGCCCCGCAAACTAACGGTTCTTTTGCCGCATTGTAACCAAAGTCTGAATTTATTCATCCATTTCCGTCACATTTGCGCCCACAAGCAGCAAAGTAACAGTAGTGCCTTGGCCAAGCTGCGACTCAACCGTCACGCCGGAACCCGGGCCGAACACGGCATGCAGGCGGGCGTCGACGTTCTTGAGCGCGATGCCCGTGCCCTTCTCCGATGCGGAGGCGCTCTGCAGGAGCTTCTGCGCCTGCTCCTCGGTCATGCCGACGCCGTCGTCGCTCACCTTGATGACGACGTCGTCGTCGCGCTCGTCGACGCTGATGTCGATGTGCAGCGTGCCCTCGGCGGGCATGGCATGGTTCACCGCGTTCTCGACGATGGGCTGGATGATGAAGGAGGGCACGCGCAGGTCGTCGAAGTCGTTGAGGTCGACGTCACAGTGGACGCGCTCGGCGCCGAACCGCGCCTCCTCGAATGAGAAATAGCGCAGCGTCTGCTGCATCTCGCGCTCAAGGGTGATGAGGTCGGTGGAGTTCTCAAGCGTCTGGCGATAGAAGACCGCGAACTCGCGCAGCAGCACGCGGGCGCGGGCGGGGTCGGTGCGGATGAGCGAGGCGATGGTGTTGATGGTGTTGAAGAGGAAGTGCGGGTTGATTTGGGCCTGAAGGGCCTGAAGCTCGGCCTTGGTGGCGAGTTCCACCTGGCGGTCGAGCTCGGCGATGGAAAGCTGCGTTGAGAGCAGCTGGGCAAGACCCTCGGCAATCGCCAGCTGCGTCTCGTCGATAAGGGAATCCGACTCGTAGTAGAGCTTGAGCGTGCCCACCGAAACGCCGCGCACAACGAGCGGCGCGACGATGCCGGCAGGTATGAGCGAACTCGTCTGGCTGCCGAACGCGTCGGAGCGGCGGAAGACCTCGACCGTCTGAGAGGCGAGCACGCGATGCGTGGCCGGCGTGTGGATGGGGCTGCCGATGGGGAACGCCTCGGCATGCGCGCCGGCATAGCCCAGGACGTTCTTGTCGTCGGTCATCGCGACGGCCATCGCCTGGGACTCCGGCAGCAGGATGTTGCACACCTCTTGGCAGTTCTGCGCCGACAGGCCGCCGCGCATGTAGACGAGGGTCTGCGAGGCGAGGCTCAGCGTCTTGTTCGTCTGGCGGGCGCGCAGCTTGTCGGGGGAAAATGACGAGCGGATGATGGTGAAGGCAAGGGTCACCATGCCTGCAAGGGCGATGGAGGCCACGAGGATGTTGGGCTCCTCGCTGAGCAGCGAGTAGAAGAGCACCAGGACGAGCAGGGCGACGATGGTGGTGATGACCGTCTCGCTGAAGGCGGAGCGGCCCAGGCCGCCCCGGGGGTGGAAAGACTGGCTGGTTGTGTCTGCGCGCATGGCCTAACCCACAAACTCGGTGACGGCAAGGATGATGCCGGAGATGACAAGGACCGTGGCGAAAAGCAAGGTGAGCATGCGGTCGTTGACCTTCTGGATGATCTTGGCGCCCAGGCGCGAACCGAAAAGCGAGCCCGCGATGAGCAGAAGGCCGATGAGCCAGGCTACGTTGCCCAAAAGCGCATGGGCGATGAAGCTGGGAACCGCGAAGATGGCCACGGCCACAAGCGAGGTGCCCGTGGACTGCTTCATGGTGAAGCCGAAGATCCACTGCAGCAGCGGCACCACGATGAAGCCGCCGCCCAGACCCACGTAGCCCGAGATGAAGCCCACGAAGACGCCCATGAGCGCGGCGGCGCTATACAGGCGAGCGCCCTGGGCCTGAGCCAGGCGCGCAGGCTTGGTCTTGTCGGGCTTCACCGCGCCGGGGCGACTCCTCCAGACGCGGCGGTACATGTTGAATGCCGAGTAGAGGATGAAGCAGGCCGTGAGGACCATGGCGATCTGGCCGGGGAGCACCTTGGCCGCATAGGCCCCGAGCGGGGAGAAGCACGCGCCGGCAAGGCCGATGGCCAGGCCCATCTTGAAGTTGATGGTGCCGTCGTGCAGGCGGGCGATCATCGAGGAGATGGACGTGGGAAGGATGGCGAAGAGCGACGTGCCCGAGGACACGGCGGCGGGCTGGCCGAACACCAGGTGGATGAGGGGGACCATCACCGTGCCGCCGCCGATGCCAAACATGGCGGAGAGCACGCCCACGAGCACGCCGCAGGCGAGGACGAGAAGAGCCGAGAGCAAATCCATTGTTGACTACCTGCTCCTATGCCTGCGTAGGGGTCTGGCCGTCGTAGCCGTCATCGGCAACGGGCGGCTGCGGGGCGCCATAGCGAGCCGCGCGCACATGGCTGGCGACGGCCTCGTTGAGCATGCCCTCGGCGCGAAGCATGCGCTCCATCGCCTCGTTTTGCCAAGCGAGGTTCATGATCTGGGGCCAAGAGGCCTGGAAGCGCATGTAGTTGCCGCAGTTCTTCTCGGCATAGGCCGCAGAGTCCTTGCGCCAGGTTCGACGAATCTTCGCATAGGCGCGGCGCTCGGGCGAGAAGATCGAGCGCAAATGGACGGTCTTGCGAATGCGCACGGGCAGCTCGGGGCTGATCCAGGGGCCGGGGTACGGCATGAACTGCTCGGGCAGGATCTTGTGCAGGTCGATGTTGGTGTTGAGCACCTCGATCTTGCGGCGGGTGTAGACCCAGCGGTAGACGTCCTGCTCGAAGCGGAAGGCCCTGTCGGCGATGCGCGGCGGGTTGTGACGGACGCGCCACTTGTTGTCGAACCACACGTCCAGGCCGTAGGCCCGCAGGTCGATGAGGTAATCGGTGTCCTCGCCGCGCGTAATCCACGCGTCGAAGGAGACGCGCGTGAACGCCTCGGCATGCACCGCGAAGCACCCGCCGCACACCGTGTTGCTGCGGGAGATGCGAGGGCCGGCCAGGGCCTGGGTCATCCACTCGTTGAACTCGAGGCGCTTGGACCAGTGGCGGTCGTAGAAATGCACGCGACGGCGGTCGGCCAGGGCGGAGTTGCGATGGTCGAGGAAGTATCCCGACTTGGCGACGACAGGCGTGCCGTTGCGCGGCTGGGCGCCCATGCCGTACACCGCCTGGGCGAGGAACTCCGGGTCGAGGACGACCTCGTCGTCGTCGAGGAAGACCGCCACGTCGCAGCCCAGGGCGCAGCAGGAAAGAAGGCCCAGGTTGCGGATGGCGCCGTACCCCACCAGGCCGATGCCGCTGGAAAGGTCCTCAGGCAGCAGGCCAGTGTACTGGTCACGCAGGCCCGCGGCCTTGAAGCTGTCCACGATGACGACGTCGGGGAGCTGGCGGGACGCCACGATGTCGGCGACGCGCTTCACGGCGCGTTCCTCGACGTCGGGGGAGGACACGACAAGCACGATGACGGTGCCCAGGCCGGCCACCTGCTCAAGGGACTTCAGGCACTCGGCAAGCTGAGGCTGCTCGGAGTCTATGGGCGTGGCATGGTCGTAGCAGGCGACGCTGCCCGACTCGCCAAGGCGCTCACCGCTTGACCAGTAGCTCGGTATGACAATGGCAGGTTTCATGAGTCAGACTCCTGTGACCTCTAGTGACATTTGGCAGATTGTATCCCCAACTGCCCAAATCGCAAAATATCAGCGCTTTTCGGTGAGGCTCATGCCGAGCTCGAGGGCCTTGACGTTCATCGGAACGAGCTTGGGGCGCATGAGTCCCTCCATGGCGCGCTTCAACTCGTCGGCCCCGAAGGGCAGCGCCCCCAGGCCGACGGCGGCCCCGAGGAGCAGGACGTTCAGGCTTTTCGGGCTCAGGCCCTCGCGCTCGAGCAGGGAGGCGTCCACCATGAGGAAACGCCCCTCGCTCACGTGCTGTTTGAGCCAGGCGGTCTGCCTAGCCAGGTCGCACGTGGCGCCGGTGGCAGCAGCGGCAATCGGGCGGTTAGCACAGACAAGGGCGCCTCCGGGCTTGAGCTGGGAAAACGAGCGCAAGGCCTCGCCAGGCTCGAAGCAGAGCAGCACGTCGGCGCCGCCGCGGCCTATGAGGCTCGAGGGGAGCTCCTCGGCAGTGGGCGCGACGCGCACATGCGAGGCCACCGAGCCGCCGCGCTGCGACATACCGATGGTCTCCGCCGTGCGCACGAACGCGCCGCCCGCCATCGAGGCCCAGGCTATGAGGCGGCTTGCAAGCACGACGCCCTGACCGCCGACGCCCACCACGAGGCAGTCAAGGGTGGTGGAAGTCTTCGCGCTATCCACGGGACGCCCCCCTTCTCATCGCATCGACCTCATGCGGCGACATCCCCTTGCGAGGTGTCTCGATGGCGTCGAACGGACAGAACTCCAGGCACAGGTCGCAGCCGTAGCACAGGGCCGGATCGATGACCGCAGACCCGCGCGTACCCTCGCAGGCGGGGGCCATGCTGAGCGCGGGGCAACCCGTCTGGCGCACGCAGCGCCCGCAGGCCCGGCAGGCGTCCGTGACACGGGCCGGCTCAAGGCCGCGATACAGCTGCACGCAGGGGCTTTGGAAGACGATGACCGCCACGCCCTCGCAGGCAAGGGCCTCCCGCGCGGCCGCTATGGCAGCCTCGCGGTCGAAGGGGTCCACGGCGCGAACCATGTCGCAGCCCAGGGCGCGGCACACCTCGACGATGGAGATGGGCTTGGAGACGGGGCCCATGAGCGTGACGCCCGTGCCGGGGTGCGGCTGGGAGCCCGTCATCGCGGTGGTGGCGTTGTCGAGCACGCAGAGCACCATGCGGTGGCGGTTGTAGACGGCGTTGGCAAGGCCCGTCATGGCCGAGGCGAAGAAGGTGGAGTCGCCCACGAAGCCCACGTGCAGGGTGTCGTCGTCGCCCTTGAGATGGGCCGCCGTCTGAAGGCCCTGCGCCAGCGTGACGCCGGCGCCCATGCACAGGCAGGTGTCCGTAGTCTGGAGCGGCTTTGCGCATCCCAGGGTGTAGCAGCCGATGTCGCCGGCGTACACGACCTTCTTGCCTGCCGCCGCGACCTTGATGGCCGTGAACGAGGCGCGGTGCGGACAGCCCGCGCACAGCACGGCCGGGCGGGGCGGGACGAGGTCGCTGGGCGGCTCGTCGCATGCGGGGGGAAGCGCCTGCTGCGCCAGCTCGGGCACGCCGAGGAACTCGGCGATGATCGGGATGAGCGCGTCGCAGGAGTACTCGCCCTCGATGGGCGTGGTGTGGTCGAGCCTGCCGTGAATCGAGGTGGGGCACGACATGATGTACGCGTCGGCGGCGACAGGGCCAGTCATCTGCAGAAGGCTGCGCTCCACGACGGGCTCGAGCTCCTCGACGACCAGTGCGTCGGAAAGGCCCAGCAGGAAATCCCTGCCCAGTCGTGCGGGGAAGGGGTGCGGCGTGCCCACCTGAAGCAGGCGATACGAGGGGAGCTCGCAACCCTGGGCACGGGCCGCCTGCTCCAGGCGGCCGAGCGCCTCGAGCACGTAGCCGCGGCAGTCGCCCGAGCACGCGATGCCCAGGTAGAGCTCGTAGTCGTCGCGGATATGCTCGTCAATCTTGTTGAAGGGGCTCGAGGCGAACTCTTGGGCGATGGCCTCGAGCTCGGAGGTCATGCGCTTGTGGGCGGCGCGCGAAAGGGACGGGAAGATCACGAACTCGGGCGACTTCTCAAACCCAGGAATCTGGTGGCGGGGAAGTGCCGCAGGGTCGTCGGCGACCTCGATGCTCGCGCAGCCGTGGTCGACGCGCGTGGTGGGGCGCAGGATGACAGGCAGGCCGTGGGCCTCGGAAAGCTCGAAGGCCGCCTTCGTCATGAGGTAGGCTTCCTCCGGCGTGGCGGGGTCGAGCACAGGCACATGCGCGAACTGGGCGAACTGCCTAGAGTCCTGCTCAGTCTGGCTGGAGATGGGGCCGGGGTCGTCGGCCACCACCACGACCACGCCGCCGCGCGCGCCCACATACGACAGGCACATGAACGGGTCGGACGCCACGTTCATGCCCACCTGCTTGCACGTGACGATGACGCGGCCGCCCGAGTAGCTCACGCCGGCGGCGAGCTCCATGGCCGCCTTCTCGTTGCACGACCACTCGACGTGCACGCGGCCCTCGGGGTTGTTCTGGGCGATGGTCTCGATAATCTCGGTGGAAGGGGTTCCGGGGTAGCCACAGGCCACGTTGACGCCGGCCTCGAGGGCCGCCATCGCGATGGCCTGGTTGCCCATCAGCAGACGACGCATGGCCTATGCCTGCGCCAGGGCGCGCTTGAGCTCGGACACCTTGTCGCGCCAAGCCGTATCGGAGGCGCCCATGATCTGCACGGCGAGGATGGCCGCGTTCTTGGCCCCGCCGATGGCGACGGTGGCCACGGGCACGCCGGAGGGCATCTGCACCATGGAGAGCAGGGAGTCGAGGCCGCCCAGGTCGCTCGTCTTCATGGGGACGCCGATGACGGGCAGCGGGGTCACAGCCGCGACGACGCCGGGCAGGGCCGCTGCCTTGCCTGCGGCCGCGATGATCACGCGGATGCCGCGCTCGGCGGCCGTGCTGGCCCACTCGTGAACCTGCATGGGGGTGCGGTGGGCGCTGTACACGACGAGCTCGTAGGGGACGCCCATCTCCTCAAGCTGCGCGGTGCATGCCTCCATGGCGGGCATGTCGCTCTTCGAACCCATGATGATGCCGACAACCGGCTTCTGATCTGCCATAACCTCTCCTTAGTCCCTAGAGCTTTTGACAGCCGCATGGCGGCATGTGTACCAGGTAATTTACCAAGAAATGAACGCCCAGCGCACGTCACGCATCTCGTCGGCCGCATAGGCGCGGGCCGGATGGGCGTCGGGGTCGATGCTGTAGTGCGCGTCGAGGAAAGCCTCGAGCTTGGCGGCCTCCTGCGCGCTGAGGGTGCCCCCGAGCATGTCGGTGAGCGACTCGACAGCCTCGGCGCGGTCGGCGAAGGCCGGGCGCGAGCGCGTCTTGATGTAGGAGATCTGCGGGAACACGCCGTGCTGAAACAGGATGTTCGCGCAGAATGCGAAGTCGGCCACAGGCGGGCGGGAGCGGCCCACCGCCGCGAAGGCGCGCTCGTCGCGCCTGGGGGAGCGGCCGGCGGCCACGGTGACGCACACACGTTCGCGGGCGCATTCGTCGAGCTTGGTGAGGGCGCCGAGCAGGTTGCGCGTGGCGATGGAGCGCGACGCGATGGCGACGTCCACGCTGTCGGGCATGATGCCGGCGGCGCGCCAGTCGTCGTCCCAGGCCACCAGGTGCGTCTCGATCGAGCCGGGCGGCACGCAGGCGGCCTCGGCGTTGCTCTCGAGGCGGTCGAGCATCCCCTGCGAGAAGTCGCAGGCCACGACCTTGCAGCCCATCTTGGCCAGCGGGATGGCCAGAAGGCCCACGCCGCAGCCGAAGTCGAGAACCGTCTGACCGGGCTGAATCCCAGAGCGGTCGATGAACTCCTGCTCGTAGACGCTCAGGCTGCGCTCGCCGTAGCTCTTCGCCCGGCACGACCAGTGCGAGGCGTCCGCAGGCTTGGAGCGCAGGGAGTCCTCGTGCTCCCAGGCCTGCTGCCAGTCGACGCCCGCTAGCGAGAGGGTCTTCTCGGCCTTGACGCAGCGCATGGCCCTACTCCCCCTGGGGACGCGAGCCGGCGGGGCAGCCGTCGGAGGTGGGGCACTCGCCGAAGATGAGCGCGTGCTCGTCGCCGGGAAGCGCCGCACGGGCCTGGTCGCGCAGGGAGTTCACGCCGATGAAGAACTGGCGCATCATGACCACCATGAGGTAGCGGCCCTTGGGCGTGAGCGTCAGCATCTCGTCGTCGTCACGGTCAAAGGCGCCGTTGGCCTTCATGAAGGCGTACTCCACGGGCAGGCCCTGGGCCACCGAGCAGCCGAAACGCTCCTTCCAGGCACGCTTGTCGATGGACAGGCCGAAGAGGTTCATCATGAACCGGTAGCGCATCCAGTCGCGCTTGGGAAACTTGGTCTGGGCGAGCGTGGACAGGCCGCCGTCGGCGATGCGCTGGGAGTAGTCGCGCAGCGAGAAGGTGTTGATGTAGAGGCTGCCGTCGAGATACGAGATGCCGCCCGAGCCGATGGCCGGGTACTCCTCGTAGTTCACGACGTACTCGTCGATCATCGTGCCTTCCTCGCGGCTGAACGTGTAGCAGCTCGAGGGGCGGAACTCCGGGTTCTCGCCGCCGCAGAAGCCGTCGTAAATCTGGTGGTAGAACTGCTCTTCCTTGGTGTAGTCCACCTTGCCCACGGTCTTCTCGATGCTCGCGCGGCTGGCGGGAGACACCATGAGCGGGTAGAAGGTGGTCTGGTTGGCGCCGCTCGCCTTGACGCGCTCGATGTCGTGGGCAATCATCTCCGGCGTCTGGCCGGGGAAGTTGAAGATCATGTCCACGTTGAGCGACTTGAAGAGCTTGGCGTCGGCCACGGAGCGGATGCGCTCGAAGATGACCTCGGCGCTGCCGTACTTGTTGTAGCGCGCCATGCGCTTGAGCAGGTCGTTGTCGAAGCTCTGCACGCCCACCGAAAGGCGCTGCACGAGGCTGGAGAGGTCCTCGAGGTAGCCGGGGATGAGATGGTTGGGGTTGGTCTCGCTCGACACGTCGCGGATGGTGGGGAAGAGCTCGCGCGCAAGGCCGATGGTCTTGGCGAGCTGGTCCATCATGACGGTAGGCGTGCCGCCGCCGACGTAGACCTCCTCGAACGTGAAGCCCCTATCTGCCAGGCGGCGCATCTCCTCGCGCATGGAGTCGAAATACTTGGTGGCGCGGTCGCGCTCGAAGGGGAAGCGGTTGAACGAGCAATAGGGGCAGAGCACCTCGCAGAAGGGGACGTGCATATAGAGCATGTAGTGCTGCGCGGGGTCGGGGTCGGGCAGGGTCACGCCGGGCGTGGGGTCGAGCTTGAAGTACTTGTTGCCCAGAACGCTCACGACGCTCGACAGCATCTTCTCCGCGAGCATGCTATTCCTCCTCCGCCCCGTCGTCGGCCAGGGTGTCGATGTCGTATCCCGTAAGCTCGCAGGTGTAGCTGCCGTCGTCAAGGCGCGTCCAGGTGAACGTCACCAACGGCTCCAGCTGGTCGGACTCCTGGCTGGCCTGCTTCTTTTTAGACGAGTCGTCGGCCGGGGCCAGGATGGTGGAACACACACCGTAGGAGACGCTCTTGACGTCGTCGTTGTTGAAGAGCGCCATGGCCAACGTGAAAGCCTGGTCCTGCGAAGCGTTCACGAGCTGGGCCATGGTGCGCGGCGAGTCGTTGACCACGACGGCCTGCGCATGGCCGGTCAGCTCGTCGTAGTCGGCGCTCACAAGCTGGGGGAACTTGACTATCTCGCCGGCGAAGCTCACGCCCGAGGAGATGGCCTTCTCGACGCGCTCGGAGCTCACCGTCTGCCCACTGAACGACACCACGCTCTGGAGCTGGATGTTCTTGCAGGCTACCTGGGCGAAGAGAATGCCCACCACCAGCACAAAGACGACGAAGATGAGGGCACGGCCGATGACCTTCTCTACCGACATGCCCACCGGATCGTCCAGGGCAATGGGGTCGAGCGCGTCTTCCTGGGCGCGCTTCTCCTCGAGACGCTCCATCTCCTCGTCGGCCAGGGTGTAGCCGTGGGGATGCTCGGGAGTCGTTTCAGTTTGCTCTTGCATGGGCTCTGACATAAGGCCGTCTTTCCATAAAAGCAGGATACATGGGACATGCGAATGTAACTATAGGACAGATGCTCGCCATTTACCAAGATGGGCCAGCTAAGGCCGGGCGGCACTACTCGAACTGCATACGGTAATACCTCTCATACACCCCGCCCTGCGCCAGAAGCTCGTCGTGGGTGCCCAGCTGCTGCACGCGGCCGTCCTGCACCACGGCGATGGCGTCGGCGTTGCGGATGGTGGAGAGGCGGTGCGCGATGACCAGGACCGTCCGGCCGCGCGACAGGGCCGCCAGACTTGCCTGCACCAGGGCCTCGCTCTCGTTGTCGAGTGCGCTCGTCGCCTCGTCCAGCACGATGATGGGGGGATTCTTGAGGAAGACGCGGGCGATGGCGACGCGCTGCTTCTGGCCGCCGGAAAGGCGGGCGCCATGCTCGCCCACCGGCGTGTCGTAGCCCTGCGGCAGCGAGCAGATGAAGTCGTGGATGTTGGCGCGCTTGGCCGCCCCCTCGATGGCCGCCTGGTCGGCGTTGAAGTCGCCGTAGGCGATGTTCTCACCGATGGTGGCGTCGAAGAGATACACGTCCTGCTGCACGAAGCCGATGTTGGCGCGCAGGCTCGCGAGGGTCACGTCGCGCACGTCGACGCCGTCGATGCGCACCGCGCCCGACCCCACGTCGTAGAAGCGCGGCAGAAGCGAGCAGGTGGTGGTCTTGCCGCCGCCGGAAGGCCCCACGAGCGCGACGGTGGTGCCGCCCTCGACATGCAGGCTCATGCCGCGCAGGGCGGGCTCGCTGGCGGTGGCGTAGGAGAACCCCACGTTGTCGAAGTCGATGGAGCCCCGGCTCGGCGCAAGCGCGCAGGCGCCGGGCTTCTCGGCCACGTCGGGGGCGCAGTCCACTATCTCGCAGAAACGCCTGAAGCCAGCAGCCGCCTTCTGGAAGACCTCGGTGAAGTTGATGAGCGTCTCGATGGGAGTGGCGAGGATGCCGATATAGAGGGCGAATATCGCCAGGTCAGCAGCGGCGAGCTCACCTTGCGCCACAAGGTAGCCGCCGAAGACGATGACCACCGTGTAGAGCAGGCCCGTGAGGGTGGAGCTCACGGCGTTGAAGAAGCCCATCGCCATGTAGGTGGAGGTCTTCGAAGCCAGGTAGGCCTCGTTGGAGTGCGCGAAACGCTGGCGCTCGTGGTCCTCGGCAGTGAAGGCCTTTACCGTGCGCATGCCCTGCAGGGAGTCATCAAGCTGGGAGTTGACGCCCGAAATCTTGACGCGGTTGTCGCGAAACGTGGCCTTGAGCTGCTTGTTCTTTGCGATAAGGTACGCCACGGCAGCGGCGCACACCACGAACACCGCCAGGGCGAGCTTCAGGTTCACGCACGACAGGATGACGAGCATGCCCACGATCTCGATGAGGCTGATGACGATGTTCTCGGGACCATGGTGGGCGGCCTCGGAGATGTCGAAGAGGTCGTTGGTCATGCGGCTCACGAGGTCGCCGGTCTTGGCCTTGTCGTACCAGGCGAAGGAAAAACGCTCGTAGGCGTCAAAAAGGTCGCGGCGCATCTTCGTCTCCATGCGCGCGCCCATGATGTGGCCCCACGCCCCGACAAAGAAGCGGCAGCCGAAGCGGATGAGGTACATGCAGGCCAGGCCGATGCCCAAAAAGCCCAGGGCGGCGGTAATCGAATCAGCGCCCTCGTTGAACAGGCCGCCCGACAGGTGGCGCAGGATTTGGGGAAACGCCAGATCGATGGCGGCCACAAGCAGGGCGCAGGCCATGTCGCCCCAAAAGAGCCCGCCTTGTCCCTTGTAATACGAGACAAAGCGGGCGAAGGTACCCTTTGACGTGTGCGGCAACTGAGGAGAGGCGGGGTCAGCCATACAAGACTAGGCCTCCATGCGGCGCGAGATGGCGTCACAGAGAAGCACGCCGATGACCGTCTTGGAGTCGACCACCTTGCCGTCGAGCACCATGTCCACCATCTCGTCGAGGTCGATGAGGTCGACGCTGAGGAACTCGTCCTCGTCGGGCGACGCTCCCACAAACGTGAGGCCCATGGCCATGTAGAGGTGCAGGAGCTCGTCGGAATAGCCGGCCGCAGGGGCGATGGGACCCAGGTAAGCCATGCGCTGGGCGAGGTAGCCCGTCTCCTCCATGAGCTCGCGGGCAGCGGCCTTGGCCGGGTCCTCTCCGGGCTCCAGCTTGCCTGCGGGAATCTCGACGGTGACCTGCTCAAGCGCGCAGCGGTACTGATGCACGAGGACTATCTTGCCCTCGTCGGTGAGGGCGATGATCCCCACGGCACCGGGGTGGCGCAGGATGTCGCGATGACCGAGCCTGCCGTTGGGCAGGCGCACCGTGAGGTCCTCCGCGGTGAGAAAGTCACCGCGCCACGCGATGTGGGACTCGAGAATGGACTCGGTGAGGCCGTCGGCAGGCAGGTCGTCGGTGTCGGCGACCGGCTGCCGCGAGGCGCGGGCGTTGTTGCGCGCGCGGCGGGCCCGGATGAAGTCGTCGTCGAAGACAGGGGTCGCGTCGACTTCCTCGGTATCAGGGTGCGGCTGGGCATGCACCTCGTTGCACCCCTGCTCGTCGGTTTGGCCGGACTGCTCTGCCAGGGCCTCCATCATGGCCTCGTCGAGTTCCTCAGCGCGCATGAAACCTAGGCCTCCCAGGCGCTGCGGCCGCGAAGGGCGCGGGCGCCGATGTCACGACGCAGGGTCTTGCCCTCGAACTCGATGAGGTCGCAACCCTTATAGGCAAGCTCGCGGGCATCGGCAAAGCTCGAGCCCAGGGCCGTCACGTTGAGCACGCGGCCGCCCGAGGTGCGCAGGACTCCCTGCTCGTCGAGGGTGGTGCCCGCATGGTACACGGTCACGCCAGGCAGGGCCTCGGCCTTCTCGATGCCGGTGATTTCAAGCCCCTTGGGATAGGAGCCGGGGTAGCCGGCGCTGGCGAGCACGACGCTCACGGCCCACTCGTCGCGCCACTCAAGCTCAATCTCGCTCAGACGGCCCTGAGCCACGGCGAGCATGACCTCGACCAGGTCGGTCTTCAGGCGAGGCAGGATGACCTGGGTCTCCGGGTCACCGAAACGAGCGTTGAACTCCAGCACCTTGGGGCCTGCGGGGGTGAGCATGAAGCCGCCGTAGAGCACGCCGCGATACTCGATGCCGTCGGCAACAAGGCCCTCGGCGGCAGTCTGCATGGCGGCGGACATGGCGGCGTACTCCTCGTCGGTCACGATGGGCACGGGCGAGTAGACGCCCATGCCGCCCGTGTTGGGGCCGAGGTCGCCCTCAAGCGCGCGCTTGTGGTCCTGGGCGCACGCCATGAGGCGAACCGTGGGGCCGTCGACAAAAGCAAGCAGCGAGCACTCGGGGCCGGTGAGGCCCTCTTCCACAACGACCGTGGAGCCTGCCGCGCCGAAATGACCGGAGAAGCAGTCGTTGAGGGCCTCGACGGCCTCATCGGCGCTGCTGGCCACGACGACGCCCTTGCCGGCGGCCAAGCCGTCGGCCTTCACCACGAGGATGGACGCGCCATCGGCGAACTGGGCACGGACGTACTCCTCAGCAGGGGCAAGCTCCTCGAAGCTGCGGTAGGCGGCCGTGGGGATGCCATGGCGCTCCATGAACTCCTTGGCGAAACGCTTGGAACCCTCCATCTGGGCACCCTGGGCGCCCGGGCCGAAGGCCGGGATACCCTTGGCGCGCACGGCGTCGGCAACGCCGGCAACCAGGGGCGCCTCGGGGCCGATCACCACAAGGCCGATGCCGTTTGCCTGGGCAAACGAGGCCACGGCCTCGGGGTCGGCCGCGTCAAGCTTGATGTTGCGCGCGATGCTCGCCGTGCCGCCGTTGCCGGGGGCAACGTACAGCTCACCGCACAAAGGCGACGCCTTGAGGGCGCAGGCGATGGCATGCTCGCGGCCGCCGGAACCAAGAAGCAGGATGTCCATGTGGGTGTCCTTCCCCTACCAGTAACGCATGATGGTCTGCTCGCGCGACGGGCCCACAGCCACGATGGAGACGCGCACGCCGGCAAGCTCCTCGAGGAAGGCGATGTAGTCCTTGGCCTCCTGGGGCAGCTCATCGTAGGTGCGGCAGCCGGAGATGTCGCAGTTCCAGCCCTTGACTTCCTCGTAGACGGGCTTGGCGTGGTGGAAGAGCGTCTGGTTCTGGGGGGCCGTGCGCAGAATCTGGCCGTCGCACTCATAGGCCGTGCAGACCTTGATGGTGTCGAAGGCGCTCAGGACGTCGAGCTTGGTGATGGCCAAGTCGGTGAGGCCATTCACGCGGGCGGCGTAGGCGATGGTCACGGCGTCGTACCAGCCGCAGCGACGCTTGCGGCCCGTGGTGACGCCGTACTCGCCGCCGATCTCGCACAGCTTGTCGCCGTCGGGGTCGTCGGCGGGAATCTCGGTGGGGAAGGGGCCCGAGCCCACGCGGGTGATGTAGGCCTTGGCGATGCCCAGGACGCGGTCGATGTACTTCATGCCCACGCCCGAGCCCGTGACCGCGCCGCCTGCCGAGCAGTTCGACGAGGTGACGAAGGGATAGGTGCCGAAGTCGATGTCGAGCATCGTGGCCTGGGCGCCCTCGAAGAGCACCTTCTTGCCGGCCTCGAGCTCGTTGTTGAGCATGACGGAGGTCTCCGCGATGTGCGGGGCGAGGCGCTCGGCGTAGGGCAGGTACTCGTCGCAGATCTGGTCCACCGTGTAGGTGGGCATGTTGTAGACCTTGGAGAGGATGTCGTTCTTCTCCACCAGGGCCGCGGCCACCTTCTCACGGAAGATGCCGGGGTCGAGCATGTCCTGCATGCGCAGGCCCATGCGCGAGGCCTTGTCCTGGTAGGCCGGGCCGATGCCGCGGCGGGTGGTGCCGATGAGGT
The DNA here is from genome assembly GCA_963648855.1 of Alistipes onderdonkii. GTDB lineage: Bacteria > Actinomycetota > Coriobacteriia > Coriobacteriales > UMGS124 > UMGS124. The sequence goes on along the minus strand of CAVJGP010000042.1, from coordinate 8,360 downwards.
TGGAGCCCAGGCGACGCTCGGAGGCGCCGTCGAGGTCGCGGTGGTAGGGCATGATGATGTGGGCGCTGCTCGAGATGGTGAGGCGCTCGCAGCTGATGTTCTCCTCAGCAAGCGTGTCGATCTCGCCGAGAAGCACCTTGGGGTCGACGACGCAGCCGTTGCCGATGACGGGGGTCACGTTGTCATACATGACACCCGAGGGGATGAGGTGCAGCGCGAGATGGTGCTTGGGGGTGATGACGGTGTGGCCGGCGTTGTTGCCGCCCTGGAAACGCACCACGTAGTCGTAGTCACTGGAGAGAAGGTCGGTGATCTTACCCTTGCCTTCGTCGCCCCATTGAGAACCGACAAGAACAGTTGCGGGCATGGCAGCTCTTTTCCCATCAAGGCCGTTGCATGCGCATTCGGCCGACATACAGACGGAAAAGATTATAACCGCATCTTTCACAGGCCTACAGATGGCAAGCGCGTCGGCGCAATCTATGCGCAAGCCCACACAGCGCGCGCCGCTCGCAAGGACAGGGGATGCGGCGTGCGACGGTGCGCGAGCTAGGCCTCGTGACGGGCCAGGTTGCGGAAGGCCGTGCGGTCGGCGATGAAGGCGAGCGGCACCGTGACGCCCGAACGGCCCGCGCGGTTTTTAGCCACGATGACGTTGGCGGTGCCCAGCGGCGGCCTCTCGTGGCGCTCGTCGGCCGCCTCCTCCTCGGTGAGGGAGCGGTCGAGGAACATGACGGTGTCGGCGTCCTGCTCGATGGCGCCCGACTCGCGCAGGTCGGCAAGGACGGGGCGCTTGTCGGGGCGCTTGTCAACCTCGCGGTTGAGCTGCGACAAGGCGATGACGGGCACCTTGAGGTCCTTGGCGAGCACCTTCAGGGCGCGGGAGATCTCGCCAACAGCGGTGGACATCGAGTCGTTGCGGTTGCGGCCCACGGGCTCGATGAGCTGCAGGTAGTCCACGATGATGAGCGCGTGCTCCTTGCCGTGCAGGGCGCGGCGGGCCTTCGTGCGAATCTCGACCACGTTGGTGCCGGCAGTGTCGTCGACGATGAAGTCGAGGGCGTTCAGGCGCTCGGTGGCCTCCATGATGGGGGTGTACATCTCCATCGGGATGTTGCCGGAGCGCACGTCCTCGTTGGAGACGGCGGCCTCCGAGCAGATGAGTCGGGTGGCGATCTCGGTGCCGCTCATCTCCAGCGAGAAGAACATCACGGTGACGCCGGCCTTGGCCGCGTTGAGCGCAAGCGAGAGGGCAAACGACGTCTTGCCCACGCCCGGGCGGGCGCCCACCACGTTGAGCGAGCCGGGACGCATGCCGAGCAGCACCTTGTCGAGCAGCTCGAAGCCCGTGGCCACGCCCGCCGTGTGTCCCTTGTTGAGGGCGATCTCCTCGATCTCCTCGTAGGCCAGCTGCAAGAAGTCGCCCAGGGGGCGAGCCGCCGTGGCCACCTGCTTGTCGGTCACCGTGAGCAGCAGGCTCTCCGACTGGCGCACGATGTCCTCGATGTCGTCGGGCGGCGCATCGAAGGCAAGCGCGGTGATGGAGGTGGAGGCCGAGATGAGGCGGCGCAGGATGGAGTTGCGCTTGACGATGTCGGCATGGTGGCGCCAGTTCACCAGCGCGAAGGAGTTGTTCGCCAGGTCGAGGATGAAGGCGGGGCCGCCCACGCGCGCAAGCTCGCCGGACTCAGAGAGGTAATCGGTGAGCGAGAGCTGGTCGATGGGGATGTCGCGGCGGTAGAGCTCGAGGATTGCCTTGTACACCGTGCGGTTGGAAGGGCGGTAGAAGTCCTCGACGTCGAGCTTGCCAGCCAGCTCGGGGGCGACGTCGGCAGACAGGATCGCCGCAGCGAGAACGGCGGCCTCGGCCTCCGGGCTCTGGGGCAAGGGGTTGCCGCCGGTAAGCCTGGGGTCGCTCTCGTTGAAATCCATCTTCGCTCCCATCTGCCGCGTACCTGTGACTCCCGGGCACGCCGTCGTGGCCGGGTGTCGCATTCTAGCAAAAAGGGGACACCAGCCTTATGGCTGATGCCCCCTCAAAACATCATCAAAGAGCTGCCGAAGTTACTCGGCGGCCTCCTCGGTGACCTCGGCCTCCTCGACCTGCTCGGTCTCGGCGGCAGCAGCGGCGTCGATAGCGGCGAAGCCGGCGGCGTCGTTGACCTGAACCTCGACGTTGGCCACGATCTCGCGGTACAGCGAGACGGTGGCGGTGTGGGAACCGGCCTCCTTGATGGGGCGCACGTCGATGCGGTGACGGTCGATCTCGATGCCGAGCTGGGCCTGGATGGCCTCAGCGATCTGGGCGCTGGTGACGGAGCCGAAGAGCTGGCCCTCGTCGCCCAGACGGGCCTCGATGCGCACGACCTTGCCCTCGAGCTGGGCGGCCTTCTCGTTGGCCTCGGCCAGACGGACAACCTCGCGCTTGGCGATGTTGTTGCGCTTCTGCTCGAGCTGCTTGAGGTTGCCCTCAGTAGCCTTGATGGCGATCTTCTGGGGAAGGAGCCAGTTGTTGGCGAAGCCGTCGGCCACGTCGATGACGTCGCCCTCGCCGCCCTTCCCCTTGAGCTCGCTCAAGAGAATAACCTTCATTGTTAGTACTCCTCACGTTGAGGCCTGCTTGCGCAGGGCCTTCAGCAGTTTACTTACCTTCGCCGCTGGTGAGACGCCGGTCTTGGTCGCGACGGGCAACCTTGCGGAAGTTTGCCCAGACATCGATCAAGCCAAGGATGCACACGGCCGACAAGCTCACTTCGGCAAGGAATGCCAACGAGAGCACTGCCACGCGGGGGAAGAACCCCCAGCCGTGCGAGTCCATGAGGCTCAACATCACGGCACACCCCTGGAGGAAGAACACGACCCTCATGCAGATGAACACGTTGAGGGCGACAACCCCCACGGCCTCAGGAAGCACACCGGCCACCGACCACCCGGCCAGGCAGGCCACCGAGGCGATGAAGGCTGCGACCACCCACAGGGGGGTATCGAAGCGCTTGAAGGCCTCGTGAACCTTCTGGAAGGAGTCGTGGCGGGCAACCGCAAGGCCAACGAGTCCAAAGCACACGGTGCATGCGGCCCTCATAACGTAGATGAGGGGCCAAATCCACCCCAAGAGCTCAACGGTTGAGTCGACGGTGGCCTGAACGGACACCGAGGACGTACCCGTTGTAAGCGATGCGGTCATGACCTGGCGCAGCTCTTCGAGCAGCTCCTGGACATAGGCCGCAAAGCTCTCACCCTGCAACATCAGCAAGGAGGCGTCGGCTCCGATGAGCAGCCCGCTGAGCAGGGCCACCAGAACCACGACCTTGCCGACGCTCATATGCTTTGACAGCAGCAATGCTATTGCCAAGGCGCACAAGGAGCAGGGCAAGACGAGCGATGCGTAATCCCACGTCGCGAAGGAAAGGACGATACCCGGAGCAAGACACCCCAGTGCCGCCCAAACAGCGCGACCCTCTCCCGATTGGGCGAGCCTCCATGCTCCGAAGACCATGAGGGCGCATCCAAGCGAAGGAGAGAGAATCGAACCTAGCGAGGCAAGGGCACAAAGGACGAACTCGAACGCGGGTCGGGCGGGACGGCGGCTCGAACCTGGCGACACCAGTTGGGTCGAAGGTGAGTCTTGCGTCTCGACCATGGCGTCGCCTTTAGCCTCGACGATCCCTGCTGCCGCTGACAACCGTGACGGTGTAGGGCACGAGGGCCATGACGCGGGCACGCTTGATGGCGACGGCCATCTCGTGCTGGTGCTGCCTGCAAGCGCCGGTAACGCGACGAGGCTTAATCTTGCCGCGATCGGTCATATACTTGCGAAGAAGAGCCACATCCTTGTAATCGATGAACTCGACCTCGTCCTTGCAAAGCTGGCAATACTTCTTGCGAGGCTGACGCTGATAATCGTTGGCCATGGTGGCTTGACCTCCTTTACGCTCATTCGAAGTGAAACGGGAAACTGAGATTCCTAGAAGGGAATCTCCTCATCGTAAATCTGATCCGCAGCCGGCATGGCAACAGGCGCCGCATAAGGCTGCGCCTGAGCAGGGGCATAGCTCTGGGAATAGGTCTGCTGGGGCGCGGGCATGTAGCCGCCCTGCTGGGCTGCGCCGTCCTGCGAGGCCTGACCACGGCTCGGCAGCTCGAGCTCATCGACGATGACCTCGATCTTGCTGCGCTTCTGGCCGTCGCGCTCCCACTGGCTCCAACGAAGGCGGCCTTCGATGCACACGAGCATTCCCTTGGAGAGAATGCGCGAGAGCGACTCGGCACGCGCACCGAACATGGTGCAATCGATGAAGTTCGTGTAGTCTTCCCACTGGCCGCTCTGCACGTTGCGACGACGGTCGTTGACCGCCACGCCCATGCCCAGAACCGGGGTGCCGCCAGCAGTCTGACGAAGCTCCGGGTCGCGGGTGAGCCTGCCTGAGATAATGACCCTGTTGATGTTTGCCATACCGTCCACACTCCTTACATCGCCGGGAATGCCAAAGGGCAATCCCCAAACAAATTAAGCCTCAGCGCGACGGACGATCATGGAACGGACAACGCCGTCCATAATGCCGAGAACGCGGTCAAGCTCTGCGATGCAGGCAGGATCCATCTGGAAGTTGATCAGGGTGTAGTCGCCCTCGGTGATCTTGTCGATGGTGTAAGCGAGCTTGCGCTTGCCCCAATCCTCGACGGAATCGACGACGCCACCGTTCTCAACGATAGTGGAATCGATCCTCTTCATCACACCGGCGCGAGCCTCGTCATCGATAGACGGGTTCACAAAGAACAGCAGTTCATAAGCCTTCATGGTGTCACCTCCTCTGGGCTAAAGTGGCCTCGGATCTCGTGAAGGCTGTGTCCGAGGCAGGGAATGACAGCGGTTAAGGATACCATGAAGCGCTTGAGCAAATCCAGGCATATTACGCTCCTACGCTGCATGTCCATAACTTTTGCCGTTCCATGATCGTCGCGCAACATCAGCCTAGCAGCCAGGCCCTGTGACTTCTTGTATGAAATGTCACAGGCCCCCGCACCTCATGGGCACGGGGGCCTGCATACAGCGAAAATCGCCTGACTGAATTACAAGGCAGCGCCTTTTACTCCTGCACCTCGTCGGCGACCTCTGCCTCAAGGTCGGCGTCGGAGTCTGCGGGCTGGCCGTCAGCACCCTGGGCCTCCTCGCGCTGCAGGGCCACAAGGCCGCTCACGATGGGTTTCGTCCCAGCGGGGTAGAGCACGGGCGAGGGACCTGCATAGACGAAGTCAGCCTCGAAGGTGAAACCGGCCTCATCCTTGGTATAGAGCATCACGAGGATATGGGCGTCCTCGTTTCCGCGGTCGGCCACCTCGCACACGATGCAGTCGAGCGTGCCGTCGTCGGTATCGACGTCGCCGTCGTAGCACAGCACGTAGGCCTCGGGCATGTCCTGGGCGATGAGCATCTTGGCAGACTCGCGAACGGCCTCGGGGGAGTCGGCGGGATGGTCGTTGACCTCGACGCCGCCGTCCACGACCGTCACGGTGTAGGGGTCGAACTGACCCACGGAGTTCAGGCGCTGCTGAGCCTCGTTGAAGGCGAAGTTGACCGCCTGCTGAGCGTTGTCGGAAATCTGGAGGGTGACCTGTTCCATAGTGCAAGCTCACTTTCTCGGATTAAGCCGGACGGATACGAAAAGGGCGCCTTTCGGCGCCCTTCAATGACTATCTGGCGGAGGGAGAGGGATTCGAACCCTCGTAGCCGGGGATACCGGCTAAACGGTTTTCGAGACCGCCGCATTCAACCACTCTGCCATCCCTCCAAGGATGGAAAACGGGGCGCGAACCGCTGGATTCACGCCCCGAGAAAGTTCTGGCGGAGGGCTAGGGATTTGAACCCTAGAGACGGTTTTGCCGCCTACACGATTTCCAATCGTGCTCCTTCGGCCACTCGGACAGCCCTCCGTAAGCGAAAATTTAGTATATGCATTTCCTCCTTCGTGTCTAGTCCTCCACACAAAACAAGCAATTTCACACTAAGCCCGCACCAAACCTTTTCGCACCGAGCACCCCTTGATTCCTTGACCTGCCTTGACTTGCAAGTTCACCCGAACGGTTCCCTAATTCGCAACAGGGACGCCAAGTGTCCCTCGGAACCCCAGAAGCGTACAATCCCTGTGCCACTTCTGACCGAGGAGCCTCGATGGAATTCGTTCAGTCCTTTCTCACATCCCTCTTTTCCCTGGGCGACCCCAGCGCAAGCAGCGTGAGCATCCCCACGGCCCTGGAGTTTGCCGCTGTGCTGGCCGGCGCGGTGTCGGGGGCCCTGTGCGCCTGCTCCATACAGCTCGACCTCATCGGGGTATGCGTCCTAGCCATCGCAAGCTCGCTGGGCGGGGGCGTCGTGCGCGACATGATCTTGTCCAACCAGGGCGTCTATATGCTCGACCACCCCGAGGCCGTGCTCGCCTGCCTTGCCGTTGCGCTGCTTGCCTTCTTCTTTGCCAGCGCCTTCAAGCGCTTTGAGCGTGCAATCTCATTGTTCGACATCGTGAGCGTGGCGCTGTTCACCGTCACGGGAGCCGACAAGGCGCTCGTCGCTGGATACGGCATCTTCGCCGGCATCATGCTCGGCATGCTCACAGCCGTGGGCGGCGGCGTCATCCGCGACGTCATGGTTGGGCGGGTGCCCGCCATCTTCAGGGCGTCCAACTTCTACGCGGTGTGCACCTTCGCGGGGGCAAGCGTGTACTGCGTGCTGGCAGAGTCACATATGGTGAAGGGATGGGCGGCAGTCCTGGGCATCTTCGCGGTGCTGCTGCTGCGCTACCTGTCGCTTCGCTTTGACTGGCAGACCTGCGCCCCCATCGACCTCATCGAGCGCTACGGGCACAGACTTGACGACGAGCGCGGCCTGCACGGGACGGCGCATGAGGCAGCATGCGAGGATGCGACAGACAAGGATAACAACAAGGATGTGCGGCCTTAAAGCCGAGTCCCTCTACTCAGGGGAGCTTTATGAGACGTCCGCACCGCGCCCTCGGACGCGCGTCCCTAAAGCCAGGCCGCCTTTCTCAGGGGAGCCGTCTGACACATCCGTGCCGGGTGCCGCACTCTCAGGCACTCATCCTTAAACCCGTGTCACCCTTCCCAAAGGCCTACGCCGAGGCCGAGTCCTGAGCCTCTTCCTGTACCTCTTCGATAACGTCGTCTACCGTGGGGTTGTAGACGGTTTGTGTGGCGAGGCCAACCTGCTCGGCCGACACCTGCACGCCGTTGCTGTCGAAGACGGCGATGGCCGAGGTTGCCTCGAGGTTGTTGACGAACAGGTCGAAGAGCTGCGCTTTCAAGGACTCGCAGAGGCTGTCCTTCACCGACTCCTTGATGTCCTCCGGGACGCTGTCAAGGTCGATGTTGCCCGAGGAGTCGGTCGTAGCCTGGTAATAGCCGGTGCACTTGATGATGTAGTACCCGAAACGCGTGCGCACGATGGGCGACACCTCGTCAGGCTCAAGCTGGTCGAGCGCGTCTTGATACTCCTGCGCCGGGGGGTTGAGGAAGTCCCAGCCGTTGTCCCCGCCCTGCGAGGCGGTCTGGTCGGTGGAATACTCGCTTGCGAGCTCGGCGAAGTCGGCACCGTCGTCGAGCTTCTCCTTCACGTCGCAAGCCAGGCCGTAGCTGTCCTGGGTGAAGAGAATGAACGACGAGCGACGGGTCTCGATGCCGTTCAGCACCGTGCGCGCATAGCGTGCAAGCTGCTCGTCGGTGGGGTCGACCTCGGGAACCGCGACCTCGCGCAGCCGCGAGGTGAGCATCTGCCTGCGCATGGCGGACCAATACCCGTCCTCGGTGTAGCCCGAGTTTGAGATGGCCGTCAAAAACGACGCGCGCGAGGGATACAGGTCGGCCACCTCGTCGACAGCGGCGTCTACTTCCTCGTCGCTTACCTCCACCCCATAGTCTGCGGTGGCCTGCTCAAGCAGGACGTCGTCTACCAGGGTCTGAATGACCGAGGCACGGAAATCCCACTCGGTCATGCTGTTGGACACAAGGTAGCTTTTGTAGGAGTAATCGGAGGTGAGCCCCAGGCGGCGACGCTCGACGTTTACCGCCGCGTCAACCTCATCCTGGGTGATGACCTGGCTGTCCACCACGGCAGCAACGTCGGATTGGTCGATGTGGGCCGCTTCGAGGGCCTCGTCCACCATGGCCTGGGTGTCGGCCGATACCACGGTGCTGGCCGATGCCGAACAACCGGCAACGACCGCGCACGTAAAGCAAAGAGACGAAATGGAAAGCGCGATGATGGCAGGAGCCGCGACGCGAACCATATGCCCCCTTTGTCCGACATACACCCAGATGGGTGCCCACCTACCTGGCAGGCACATAAAAGG
>CAVJGP010000041.1:0-24252 GCA_963648855.1 Alistipes onderdonkii | reverse complement strand
GGGGCGGTCGCCGGTGAGCATGCGGTACTTCTCGGGATGCAGGGGCAGGTCGGCCCGTGCGCACCTCGTCGAGGGTGCGCTCGCCGATCTCGTTGGCGATCTTGTTGCCCTCGTGCAGGACGTCCTTGATGTAGTCCAGGTCGGCCTCGTACTGGCGGCGCTTCTCGCGGATGGGGGCGAGGTAGCCGTTCACGCTCTCGGTGACGTACTTCTTGAGGGCGCCCGAGCCGGCGTCGCCGATCTCGGCGGCGATGTCCTCCTCCTTGCGGCCCGTGCACAGGGCGGCCGTGGTGAGCAGGGCCGACACGCCGGGACGGTTCTCCTTGTCGAAGGTGATGGTGCGCTCGGCGTCGGTCTGGGACTTCTTGATGAGCTTGGCCGTCTCCTCCTCGGTCATGGAGAGGCTGATGGCGTTGCCGTAGGACTTGCTCATCTTGCGCCCGTCCAGGCCGGGAATCTCGATGGCGTCGGTGAGCAGGGCCTCAGGCTCGGGGAAGACCTGCGTCTTGAAGCGCTCGTTGAACCTGCGTGCCACCAGGCGCGTGGCTTCGATGTGGGGGAGCTGGTCTTTGCCCACGGGCACGACGTTGCCCTTGCAGAAGAGGATGTCGCATGCCTGGTGGATGGGGTAGGTGAGCAGAAGGCCGGTGAGGGCGTGGCCTGAGGCCTCCATCTCGGCCTTAACCGTGGGGTTGCGCTGCAGCTCGGCCTCGGTGACCAGCGAGAGGAAGGGCAGCATGAGCTGGTTGCAGGCGGGCACGGCGGAGTGCGTGTAGATGGGCGTCTTCTTGGGGTCCAGACCGCACGCCAGGTAGTCCATGACCATGTTGTACACGTTGTCCTGGATGTTGGCGGTGGTGTCGCGGTCGGTGATGACCTGGTAGTCGGCGATGAGCACCATGGTGTTCACGCCCATGTTCTGCAGCTTCACGCGCTCGCAGATGGTGCCGAAGTAGTGGCCCAGGTGCAGCCTGCCCGTGGGGCGGTCGCCGGTGAGCATGCGGTACTTCTCGGGATGCAGGGGCAGGTCGGCCTTGATCTGGTCGCTGCGCTTGAGGCTTGCCTCGAAGCTGCCCTCGTTTGCCATACAACGTCTCCTTTATAAGGTCGGGGATAGATGCGCCGAAGCGGGCGCACCTGGGGTTTGCTGGGTTTTCATGATAGACCAACTCCCGCAGTCTCACTGCCTGTAGAATCGCCCTTTGTACGAATCGCAAAGCTACCGCTTGTGTGTGGAAAGGCAGGCTCAGAGCATGTACGACGCCCCGCTCACGCTGAGCCCCGAGCTTGACGCCCAGATACGCGCCGACTACGCGTGCGCACGTCTCAGCCCCTGGCGCTGCCCCGACGAGGCCTGCGTGCGCCGCGTGGAGCGCGCCCGCGACGCCCAGAGCGTCATGCGCCCGGCCTTCGTGCGCGACATCGAGAAGACCCTCAACGTCGCCGCCTACAACCGCTATGCGGGCAAGACGCAGGTGTTCTCCTTCCGACGCAACGACGACATCACCCGCCGCGGCCAGCATGTGCAGCTCGTCTCGCGCATAGCCCGCGACATCGCCCGGCCCCTGGGCCTCAACCTCGACCTCGTCGAGGCCATCGCGCTTGCGCACGACATCGGGCACACGCCCTTCGGCCATGCCGGCGAGCGCTGCCTGGACAAGGTGCACAGCGCCCACACGGGGCGGCGCTTCGCCCACAACGTGCACTCCGTGGAGGTCATGGACCGCATCTACGGGCGCAACCTCAGCCTGCAGACGCTCGACGGGGCCCTGTGCCACAACGGCGAATACGCCCAGCGCGTCCTGCGCACCTCGGGGCTCTCCTCGTTTTCCCAGCTCGACGCCGCCTTGGAGGCCTGTCATGTGCAGGGGCAGGACTATGTGCGCACGCTTGTCCCCACCACACTTGAGGGCTGCGTCGTGCGCGTGAGTGACATCATCGCCTACGTGGGTAAGGATCGCCAGGACGCCGAGCTCGCAGGCCTGCTTACCTCGGACGCCCCCTTCAAGACAGGCGCGGTGGGCGCCTACAACTCCTGGGTCATCGCCGCCCTCACCGTGGACATCGTCGAGCACAGCTACGGCAAGGACCACATCGAGCTGTCGCAGCAGGCCTTCGAGGAGCTTCGTCAGGCCAAGGCCGAGAACTACGAGCTCATCTACCATGCGCCCAGCGTGGGAGGGGAGTGCCAGCAGGTCATCGAGCCGCGCTTCGAGGCGCTCTACGACGTGCTCCTGGGACACCTGAGGTCGGGCGACGAGTCGAGCCCGATCTTTGCCCACCACATCGTACCCACCGCGCGCCAGGCCGCCTTCTACGACCACGTCTACGATTGGCAGTCGAGCCTGGAGCGTTGTGTCATGGACTTCATCGCCTCGATGACCGACGACTACTTCACGGCGCTCTACGAGCGCTTTTTCCCCGAGGAAGCGGGAAAGACCCCTCGGCGCAGCTACTTCGCCGACTTCCCTGACCCCAGCCGGCACTGACGCAAGGAACGACCAGGCATGCAGACCCTCTTCACCGCAAACGACGATCAGCGCATCACCTCCAACGCCCCGCTTGCCGTGCGCGTGCGCCCCCGCACGCTCGACGAGTACTTCGGCCAGACGAAGGCCGTGGGCCCGGGCACGTGGCTGCGCCGCGCCATCGAGAACGACACGCTCAGCTCTGTGATCCTTTTTGGCCCGGCCGGCACGGGCAAGACCACGCTCGCGCGCATCATCGCGCACACCACGCGCGCCGAGTTCGTCGAGGTCAGCGCCGTGAGCGGCACGGTCAAGGACCTGCGCGAGCAGATAGACGCGGCCAAGAGCCGGCTGCTCGTCAACGGCCGGCGCACCATCCTCTTCGTGGACGAGATCCACCGCTTCAACCGCGGCCAGCAGGACGCGCTTCTGCATGCCGTGGAGGACCGCGTGGTGGTGCTCGTGGGCGCCACCACGGAGAACCCTTACTTCGAGGTGAACCAGGCGCTGCTGTCGCGCTCGCGAGTGGTAGAGCTGTCAAGCCTGGACGACGACGACATCCTCGCCATCGTCGACCATGCCCTTGCCTGCGGGGAGGGGCTGGGGGGCAGGTACGCGCTCGAGCCGCAGGCTCGCGAGCGCATCTGCCTGCTCGCCGGCGGCGACGCCCGTGCGGCCCTCACCACCCTGGAGCTCGCCTGCGACCTGGCGCAGTCCCGCGCGCAGGACGGCGGCGAGGCACAGGCCGGCCGGGACGCGCCGGACGCGGCCGGGGCCGCCAAGCCCGTCGAGGTGGTCCTGCAGGATGTGGTGGACGCCGTGCCCTCCCGCGTGCAGCGCTACGACAAGTCCGGCGACGAGCACTACGACGTGGTGAGCGCCTTCATCAAGTCCATGCGCGGCAGCGACCCCGACGCCGTGCTCTACTACCTCGCGCGCATGCTCGAGGGCGGCGAGGACCCCAAGTTCATCGCCCGGCGCATCTTCATCAGCGCAAGCGAGGACGTGGGCAACGCCGACCCGCAGGCGATACTCGTGGCCGAGGCCGCCTTCAAGGCCGTCGAGGTCATCGGCATGCCCGAGTGCCGCATCAACCTGGCCCAGGCCGCCGTCTACATGGCCCTCGCGCCCAAGTCCAACGCCAGCTACGCGGGCCTGGCGCGGGCCTTCAAGGACGTGCGCGAGGCGCCCGCCCGCGCCGTGCCCAACCATCTGCGCGACCGCCACCGCCCCGGCAGCGAGGAGTACGGCGACTACCTCTACCCCCACGACCACCCCGGCCACTGGGTCGAGCAGCAGTACCTGCCCGACGGCCTTGCGCGCGGGTGCTTCTACACGCCCGGCGAGATCGGCTGGGAGCAGTACCGTTGGGAGTACGCGCGGCGCAGCGTCGATGGGCAACTTTTGTTGGGCCGCGAGCCAAAGGGGCCGCAAGGGGTATAGTTGGGCCCCAATGCGGGCATGATTGTGGCCACGTGTTCCCAGACCGAAAGGGGCTTGTATGCCTGTCGTCCTCACCGTCGCACTCGTCGTCCTCGTCGCGGCCCTCGTTTGGCTTGTGGTCGAGCTGGTGCTCACCGTCCGCAAGGCGCGTCCCTGCGTCGACGCCTTCAAGAAGGCCGCCGACGACCTGGGCCCCGTCATCGCCTCGGCAGGGGAGGCGGTCGAGCAGGTCAAGCCCGTCATCGAGAAGCTCGACGGCGTCGTGGCCCAGGCTCAGCCCGCCGTGGTGCAGGTGGAGCCCGTCCTGCAGCAGACTGCGGCGGCCATCGGCGCGCTGTCGGGCGACCTGGAGCGCCTCGACGCCATCCTGGGCGACGTCTCCCGCGCCACGAACATGGCCGGCAACGCCGCGACGGCGGTCAACGACGCCGCGGGCAGCATCGCGAGCCGTGCCAAGCTCGCCTTCTCCCGTAGGCACGCCGCCCAGCCGGGCCTGTCGGCTGCCGAATCGCAAGTTTGCGAGCAGCCCGGCGAGGTCGGCGTCGACGAGGCCCCCACGTTCGACCCCGTCTCCGACGAGCCCCTGGAGGCCGCCCCGCAGGTCGAGGTCGCGCATAAGGAGGCCGGCTACTTCACCTATCCCGAGTAAGGCCGCCTTGTCAGGCTCTTCCCTTCTCTAAGGAGCATTCATGACTGATTCCAGTGCCTCGTCCAACCAGAACCTCACCACGCTCGAGGTTCCCGCGCAGAGCGACTACGCGCGCGTCGTGCGCATGACGGCCGCCAACATCGCCACGCTGGCGGGCTTCGGCATCACCGACGTCGACGACGTGCGCATGGCGGCCGAGGAGGCGTTCATCTACACCCTGGCGACCAACCCCGGCCAGCGCCTCAACGTGTCGTTCGGTCTTCAGGGCCCGCGCCTCACCATGGACTTCGCCCTGGGCACCGACTGGCGCCCCGACGACCCCGACGAGCCCGCCCTGGCCTACTCGGCCCTCATCCTGCAGGCCATGTGCGACGTCTACGAGATAGTCGAGGAGCCCTCCATCTCGCTGCACCTCGAAAAAGAGGCCGGGGTCGCCGATGGCCGCTGATTCAAGGAGTTCCCACAAGCTCGCCTGGGACAAGGACCGCACCCGCGAGCTCTTCGCGCGCTACAAGCAGCAGGGCGACACTTCCGCCCGCGACCAGCTCATCGTGAACCACCTCAACCTGGTGCGCTTCCTGGCGGCCAAGTTCGCCAACCGCGGCGAGCCGCTCGACGACCTGGTGCAGGTGGGCACCATCGGCCTCATCAAGGCCATCGACCGCTTCGAGCCCGAGCGCGGCCTCGAGTTCACCACCTACGCCACGCCCACCATCCTGGGCGAGATCAAGCGCCACTTCCGCGACAAGGGCTGGTCGGTGCGCGTGCCGCGCAGGCTCCAGGAGCTCTCGGCCAAGGTCACCCAGGCAAACGAGGCCCTCACCCAGCGCTACCAGCGCACCCCCTCGGTGGAGGAGGTCGCCAACTACCTCGACGTGTCGGTGGACGAGGTGCTCGAGGCCATGGAGTCCTCCGAGGCCTACGCGTCGGTGCCCCTCGAGGCGGGAGGGTCGGGCGACGACGACGCCCCGGCGCTCATCGACCGCGTGGGCGCGCTCGACCAGGACCTGGCGGCGCTCGACGACAAGATGGTGCTTTCGGGCGCCTTGTCCAAGCTTGAGCCCAACGAGCGCATGCTCGTCGAGCTCCGTTTCGTGGAGGGCCTCACCCAGTCGCAGATAGCCGAGCGCATGGGCATGAGCCAGGTGCAGGTTTCAAGGCTTTTGCACAAGACACTCGAACGCATGCGCAAAGACATAGACCCTTCGGCGTAAGATAGGCAAATCTGTGATTGTCCGGCGTCGATGACCGGCGTCGTGTGAAGCAAAGGAGCCACCCTTGAAGTCCGCTGAGATTCGCGAGCTCTTCCTGTCGTTTTTCGAGGAGAAGGGCTGCCGCCGCGTTCAGTCGTCCTCGCTCATCCCCGACGACCCCTCGCTGCTGCTGTCCAACGCAGGCATGAACCAGTTCAAGCAGTACTACCTCGGCAAGAAGACCATGGCCGAGATCGGCGCGTGCTCTTGCCAGAAGTGCCTGCGCACCAACGACATCGACAACATCGGCAAGGACGGCCGTCACCTGTCGTTCTTCGAGATGCTCGGCAACTTCGGCTTCGGCGGCTACACCAAGCAGCAGGCCTGCGAGTGGGCCTTCGAGTTCATCACCTCGCCCAAGTACCTGGGCCTGCCGCTCGACAAGCTGTACTTCACCATCTTCACCGACGACGACGACGCCCATGACATCTGGCGCGCCCTGGGCGTGCCCGAGGACCACATCTCCCGCCTGGGCGAGGACGACAACTTCTGGGCCGCCGGCCCCACCGGCCCCTGCGGCCCCTGCTCCGAGATCTACTTCGACCAGGGCCCCCAGATCGGCTGCGGCAGCCCCGACTGCGCCCCCGGCTGCGACTGCGACCGCTTCCTGGAGTTCTGGAACCTCGTGTTCACGCAGTACGACCGCCAGGAGGACGGCTCGCTGCCTGAGCTGCCCCACCGCAACATCGACACGGGCATGGGCCTGGAGCGCATCACGGCTATCATGCAGGGCAAGTCGGCCAACTACGACGGCGACCTCATGCGCGGCCTCACCGAGCTGGGCGAGCGCCTGACGGGCAAGAAGTACGGCGACGACCCCAAGTCCGACATGTCGCTGCGCATCCTGGCCGACCACTCCCGCGCCGTGACCTTCATGATCGGCGACGGGATCCTGCCCTCCAACGAGGGCCGCGGCTACGTGCTTCGCCGCCTGCTTCGCCGCGCCGTGTACCATGCGCGCATGCTGGGCGTTGAGGGCACCTTCATGGCTCACTACATCGACGAGGTCATCGCCGAGATGGGCTCCGCCTACCCCGAGATCGTCCAGAACTCCGAGCTCATCCACCGCATCGTGAAGTCCGAGGAGGAGCGCTTCTCCTCCACGCTGCGCACGGGCCAGAGCTACCTCGACGAGGTCATCGCCGGCCTTGCCCAGGGCGAGGCCGTGTCCGGCTCCATCGCCTTCAAGCTGCACGACACCTACGGCTTCCCCATCGACCTCACGGTCGAGATCGCCGAGGCTGCCGGCCACGACGTCGACCTCGACGGCTTCAAGGTGGAGATGGAGGCCCAGCGCCAGCGCGCCCGCTCCCAGGTGAAGGACGTCGTGTGGGGCAAGTTCGACACCGTGTGGGTGGCCCTCGCCGACAAGTTCAAGTCCGACGAGTTCGTGGGCTACACGCAGGACGCCTGCGACGCCCAGGTTCGCGCCCTCGTGGCCGACGAGAAGAGCGTGGAGAGCGCCACGGCCGGCGACAAGGTGGACGTGCTGCTCGACCGCACGCCCTTCTACGCCGAGAAGGGCGGCCAGTGCGGCGACACCGGCTTTATCGAGGCCGACGGCTTCAAGCTCCAGGTTCTCGGCACCACCTACGCCGAGAAGGTCCTTACCGTCCACCACTGCCAGGTGCTCTCCGGCACCGTCAACGTGGGCGACGAGTGCAACGCCGCCATCGACACCATGATGCGCGCCCGCATCGCCCGCAACCACACCGCCACGCACATCCTGCACGCGGCCCTGCGCCAGGTGCTCGGCACCCATGTCAACCAGGCCGGCTCGCTCGTTGAGCCCTCGCGCCTGCGCTTCGACTTCACGCACTTCCAGGCCGTGAGCGCCGCCGAGCTGGCCGAGGTGGAGCGCATAGCCAACGAGAAGATCATGGCTGCTCTGCCTGTCACCACGCGCGTCATGGGCATCGACGAGGCCCGTGCCTCCGGCGCCACTGCGCTCTTCGGCGAGAAGTACGGCTCCGAGGTCCGCGTCGTCGACGTCGAGGGCTTCTCCCGCGAGCTGTGCGGCGGCACGCATGTGTCCAACTCCGCCGAGTGCGGCCTGGTGAAGATCGTCTCCGAGGGATCCGTGGCCGCCAACGTGCGCCGCATCGAGGCCGTCACCTCTTTCGACGCCCTCGCGTACCTCAACGAGCAGGCCGCCGGCCTGCGCCAGGTGGCTGAGCTTCTCAAGGTTGCTCCCGCCGAGGCCGTCAAGCGCACCGAGGACAACCTCGCCCTCATCAAGTCCTACGAGGACGCCGAGAAGAAGGCCAAGGCCGCAAGCGTCGCCGCCATGGTCGACGAGGCCCTCGCCGGCGTCATCGACGCGGGCTACCCCGTGTGCGTCGCCCGCTTCGACGGCCTGGACGCCGAGGGCCTGCGCAGCGAGTGGGACCTCGTGCGTCAGAAGCTCGCGGCCCCCGGCGCCTGCGTCTTCGCCAGCGTGAACGAGTCCGGCGCGCCCCTCCTGCTGGCCGCCGGCACCGACGAGGCCTGCGCACAGGGCTTCAACGCCGGCCAGGTCATCAAGGCCATCTCGCACGCCATCAAGGGCGGCGGCGGCGGCCGTCCCCAGATGGCCCAGGCCGGCGGCAAGGACGCCTCGGGCATCGACGAGGCGCTCAAGCAGGCCCGCGAGCTCTTCAGCGCAGGCAAGTAACTTGCAGGCCCTTGCGCTCGACATAGGCGACGCCCGCGTGGGCGTCGCCTCGGGCAGCACGCGCACCGGCATCGCCATGCCCGTGTGCGTGCTGCCTTCCCGTGAGGTCTTCGACAACGCGGTGAGCTTCCGGCGCATCGTGGAAGACCACGAGCCCGACGTCCTCGTGGTGGGCCGCCCGCTCACCATGCAGGGCGAGCCCGGTCCTCAGGCTGCCAAGCTCGAGCAGATAGGGCGCACGCTGGCACAGCGCCTGGGGCTGCCCGTCGAGTTCGTCGACGAGCGCCTCAGCTCCAGCGAGGCCAAACGCATCCTTCGCGAGCAGGGCCTCAACGAGAAGCAGATGCGCGGCAAGGTGGACAGCGTCGCCGCCTCCTTGTTCTTGCAGGTCTGGCTCGACATGAAGAAGAACGAGACGATGGGAGCCTGATGAGCCTCCAACCCCTTGACCCCTCAGATTTCGGCGCCGCGTCTTCTTCGGACAGCGGCATCGACAACAACGCCCAGCCTATGAGGCGTCCGGACAACTCGTTCAACGATGAGCGCGCGCGCAAGGCGCACGCCCACAAGCAGCCGGCCCCCCTGGGCTTTGTCGTCACGCTGCTCACGTGCTTCTTCGTCGTGATCATCGTCATCGTGGCCGTCAACGCCTCCGAGTGCTCGATGAAGGTGGCCGTCAACCAGCAGAAGGCCGCCGAGACCATCGTGGAGATCCCCAGCGGCTACGGCACGGGCGATATCGCCCGCCTCCTTCGCGAGGACGGCGTCATCAGCTCCACTACTGCCTTCATCCAGGCGGTGAGCTCGCTGGGCGCCGAGGGCGCCCTTCAGGCAGGCACCTATGCCTTCACCAACTCCATGACCTACGAGCAGATCGTCAATATGCTTGTGGCGGGCACCGCGGCAACCGGTGTGTCCATCACGATCCCCGAGGGCTTCACCGTCGCCCAGACCGCCCAGCGCTTCGCGGACACGTTCGACTTCACCTACGAGGAGTTCATGGCGCAGGCCAAGGCCTCCAACTACGTGGGCGAGTTCACCTTCCTCAACGGCGCCTACAACGACTCGCTCGAGGGCTTCCTCTTCCCGAAGACCTACACGTTCGACGAGGACGAGGTCGTCACGCCCGACGTGGCCATCCGCACCATGCTCAAGCAGTACCAGAGCGAGACCTCGGGCGTGGACTGGAGCAACGTCGGTCAGGGCAACGCCAAGCTCACCCAGTACCAGGTGATTTGCATGGCATCCCTCGTGGAGCGCGAGACTGCCATGGACGGCGAGCGCGCCGACGTGGCCTCCGTCATCTACAACCGTCTCAACGCCGGCTGGTTCTTGCAGATCGACGCCGCCATCGCCTACGCCCTCAACAAGGGCGACCTGCTGACCTACGACGACCTGCAGGTGGACTCGCCGTACAACACCTACACCAACTACGGCCTTGTCCCCGGCCCCATCTGCTCGCCGTCGCTGTCGTCCATCAACGCCGTGCTCTATGCGAACTGGACCGACTATTACTACTACGTCGCCTCCTCGTCCCTCGATGGCACGCATGTCTTCTGCACCAACGAGGAAGAGTTCAACGAGGCCCGCGACGCGTACAACCAGGCCGCAGGGATCACGGGCTAACATGGGACTCTTCACCCCGCAGCGCTACCTCACCTCCATCGACGTCATCGACCTCGACGACCTGTGGCGTTGCGGGGTGCGCGCGTTGCTCCTCGACCGCGACAACACCGTGATTCCTCGCACGACGGGCGTGGCCCCTGCCAGCGTTGACGCATGGATGAGCAGGGCGCGCGCCATGGGCTTTCGACTGTGCTTCGTGTCCAACAACGACTACGAGCGCGTCGAGCCCACGGCAAAGCTCTATGGGGCGGGGCTTGTGGCCAAGGCCCACAAGCCCCGCCCGGGCGCGCTCGTACGCGCGCTCGATGAGATGGGTTTGCCGCGCGAGGCGGGCTTCCTTGTGGGCGACCAGCTCTACACCGACGTCCTCGCCGCGAAGTTCGCCCATATCCGTCACGCACTCGTCGTGCCCCAGTGCGACCAGGATCTGTGGTATTCGCCCCCGATGCGCGCCCTGGAACGGGCGTTGCTTGCAGGCCGGCGTCCCAGCGACACCTGGGAGCCGCTCGCGTGATGGTCGGGGTGTGCTTCGCGGCGCTCTGCCTGGCGTATGTGGCCGCTCTCGCGGCGATCGCCCTCAAAGACGCCCGGAGTCGGATAGTCCCCAACGTGGCCGTCATCGCCTTGGCCGTGCTCGGCGCCGCCATTGTCGTGCTGGCGCCGTCGGTGCCTTGGGCGCGGGGCCTGCCTACCCTTGCCAGCTCCCTTCCTTGTGCGCTCGTCCTGCTCGTGGTGGCTCTGCTGTTCGAGCTCGGCTGGCGCTTCCTTCACGGCGGCTCCCACGGCATGGGGATGGGCGACATCAAGCTTTGCGCGGCGGCGGCTGTCACTTTGGGCGCCTGGGTGGTGCCGTGCCTTGCTGCCGCCTGCGTTTTGGCCGGCACCGTCAATCTCCTTCGCCATACCGACCGGTTTGCCTTCGCTCCCTGGCTCTGCCCGGTCTTCGCCGTTTGCTTCTTATACCGAGCCTTCTTTGCGTGAGGCCGCGGGGCCGTTGATGATGCTAGAATCCCTTGGCGAAATGACATTGAGACGGTGGGCCTAGGCAGTGTTGCGCATGACGGACAGTCCTGAAGATTCAGGCTATACGCGCCATGTAGGGTGCGACCATATTTTCTTTATCGGCTTTCTCGGAGCGGGCAAGTCCACGGTTGCGCGCAACCTGGGCCGCCTCTTCAACCGTCGCCACCTCGACACCGACCGCATGGTGGTGCATCGCGAGCAGGCAAGCGTGGCTGAGATCTTCAAGACGCACGGCGAGGAGCATTTCCGCACGCTTGAGCGTGTGGCGCTCGAGCGCCTCTCGCACGAGAAGAGCTGCCTGGTGTCGTGCGGCGGCGGCATCGTGGAGAACGCCGACAACGTGACCTTCATGCGCTCCATGGGCAAGGTGGTCTTTCTCGACCTTGACCTCGACGATGCCCTGGGCCACATCACCCACCCTGAGATTCGCCCCGACCTGGGCGACTACGACCATGCCAAGGCCCTGCTCGCACATCGCCTGCCCCTCTACCAGGCCGCGGCCGACTACACGGTGGACATCAGGGGCCTTTCCTTCTCCGACGTCGCCTACAAGGTGGGCGGCCTGCTCTATGAGGAAGGCCTCCTCTAATCTTCGCGTCTATACAAGCGCCTTAGGAGAAAGGTGTTTTCGCCATGTCCGTTCAAGACAGGATTGCCAAGATTCGCTCCGTGATGGATGAGCGCGGCTACGACGCTCTCGTGCTGCGAAACAACCCCGACCTTCGCTGGCTCACCGGTGCGGCGCGTGTCTTCGACTTCGAGGACGCCCATACGGCCTTCATCACGCGCGACGCCCTGTTCCTTCACACCGACTCGCGCTACTACAACACCTTCCTGGAGGCCCTGGCCGGCGGCACCGACTGGGTGTTCGATCAGCTGCCCTGCACCATGGCCGACTGGGTGGCCGACAAGGCCTGCGAGGCTCGCCTGGGCTCTGGCGTCGTCTGCATCGAGGACACGCTCACCCTGGCCCAGGCGTCCGCCCTTGAGACGGCCTTCGCGCGCCGCTCCCTGGCGCCCCGCTTCGCCCAGCTCCACGGCGACATCATCAAGCTTCGCGCCGTCAAGGACGCTGAGGAGATGGCCCTCATGCGACGCGCCCAGAAGGTCACCGACGAGGCGTTCACGCATATGTGCCAGGTCATCCGCCCCGGCCTCACCGAGATGGAGCTGCGCGTCGAGCTCGACAACTACATGCTCACCCACGGCGGAGACGCCCTGTCGTTCGACACCATCATGGCCAGCGGCCCCAACTCGGCCAACCCGCACGCCAAGCCCGGTAGCCGCAAGGTCGAGATGGGCGACTTCGTCCTCATGGATTACGGCGCGGGCCTGGGCGACTACCGCTCCGACATGACGCGCACCGTGGTGGTGGGCGAGCCCAGCGCCAAGCAGCGCGAGATCTTCGACACCGTGCGCCGAGCGCATGAGGCGTGTGCGGCGGCCATCAAGCCCGGCGTGAGCTGCCGGGAGGTGCACGAGCTTGCCGTGCGCATCATCGCCGAGGCGGGCTATGGCGACTGCTTCGCCCATGGCCTGGGCCACGGCGTGGGCATCGACATCCACGAGCTGCCCCGCGCCGGCCGCACCACCACCGATGTGTACGAGGAGGGCATGGTATGCACGGTGGAACCCGGCATCTACCTGCCCGGATACGGCGGCGTGCGCCTGGAGGACTACGGCGTGGTGGGACCTCAGGGCTTCGAGCCCTTCACCGCCTCGACCCATGAGCTCGTGAGCGTGGGGGAGTAGCGTCCCCGCTCAATATGGGAAGCGTGCGGGGTCTCGTTTTGGGGCCTTGTGCGCATCGTCTGGCGTGAGTATCATTGCAAAGTTGTTTACTGGGTCGGCATGGGCTGGACCTGAATCGAGCGAAAGGCGTATTTGTGGCAACTCTGGGCATTACTGACCTCAAGGTCGGTCTGGGCGTCAACATCAACGGCAAGGATTGCGTCATTCTTGAGGCGCAGCATGTCAAGCCTGGCAAGGGCAACACCTATGTCCGCACCAAGTTCAAGGACATCCGCACCGGCCGCGTGAACGAGCAGAACTTCCAGCAGTCTGCCAAGTTCGAGAGCGTCCGCATGGAGACCCGCGAGATGCAGTACCTCTACAACGACGGCGACTCCTTCTGGTTCATGGACAACGAGTCCTACGAGCAGATTCCCGTCGAGGCCGCTACCATCGGCGACCAGGCCAAGTGGCTCAAGGAGAACGACGTGTGCCTGATGCAGTACGCCAACGGCGTGCTGTACGCGGTGCAGCCTCCCATGTTCATCGAGGCTGAGATCACCGAGACCGAGCCCGGCTTCAAGGGCGACACCGTGCAGTCCGGCACCAAGCCCGCCGTCATCGAGACCGGTGCCACCGTGCAGGTTCCCATGTTCGTCAACGTGGGCGACCGCATCAAGATCGACACCCGCGAGGCCAAGTACATCTCCCGCGTGTAGCACGTCTTTTAGCGCCATCGAAAAGCGCCGACCTGCCGAAAGGCGGGCCGGCGCTTTTTTGTGCGCGTCGGGATTGGGGCCGCGTTTGGGGGAGACAGGGCGGGGCAGAACCGAGCGGACCAGAGGGGTGGCCTCACGCTGTTGATGCCGAGCCCCGCGGAATGGTCGGCCCCCATGGAGCCAGGACGAGCGCATGTTCTCAGACGCCGCCTCGTTTCGCCTGCCCGCTCGTCCTAGCTCGATGGCGGGAGCTGCCTAGTTCATGCTCAGCCCCACGAGCACCGTCTCAGGCTGCAGCTCCACACCGAAGCGCTGGCGCACGCCGTCCCGCACCGCCTTCGCCAGGTTCACGATGTCCGCCGCGCTTGCGTTTCCCCTGTTCGTGAGGGCAAGCGTGTGGAGGTTGCTGAGCGTTGCCTTCGATGCGTCCTCCTCAAGGCCGAACCCCTTGGGGAAGCCGGCCTTCTCGATGAGCCAGGCGGCGGAGGTCTTCATGAGGTCAGGGTCCGGGGTGGGGTAGAGCGGGGCATCGGCGGGCAGGCAATCCTGAACCTGCTCACGTGTGAGCACGGGGTTGGTGAAGAAGGAGCCGCTTGACCAGCGGTCGTGCTCGGGATGCGCCCCTGTGGGGTCGGGGTCGCAGACCATGCCCTTCGAGGCGCGCACCTCGTACACCTTGTCGCGAATCTGAGCTATGGGCATATGCGAACCCACCTCGCACCCCAGGGCATGTGCGAGCTGAGAATGCTCGACAGCACCCTGGTCGGCGCGTGTCAGCTCAAGCTCCGCGCTCAACACGATCCAGCGCGGCGAGATGGGCCACCGACGCCCGGCTGAACCCTGCTCCATGCTGTGACGCAGAATGGATGTGCGATATCCCAGGCCAAGCTCGGTCTTCTCGTAGAAGCGGATCTGGCCGTCGGTACGGTCGAGCAGGGTCGCGCCCATCAGGCAGCTCCCGATCTCTTGGCCATAGGCCCCAAGGTTTTGCATGACCGCGCTGCCGATCTGCCCCGGAATGCCGCTGAGGGCCTCGACGCCCGAGAGGCCCTGTCCCACGCACCAGGCCACGAAGTCGTCCCAAACACATCCGGCGTTGACGCGCACGCGCGCCGTCTCGCCGCCCTCGCCGTCGTGCAGCACCTGCGGCCCGCAGGGGTCGCTGGCCTTCACCGCCATACCATCGAAATCGTCGTCAGCCACGAGCAGGTTCGAGCCCTCGCCCAGCACAAGCACCTCGCGGCTGGCGGCGTCGGCCTCGCGCACGCAGGCGGCCAGCTCGTCGGGCGTGCTGACGTGCCTGAAATCGGCTATGTGGCCTCCCACGCGCAGGGTCGTGAGGTCTTGAAATGACGCACGGGCTCTTTCCATTGTTCCTCCTGGCTTTGCGTTGCACACGTCGGAACATGATAATCGAGAGTCACGGCGTGACTTCCTTCATAATGTGGGAAGATGAGCGTATTCACGCAGTGGACTAAGGGGGCGATATGTCGACATCATACGAGGGGCGCCTCGCCGCGCGCTTGCCGGAAAGCGCGCACAAGGCGATTTCTATCTTGCAGGCGGCGGGCAAGCAGGCATTTGTCGTGGGTGGTTTTGTGCGCGACGCGGTGCTGGACCGCCCCTGCCACGATGTGGACATCGCCACCGACGCCCTGTGGTACATCACGCGCGACTGTTTCATCCAGGCGGGCGTTCGCGTAGTCGAGACGGGGGCGGCGCACGGCACCGTCACCGCCATCATCGACGGCGACCCCATCGAAATCACGACGTTCCGCACAGATGGTACCTACACGGACCACCGCCGCCCCGACTCGGTCCGTTTCGTCAAGTCCATCGAGGAGGACCTGTCGCGGCGCGACTACACCGTCAACGCCATGGCGTGGAACCCCGCCTGCGGCCTGGTGGACCCGTTCGGCGGTCTGGACGACATCGCCGCGCGTCGCATGCGCTGCGTGGGGGAGCCCGCCCGGCGCTTTGAGGAAGACGCCCTGCGCATCATCCGCGGTGTGCGCTTCGCCTCCCAGCTGACCTTCGACATAGAGGGGCAGACCGCCCAGGCTATCAAGGACCAAGCGCCTCAGCTGAGCCTGGTGGCGGTCGAGCGCATCGCCCAGGAGTACGACAAGCTCGTGGCCGGCCCGAACGCCGTCGCGGTGCTGCGCGCGTTTCCCGAGGTCGCCTGGCAGGCCGTGCCGCATATCCAGCCCATGGTGGGCTTCGACCAGCGCAGTCGCTGGCACTGCTACGACGTCTGGGAGCACTGTCTGCACGCCCTGGAGCTGCTGCCCGACGACGCGCCCGGCATCATCAGGCATGCCACGCTGTTGCACGACATCGGCAAGCCCTCCACGTTCAGTGTGGACACCGAGGGTCACGGCCACTTCTACGGCCATGAGGAGGCCGGCTCCAAGCTCATCGTGGAGGACTTCAAGCGCCTGCGCTGGCAAGGCGATGAGGTCAAGCTGCTGGAGTACCTGGTTCGCTACCATGACAGGCCTATCGAGCCCACGCCACGAGGCATCCGACGTGCGCTGGCCCGTGCCACGGATGCCCTGAACGTCGATGCTCAGGGGGCGTATCGTGCCTTGCGGCTGCTCCTCATGCTCAAGCGCGCCGACACCGTGTCGCATGCCCCTCGCGCCGTGCCGAAGCGTCTCAAGGAGCTTGACGCCGTGCAAACGGAGTTCGAGGCTGAGATTGCGCGGGGGAGCGTCTTCTGCATGGCCGACCTGGCCGCCAACGGCACGGACCTCATGGCCCTGGGCGTGCCCCGCGGCCCCCAGATCGGCTATATCCTGAAGCGCCTGCTTCGCGAAGTGGTGGACGGGGTGCTGCCCAACGAGCGCGATGCCCTGCTTGCGCGTGCGGCCGAGTTGATGTGAGGCGCGCGGCTCGCTGAGGCGCGCGGTTTGTAGGCGCATGCGTGGCGTTTGCGTAGATTGTCCGAACCTCTAGCGCTTTTTCGTGGGAACGTATACACTCTACTAGTTGCAGATAGGCAGGTCATGCCTGCCGGTATCGTTATGAATCGAAGGGATCTACTTCAGTGCCTAACATCAAGTCTCAGATCAAGCGTGACAAGCAGGCCGCTCGTGCTCGTCTGCGCAACCGTGCCGTCCGTTCCGAGCTCAAGACCGCTGTCCGCAGGGTTCAGGAGGCCGTTGCCGCCGGTAACGTCGAGGCTGCCAACGACGCGGTGAAGGTTGTCTACCACAAGATGGACAAGGCTGTTGCCAAGGGTGTCATCCACCGCAACCAGGGCTCCAACCGCAAGTCCGGCGTCGCCAAGCTCGTCAACAAGATCTCTGCCTAGTCTTTAGGTTCAGATTGTTTTAGAGGGCGTCAGGCTTAGTGCCCGACGCCCTTTTTCTTTTCTATACCTCTTACGGAATCGGGTAGCATGGCAACTGACGACATCGCTCACATCAGGAACTTCTCCATCATCGCCCACATCGACCATGGCAAGTCCACCGTGGCCGACCGCATCCTTGAGCAGACGCACACCGTCGCCAAGCGCGATATGGAGGCCCAGCTCCTCGATTCCATGGACATCGAGCGCGAGCGCGGCATCACCATCAAGAGCCAGGCCGTGCGCGTGGAGTACCAGGCCGACGACGGCGACCGCTACCAGTTCAACCTCATCGACACGCCCGGCCACGTCGACTTCACCTACGAGGTGTCGCGCTCCCTGGCCGCATGCGAGGGCGCGGTGCTCGTGGTGGATGCCACCCAGGGCGTGGAGGCCCAGACCGTCTCCAACGCCCTGCTCGCGATGAACGCCGGGCTCGAGATTCTTCCCGCCATCAACAAGATCGACCTGCCCTCCTCCGACGTGGAGCGCACCAAGACCGAGATCGAGGAGGGTCTGGCCATTCCCTGCGACGACGCGGTGAGCGTCTCGGGCAAGACGGGCGACGGCATCCACGAGCTGCTCGAGGCCATCGTGGCGCACGTGCCCGCCCCGCAGGGCGAGGCCGACGCTCCCTTGAAGGCACTCATCTTCGACTCGTACTTCGACCCCTACCGCGGCGTGGTGGCCCTCGTGCGCATCGTCGACGGGTCGCTGCGCGCCCACCAGCGCGTGCGCCTCATGTCGAGCGGCCTGGTGTTCGAGGTAGAGGAAGTGGGCGTGCGCCGTCCCGCCGAGATGCCCCTGGACGATTTGGGCGTCGGCGAGGTGGGCTACATGGTCACCGGCCTCAAGGACCCGCTCGACGTGCGCGTGGGCGACACGGTGACGGACGCCGCCCATCCCGCCCAGGAGGCCCTGCCGGGTTACCGCGAGGTCAAGCCCATGGTGTATGCGGGCCTGTTCCCCATCGACACCGAGGACTTCGAGAACCTGCGCGACGCTCTCGACAAGCTGCGCCTCAACGACCCGGCCGTGGTCTACACGCCCGAGACCTCCGTGGCCCTGGGCTTCGGCTTCCGCGTGGGCTTCCTGGGACTTCTCCACATGGAGGTGGTCAAGGAGCGTCTCGAGCGCGAGTTCAACCTCGACCTCATCGCCACGGCGCCCTCGGTGGAGTACAACGTCTATCTCACCAACAAGGAGATGGTCGAGGTCACCTCGCCGCAGGACATGCCCGACCCCTCCAAGATCGACCACGTCGAGGAGCCCTACCTCACGGTCAAGGTGCTCGTGCCGCCCGATTACGTGGGCGCGGTCATGGACCTCACCATCGACCATCGCGGCACCTTCTCCAACATGGTGTACCTGAGCCCTACCACCGTGGAGATGCACTGGGAGATGCCCCTCTCCGAGCTCATCATGGACTACTTCGACCAGCTCAAGAGCCGTACGCGCGGCTATGCGTCGCTGGACTACGAGTACAAGGGCTATCAGGAGAGCGCCCTGCAGAAGCTCGACATCCTGCTTGCCGGCGAGACGGTGGACGCGCTTTCCTTCATCGTGCACAAGGACAAGGCCTACACCCGCGGCCGCGTACTGTGCGAGAAGCTCAAGGAGATCATCCCTCGCCAGCAGTTCGAGGTGCCCATCCAGGCGGCCGTGGGCGGCAGGATCGTGGCCCGCGAGACGGTACGCGCCCTGCGCAAGGACGTTCTGGCCAAGTGCTACGGCGGCGACATCTCGCGTAAGCGCAAGCTGCTCGAGAAGCAGAAGGAAGGCAAGAAGCGCATGAAGGCCATCGGCAGCGTGGACGTGCCCCAGGAGGCCTTCATGGCCATCCTCAAGGTGGACGATTAGTTCATGGACGCAGTTTCGACTCCCGTCGAGACGGGCTCGGGCGCGCAGGTCAACCAGACGGAGGCCCTGCGCGCGCGTCTCGCGCGCCATCCCTTCATGCTGGCCCCCATGGCCGGCGTCACCGACCCGGTCTATCGCCGCATCGCCATCGAGCACGGCTGTCCCCTGTGCTACTCGGAGATGGTCTCCGTGGCCGGCCTTGCCCATGGCGGCCAGAAAACCTGGGAGCTCGTGGACCCCGGCGAGGCAGAGCCCCAGATAGCCGTGCAGCTCTTCGGCAGCAAGCCCGAGCAGTTCGCCCCCGCCGCCCGCGACGTGCTCGCGCGCCTGGGCGACAGGCTCGCGCTCATCGACATCAACATGGCCTGCCCGGTGCCCAAAGTGTTCAAGAAGGGTGAGGGCAGCGCACTCATGGCCGACCCGGAGCGTGCGTGCGCGTGCCTGCGCGAGACGTTGCGCGGCGTGGACGGCGCCGTCCCGGTGACCGCGAAGATCCGCGCGGGCATCTACATGGGGGAGGAGCTTGCCCCCGAGTTCGCACAGCGCCTGGAAGAGGCGGGGGCCTGCGGTATCGCCGTGCACGGCCGCGCCGCCAAGCAGTTCTACACGGGCAGCGCCGACTGGGGCGTGGTGGAGCGCGTCGCGCATGCCGTGGGCGTCCCCGTCATCGGGTCGGGCGACGTCATGAGCGCCCAGCGTTGCGTGGACATGCTTTCACAGACGGGCGCGGCCGGTGTGTTCGTGGCGCGCGGCAGCTATGGCAACCCCTGGATTTTCGAGCACGCCTACAGCCTTCTGCGCACGGGCGTGCTGCCTGAGCCGCCCAGCGTGAGCGAGCGGCTCGACACCCTGGAGCTGCATATCCGCCGTGCCGCCGAAAGCGCCGCACATATGGTGCGCCTGCGTCCGGTGACCTGCTGGTACATCAAGGGTCTGCCCGCCGCCGCCCAGTGGCGCGGCCGCGCCATGGCGTGCTCCACCGCCGACGACTACCTCGGCCTACTCGACGACATGCGCGCGGCGGTGCGCGAGCACGGCATGGAGTAGCAGCCATGCCCCAAGGCCCGCGCATCGAGGCGCTCTACCTGCACGTTCCCTTCTGCGTGCACCGCTGCCTGTACTGCGGCTTCTACTCCCAGGCCACCCGGCGCGACTCCGAGCAGATGACATCATATATAGATGCGCTGTGCGATGCGCTGGGTCGGGTTTCGGAGTCTGGCCTGCTTGCCGGGGTGACGACCGCCTACATAGGCGGCGGCACCCCGACGCTTGCCGGCGCGGGGCTTGTGCGACTTGCCCGTGCCGTTTCGGCCGCTTGCCCGGCACTCGAGGAGTTCAGCGTCGAGGCCAACCCGGACTCTCTGAGCGCAGAGCTTGTGCGATTGCTGCGTGAGGCGGGCGTCACGCGGGTGAGCCTGGGGGTGCAGTCCCTGGACGACGCCGAGCTCGCTGCCCTGGGGCGCGTTCACGATGCTAGCCAGGCAAGGCATGCGGCGCAGTCCGTGGTGCAGGCGGGCATGGACCTGTCGTGCGACCTCATGTGCGGCATCCCGGGTCAGACCCCCGAGAGCTGGGCCTGCTCGCTTGCGGGCGTCGTGGAGTGCGGCGCCTGCCACGTGAGCTGCTACCCCCTTTCCATCGAGGAGGGCACGCCTTTCGACGACCTTGTGCTGGCCGGTACGATGAGCCTGCCTGACGCCGACCTCCAGGCCGACATGATGCTCCAGGCCCAAGACTTCTTGCAGTCGTGCGGCCTTGAGCGCTACGAGGTGGCGAGCTATGCAAGGCCAGGCCATGCGTGCAGGCACAACATCGCCTATTGGACGGGGCGCGAGTACCTGGGCCTGGGCGCGGCTGCCTCGTCCATGCTGTCGCCCGCGATGGCTACCGCCCTGTCGTCCTGCCTCGACGTCACGCTGAGCGGCGAGGAGGGGAGCGGGCAGCCCGTCTGCCTGGCCGATTTCGCGCAGGCCCCCGACGCTGCCGACCCTCAGGTCGCCCTCTCGCGCATCCGCCTCACCTTTGCCCCCGACGCGTCAGCCTTCATCGACGCGTGTGCCACCGGGGCGCCCCTGCGCGCCACGGGCGAGCGTCTGAGCCCGCGCGAGGCGGCGGCGGAGGACCTCATGCTCGCAATGCGCATGGTGGCGCCGCTCGACCCCGAGCGGCTCGAGGCCCTCATCGCCCGGGGCATCCCGAGGTCCCGGCTCGACGACGCCCTCGACACAGCCCTCGAGCGCGGCCTCATCACGCGAGCGCCAGACGGCTCCATTGCTCCTACGCAGGACGGCTGGCTTTTGGGAAACGAGCTCTTCGGCCTTATGTGGGACACGGCCTGCGACTGATGCGCATGGCCCGGCTCGCGCAGGCCAGCCATTGCCTTTTCGTCACATTTGCCGCACCCTATGCATGCCTGAGATACTGAAAGGTCCTCTGAGCTGGTGCGCTGCGCGCTGCGCTGCATTTTCAGAGAAGTTGGGAAGTATCTGGGCTTTATATGGTTGGCCGCTCATGCGGGTAGAATGGCCATCGACCGCAACTTTTCGCCTGCTATCTGAGGAGTCAGGTACTCTTGGCCACATCCTCTCATAAGGATTACTACGAGATTCTCGGCGTCTCCAAGGACGCCTCCGTCGACGACATCAAGAAGGCCTTCCGCTCCAAGGCCCGCACCATGCACCCCGACGTGTGCAAGGAGCCGGGCGCCGAGGAACGCTTCAAGGAGCTGTCCGAGGCCTACGAGACGCTCTCGGACCCCGACAAGAAGTCGCGCTACGACGCCGTGCGCGCGGGCGGCTTCACCACTCAGAACCCCTACGCCTCCTCGGCCGCCGGCGGCTCGGCCTGGTCGGGAGGGGCCTACAACCCCTTCGGCGGCTGGGCTTCCTGGGGTTCGAGCCCCTTCGGCGGCGCCTACGGCTCGGCGCGTCCCGGCGCGGGTCAGGGCACGCCGTACGTGCGCCGTCAAGGCGCCACGCGCTCCATCCAGCTCGAGCTCACGCGCGAGGAGGCGCACAAGGGCTGCTGCAAGAAGGTGTCCTACGCCCATCTGGAGAGCTGCCCGGACTGCCTGGGCCGCGGCTATGCCCACGGCAGCGAGCCTGCGGTCTGCGGCGTCTGCCATGGCTCGGGCCAGATGTCGATGGACATGGGCTTCTTCGCCGCCAACATGACGTGCACTGCCTGTGCGGGCTCGGGCCGCGTCATCAAGGATGCCTGCCGCACCTGCGGCGGCACCGGCACGCGCCAGTCGCGCTCCACGGTAGAGGTCACCGTCCCGGCTGGCTCGCACGACGGCGATGAGCTGCGCGTGCCCGGCGCGGGCGACGCAGGCCAGTGCGGCGGGGCGTCGGGCGACCTGAAGGCGACCCTCGTGGTGCCCAGCGAGCACCTCACCCAGACCCAGGAGGCCCTCTTCACCGGCCTGGGCGTCGTGAGCGCCGTCGTGGTGTGCGTGCTGTTCCGCTCCCTCATCGCGGCGCTGCTGCAAATCCTCTTCCTGCCGCTGTGCTTCGTCGTCTTCTTCACCTTCCCGTCGGCCTTCCGAACCAGCACGGGCGGCAGCTTTGCCAGCCGTGCCGCCAAGAAGTTCCTCTCGGGATTCCTGCTTGGACTTCTTGTGTTCGTTATCTTTATACTTCCGCAATCTTGCGGCCCCGCGCTTTACCGGTAAGCGTTATATTCAGCTGCTTATCGTTTCAAATTCGTTTAAGGCACGGGACTGTTGAAGAGGCTCTAGCATATGGCTGAAACCAAAGACTATTACGCCATTCTCGAGGTTGCCCGCGATGCGGACGACGCCACCATCCGCAAGGCCTTCCACAAGAAGGCGCGCACGATGCACCCCGACGTGAACAAGGCGCCGGACGCCGAGGAGCGCTTCAAGGAGGTCAATGAGGCGTACGCCGTTCTTTCCGACTCCGACAAGCGTGCCTTCTACGACCGTTACGGCACGGTGGACGGCTATGGCCAGGGCGGCCCCGACCTGGGCGACATCTTCGGCGGCGGCTTCGACATGTCCGACCTGTTCAGCTCCTTCTTCGGGGGCGCCGCCGCATCCGGCCGGGGCGTAAGGCTCGACGGGCGCGACATGGGAGCCGCCATCCACATCACGCTCCAGGAGGCCGCCACCGGCTGCACCAAGGAGATCTCCTACAACCGCCTGTCTCCCTGCAAGTCGTGCGGGGGCACGGGCTGCGCGGAGGGCGGCGAGGAGACCACCTGCTCCACCTGCCATGGCACCGGCCAGGTCGTGACCCAGCAGCGCACCTTCTTCGGCAACATGCAGTCGCGCTCGGTGTGCCCCGACTGCTCCGGCTCGGGCAAGACCATCTCCAACCCCTGCCCGGAGTGCGACGGCCAGGGCCGCTCGCCCGACCGCGAGCGTGTGAGCGTCAAGGTTCCTGCCGGCATCGCCGACGGCCAGCAGCTGCGTGTGCCCGGCTTCGGTGAGGCGGGCGTGCGCGGGGCGCATTCCGGCGACCTCATCGTCTCCGTGCACGTGGTGGAGGACGAGGCCTTCCAGCGTCTCGGCGACGACCTGCACGTCCGTGTCGAGGTCGGCATCGCCCAGGCGGCGCTCGGCACCACGGTGAGCGTCCAGGGCATCATGCCCGACGAGGAGGTCGAGGTCGTCATCCCCGCAGGCTGCCAGTTCGACGACACCGTGCGCGTGTCGGGCAAGGGCATGCCGCGCATGCGCCGCGACGGCCGCGGCGACCTCATCGCCCACGTCGACGTCGTGGTGCCCACCTCGCTCACCGACGAGCAGCGCGAGCTGCTCGAGAAGTTCGCCCATACCATGGAGGAGTCCGTCAACGCCAAGCGCACGCCCTGGCAGCGCCTCAAGGACGCCCTGTCCTAATGGGAGCCAGCGGCCCTTCCGTCTGCGTCATCAACCTGGGCTGTCGCGTCAACCGCGTTGAGTCCGACTGGATGGAGTCCGCCTTCGTCCAGTCGGGCGCTTTGTTGTGCGCCGAGTCCGACGCCGACATCGTCGCCATCAACACCTGCGCCGTGACGGGCGAGGCCCAGGCCAAGACGCGCAAGGCCGTGCGCCGCGCGGCCGGCTTGCCCAAGAGGCCCCTCGTGGCGGTGACGGGCTGCGTGGCCAACTTGTTTCCCGAAGAGCTTGAGGCCATAGGCGAGAACGTCCGGGTGTTTCCGGCGAAGTTGGCGCTGGTAGAGGATGCGCTGGGGGAGTGGGAGAAGCTGAGCGGGCGTCTTCCGGGGGAGGGCGAAGAACCTTCCTTGCTCAAACAGTCCTCGCCGCGTTGCGGCTGCGGAACTCGCGATGAGGCATCCTCGCCCTCCCGGCAGGACGGCTTTTATCTTTCAGAACAGGATGAGCTGACCCAGTCCGAGGGCGCTTCCTCAGGCGCAGTTCCGCAGGCGCGTAGCGCCGAGGACTGTCTGAGCACTGAGGAAGCGCCCTCGACCCCGGAGAGCCATGCGGTCTTTCGCGCCCGCCGCGGC